>NZ_CP072934.1:2100000-2389603 GCF_024453815.1 Corynebacterium pseudogenitalium | reverse complement strand
CCCGCTCTCCTCCTAATCCGACATGTCATTTAGTGACGTTCGTCACAACTGTGGAATTTCACGTACATTCCACCGCTGTTTCACAGATTTTGTAATTCCAAAACCTGCGTCTCACCAGTATCTTCCACAGACTTGTCCACACCTGTGGATAACTTCGGTGAGCAAGTTGTCCACAGCCTTCCCCCTCCCCTGTGGATAACTTTTCACGGAACTTTTACCGGCTGTGACCTGCTGTAATTACAAATTACGCCGCAAAGTCTCAACCTGTTGTTCACAGTTATCCACAGCAATGTGGAGAAAGAACGTGTGTAATTGTGGTGCTTTATCATTGTTACCCGGTGTGAGCTTGCAATGTCTAACAGCCCGCACGCCACAACCCTGTGGATAACTCGTTTCACGGATGTGATTCACAGGAAATCTCGAACATTGCGTACGCGTGTTGGGAAGTAATCGCGCGTCAGGCCGGTGATAGCGCGGCCCCCGGTGTTCGAAAATGCGCAACCACCTGCGCGAAAGTACACCTTTGTAATTACGGGGGTAAACGAATGGACCTGCGCCCCACCCGGCGCAAAAGACAGTGTGTCGATTTGAACAACCAGCGGTTTTTCGCGTAGTCTGGCGTAGTCTGTCACACCACGGGCGCGAAGCAACATGCCCACGGTGTGCTTGAGAGCACCATCTACGCAGTGCACCGGGCCGCCCACCCAGGGCGAGTCAGCGAAGGTGATGCATGCAGGTCAACGCGCACAACGCGCCGCGGCCGGGCAATCTCAACCTGAACATTACAATTCCGGGACGGCTACTACCCCGGGAGGGAATGCGTCGCACACCGCGGCGGGTTCCCGCTGGCCGTCGTGACCTCTTATAAGGAGTCCACCGTGTCTAAGCGGACTTTCCAGCCAAACAACCGCCGTCGTTCACGCAAGCACGGCTTCCGTGCCCGCATGCGCACCCGCGCCGGCCGCGCAATCGTTTCCGCGCGCCGCAAGAAGGGCCGCGCAAGCCTGACGGCATAAACGCCCGAAGCGCAGCGACATCGTGTTACCCCGCCCGCACAAACTCTCCTCCTCTGCCGACTTCCGGCAGACCATGAGGAAAGGAGTGCGCGCGGGGTCTCGCACTTTAATCGTCCACGTCCGCTCCCGGGCCGACGACGCCGTCGCGCTGCACGGCGGGCCGCGCTTCGGACTGATCGTGTCCAAGCAGGTCGGTAACGCGGTGACCAGGCACGCGGTGTCTCGGAAACTGCGGCATGTGCTGCGAGGGGGCGTCGATAAGCTGGAGCTGCACCACGACGTCGTGGTGAGAGCCCTGCCCGCCTCAGCCACCGCCACGAGCGCGCAACTCGCACACGACTACGACGCCGCGCTGCGCAAAGCCCTGGACAAATGGCGTACTACAACTTCCTAGGCCAACGCATCCCCGCACCACCAACCGCGGCCGCGCGGGCACTCGTGAAAGCCGTACGCTGCTACCAAAAGTACCTCTCACCCCTTAAGATGGGTGCGACGTGTCGTTTCATGCCAGTGTGCAGCGCCTACGCACTCGAAGCGGTCGCGCGACACGGTGCCATCAAAGGCACCCTGCTCAGCGTGGCCCGCATCTGCAAATGTGGGCCCTGGCACCCCGGCGGGTTCGACCCAGTACCCGGCAGCGGTACGGACGCGTCCACAGGAACGACCACCAAGTAACCAACGAGGAGAAACACCCCAAAGTGCTGAATTTCATCTACTGGCCGATTTCTTGGGTGCTGTGGTTCTGGCACAAAGTATTCGGCTTCATCCTCTCGCCAGACTCGGCGTTGTCATGGATCCTGTCCATCGTCTTCCTCACCTTCACCCTGCGAACCCTGCTGGTCAAGCCCATGGTCAACCAAATGCGGTCCATGCGCAAGATGCAGGAAATGCAGCCGAAGATGCAGGAAATCCGCCAAAAGTACAAGAACGACCAGCAGAAAATGGCGGAAGAGACGCAGAAGCTGTACAAGGAGATGGGCACCAACCCGCTCGCCTCGTGCATCGTCCCGCTGGCGCAGATGCCCGTGTTCATCGGCCTGTTCCACGTGCTGCGCTCCTTCAACCGCACCGGCACCGGCCCCAACCAGCTGGGACTGAGCGTTGAAGAAAACCGCAACCTGGCCAACTACGCGTTCTCCCCAGAAGACGTCCGCTCCTTCCTGGACGCCGACTTCTTCGGCGTGCCGCTCTCCGCGTACATGTCCATGCCAGAAGACGCCTTCGCGGCGTTCACCGGCCTGGACTTCACCCGCGCCAACATCATCATGGTGTGCCTGCCGCTCGTGCTCATCTCCGCGACGTTTACCCACCTCAACGCCCGGATGTCCATGAACCGTCAGGCCGCACGCCGCGCCGCCGGCAAGGTCAACACCCCATCCGGTGACAACGCCGCCATGATGCAACAGCAGATGCAGATGATGAACAAGATGATGCTCTGGGTCTTCCCGGTCATGATCATCGCGTCCGGCTTCCTGTGGCACATCGGCCTGCTGTTCTACATGCTGGCCAACAACGTGTGGACCTTCTTCCAGACCCGCATCGTCTTCGCCAAGATGGACGCCGAGGAAGAGGCCGAGGAGCGCGCCAAGGCAGAAGCCAAGCGCGCCTCCGCTCCCGTTGTCGGTGCACGCAAGGTGGACAAGCGCAGCAAGAAGCAGCGCAAGCAGCAAGGCAAGTAGCTGACTGCCTTCAGCCCCCAGCAAGTGTTTGCTGGGGGCGTTACTTTTACTAGAGTCGATGCCAGACTAAAAATTCAAAGGAGTACACAGCCGTGTCAGCACTACCCACAGCAGCCGCCACCATCTTCGGCGACCGCCTGCCGCTCGCCGAGGCCTACCACGAATCGCTCGCCACAACCGCCGCCGAGCGCGGCTTCATCGGCCCCAAAGAAGTCAGCCGCCTGTGGGAACGGCACATCCTCAACTGTGCGGTGGTCTCCGAAGCACTTGACGACGCCACCACCGTCGCTGACATCGGCTCCGGCGCAGGGCTGCCCGGCATCCCACTGGCCATCGCCCGTCCCGACGTCTCGTTCACCCTTATCGAGCCGCTGCTGAAGCGCTCCACGTACCTCGCCGAGGTCAAAGACGAGCTGGGATTGGACAACGTCACCGTCGTCCGCGGCCGCGCCGAGGAGCAGCCCGGCGGGCAGTTCGACGTGGTCACCTCCCGCGCGGTCGCGCCCCTGGGCAAGCTCGCCGGCTGGAGCCTTCCACTGGTGCGCCGCGGGGGCTCGATGTTGGCGCTGAAAGGCGCTAGTGTTGCAGAAGAACTAGAACGCGACGCGCGGGCGATTGCGAAAGCCGGGGGGATCACGCCGAACATTTTCCAGGTTGGCGCCGACGTCCTCGACCAGCCGACCACCCTCATCCGAATCGTGCGGAAATAGCGGAAAGGAACACCACCAGCATGGACAACGCCACGCTGCAACGCCCCGCGCACACCCGCGTGTTCACCGTTGCGAACCAGAAGGGCGGCGTCGGCAAGACGACGACATCGGTGAATATGGCGTCGGCACTGAGCCGCCAAGGCATGCGCGTCCTCGTCATCGACCTGGACCCGCAGGGCAACGCCTCCACCGCGCTCGGTGCCGAGCACACCTCCGGCACCACCTCCAGCTACGAAGTCCTCATCGGCGAAGCAACGCCCGAGGAAGCACTGCAGGCGCACGCCAACAACGAGAACCTCTACTGCATCCCCGCCACCATCGACCTCGCCGGCGCCGAAATCGAGCTGGTGTCCATGGTGCGCCGCGAATACCGGCTGCACGACGCCATCCGGCGCGGCTTCCTCGAGGAGCACAACTTCGACTACGTCTTCATCGACTGCCCACCATCGCTCGGGCTGCTCACCATCAACGCCATGACCGCCGTCGACGAAGTCATGATCCCCATCCAGTGCGAGTACTACGCGCTTGAGGGCGTCGGCCAGCTGCTCGGCAACATCGGCATGATCCGCGAGCACCTCAACCACAACCTGCACATCTCCGCGATCGTGCTCACCATGTACGACGCCCGCACGCGCCTCGCGGCGGACGTCGCCGGCGAAGTGCGCAACCAGTTCGGCGAAGTGGTGCTGCGCAACGTCATCCCGCGCTCCGTGAAGGTCTCCGAGGCGCCCGGCTACGGCCAAACCGTCATCGACTACGACCCACTCTCCAGCGGAGCGCTGGCCTACTACGACGCCGCCCGCGAACTGGCAACACGCGGCGACTACCAACCACACGCCACCACGGGGCCCATTGGAGTCAGCCCCCAGGTGGCCCAACAACTTGACGAGGGCGAGGAATAACCATGGCACAAGAGCGTAAAGGCGGCCTCGGCCGCGGACTAGCAGCACTCATCCCGCAGGCACCGGCCGCGACCGACAAAACCGGCAAAACCGGCGGCATCGGCGGCAAAGCCTCCGACGTGATCTTCGGCGCCGCCGGGGCTTCGGGAGCTTCCGGTGCTTCCGGTGGCGGCGACAAGCTTCCGCCCCGCGGAAAGCGACCCAAGGTCGCGGGCGCGCCAACCGTCGGCGCCACGCCAGAGAACGTTATGCAACCCGTGCCCGTCGGCGCACGCTACCAGGAAATCGCGGTCGGGCAGATCATCCCGAACCCGAAGCAGCCCCGCCAGGTCTTCGACGAAGACGACCTTAACGAGCTGGTCCACTCCATCCGCGAGTTCGGCCTGCTGCAGCCCATCGTCGTCCGCGACACCCCAGAGGGCTTCGAGCTCATCATGGGCGAGCGCCGCTGGCGCGCCGCCTCCAAAGCCGGCCTGAAGCACATCCCAGCCATCGTCCGCGAAACCTCCGACCAGGACATGCTTCGCGACGCCCTCCTGGAAAACATCCACCGCGTCCAACTCAACCCACTCGAAGAAGCCGCCGCCTACCAGCAACTTCTCGAAGAGTTCGGCGTCACCCAGGAGCAACTCGCCGACAAACTCGGCCGCTCCCGCCCGGTGATCACCAACGCGATCCGCCTCCTGCGCCTCCCGGTGCCGGTGCAGCGCCGCGTCGCCGCCGGTGTTCTCTCCGCAGGTCACGCCCGTGCGCTGCTCGGCCTCAAGCTCGGCAGCGACGCCCTGACCTCCAACGGTCAGACCCTGCTCGCCGAACGCATCGTCTCCGAGGGCTTAAGCGTCCGCGCCACCGAAGAAGCCGTCACGCTCATGAATAACGAAGGCGGCGTCCCACAGAAGAAACGCCGCGAACCCGTCCCCCAGCCCGAATACCTCACCCGGGCCGCCGACCAACTCGCCGACGAATGGGACACCAAAGTCTCCGTCACCATGGGCAAACGGAAAGGCAAAATCGTCGTCGAATTCGGCGACCGTCAGGACTTCGAGCGCATCATGGGCCTCATCCAGGGCACCGACTAACTACAGGTGCTCCTGGCGGAGCAAATCCTGGAAGGAGTAGGTGCCTGTCGGCTGGTCATCAGAATCCAGCAAGTACAGGCGCTTCACCGCCACCACAATCGCCTCCGCGATCGCGTCACGCTGCTGCGGATCCGTCACCACCTCAACATCGTGCGGATTCGTGACATACCCAGCCACGATCTCCACCGACGGCATCCGCGTCATCCGCAGCATCTCCCACGTCCGGGCATGATTCCAGCAATTACGTAGCGACGTCCTCGCCGCAATCTCACGCTGAATATAGCCCGACAGCGTCTCCCCCGTCATCGACGACGTCCCGTTCTCCGAACCGAAGTAGAACGTGGCCACACCATTCGCCTTCTCATTGGCATAACGGTCCAACTGCAGGGAAATCACCAAGTCGGCGTCGAAGCCGTTCGCCAAATCGGCGCGCTCCTTACACGACGGATTATCACCACGCGGACGCGAAATAATCGTCTCCACACCAGCCGCAATCATGCGGCCCTCCACGCGCTGCGCCAAATCCCACAGGATCTCCTCCTCCGTGATCTGGCCGAAGGGGCCGTCGACAAGCGCGCCCTTATCCGCACCACCAAGATGCGGGTCAATCACCACGCGCTTGCCCGCCAACTGCGGGCCAGCCGCGCGCACATGCTCACGCTCACGAATCGCGTGCGCCGAACCGCCCGTAATCCGGCGGCCCAACAGGCTCAACGCGTGCAACGTATCCGGGCCACACACCCCATCGTCTTCCAAGCCCGAGTTCAGCTGGTAATTCACCACGGCCTCGTGCGTGCGCGGACCGAACCGCCCATCCACACGATCCGAATAAAACCCCAGCTCATGCAGCTGCGTCTGCAACTGCCCCACGTCGTCGCCCACCAGCTCCTGATTCGGCTGGTACTGCAACACACGCGCCCCCAACGTATACGACGCCTCACGCAGCTCACGCAACGTCAAGTCATCGATAGCGCCAGTCGGCATAATTCCCCGCGACTGCTGAAATGCTTTCACGGACTCCGCCAAAGGGGCGTCGAAAAGCATCTCGTCGGGAGTGAACTGCCGCGAGTTGAAGTCCTCGATGTCCCCATCGAAGTCCTCCAACATGCCCAAACGCGCAAGCGTCGCACGCGCCTCGGCCACGCGAGCACTCGAATCACCTACGCGGAGAATGTCACCCACTGGGCACCTTTCTACAAAACCAACAATGCAGTCCATCCTACGACGGACAGCCTACAGATACGACTCAACCTTCTGGACGATCTGCGCCTTCGGGAGCGCCCCCACAAACTCATCCACCTTCTGGCCATCCTTGAAGATCAACACAGTCGGAATCGACATGACCTGGAACATCATCCCCAGCTCACGCTCCTCATCCACATTCACCTTCGCGACCTTCACCTTGCCATCCAGCTCAGACGCAATCTCATCCAGCGTCGGCGACAACTTCCGGCACGGAGCGCACCACTCAGCCCAAAAATCCACCAACACCGGCGTCGAAGCCTCAACGACCTCAGCCTTAAACGTATTCTTCGTCACATCAACAGGTGCACTCATCGTTCCTCCTTGAACACAGTTCTTTCTATTCTAAAGCGCCGCAAGGAAATGCTGCGCATCCAACGCCGCCCGGCACCCCGAACCAGCCGCCGTAATCGCCTGACGATAGTGGTTATCCACCAAATCGCCACACGCAAACACGCCCGGCACGTTCGTGCGGGTCGAAGGGGCGTCGACAAGGACGTACCCGCCCTCGTCCGTGGCCACCTGGCCCTCCAGGAACGCCGAACGCGGATCGTGCCCAATCGCCACGAACAACGCCGTCGCGTCCAGCACCGACTCCTCGCCCGACTGCACGTTGCGCACCTTCAGGCCGCCAACCTTGCCATCCTTTTCGACGACCTCTTCGACCACCGAATGCGTAATAAACTCAATCTTCTCATTCGCCCGGGCGCGCTCCAACATAATCTGCGACGCGCGGAAGTTCTCCGAACGGTGAATAATGGAGACCTTCGACCCAAACTTGGTCAAAAACGTCGCTTCCTCCATCGCCGAATCCCCACCACCGACAACGGCAATGTGCTGATCCTTGAAGAAGAAGCCGTCACAGGTCGCGCACGTGGACACACCGCGACCCGTCAGCTCAGCCTCACCCGGAATGCCCAGGTGACGCGGTGCCGCACCAGTAGCGAGAATGGCCGCGCGGGCCTGGTAGACGTCATCCCCCACGAACACCTTCTTCACGTCACCGCTGAGATCAACCTTGTCCACCAGCTCCGACTCCAGGCGCGCGCCGAACTTCTCCGCCTGATCGCGCATCTGCATCATCAGATCCGGGCCCATCACTCCATCTTTGAAGCCAGGGAAGTTCTCGACCTCAGTGGTGTTCATCAGCTCGCCGCCGTACTCGTAACCCTCAAACACCAACGGGTTCAGCTCCGCACGCGCCGCGTACAGCGCTGCCGTGTACCCCGCCGGGCCCGAGCCGACAATAATCACGTCATGAATTTGTTCTGTTTGTTCGCTGGCCTCGTTGGTCATGGAAACTCCTCGTAGATTTGCTCTGTCAGGGGTGTAAACGTAGCCAGTCTACTGTTTGTTCCAGACGTGTGCTTTTGGCATGCGCACCAGATTCCCGCTTGAGGGGTTGGCGACCTGGGGAAACGCCGAGCGTCCTGCTGGAAAGCAGGAATTTGGTGTCTCCTTGATGGGACCCAGTGCCAAAAGACACACCCCTTGTTGCCTAGCCCTTTTGCGACCTGCAGGTATGTAGGTCGCGTTTTTTCGAATTGCGTCTTTTGTCACTCGCCCCGTTTCCTGGACACCAAATTCCCCCACGCGAAGCACGCGACCTGGGGAAACGCCTCGGGGATGGTCAAAATCCTGGAATGTGGTGCGAGTCCCCAGCGAGGAGCTAACAGACCTCTTCCATGTGCTCGAGCATCATGGCGCGAGCTCGGGCGCGGCGCGACTTCATGGTGCCGGGCTGGACGCCGCAGGTGTCGGCGGCGGACTGCAGGGACATGCCCATGATATCGATGAGGAAGACAGCCTTCCGGTGCGCCTCCGGTACGACGCGCAGCGCGTCCTTGACGGCGATAAGGCGGTCGAGGTGAGCGGTCGGGTCGTGGGCCAGGCGGGGATCCTTGTCCTGGGAGAGCTCATCGTTGTCGTCGAGGGACACGGTGTACTCGGCCTTGCGTCGGCGCTGGTGGTCCAAGCTTGCGTTGGCGACCAGCCGGTATAGCCAGGTAGACACCTTCGACTCGAAGCGGAAGCCATACAGGTGACGGGACGCCTTGAGCAGGGCGTCTTGGACGATGTCTTCGGCGTCGCACTCATTGCGTGAGTAGCGAAGGGCGACGCTGAGCATGTTGCGTTCGTGGCGCCGGACGATGAGGTTGAAGGCGTGGATGTCGCCTGCGATGTAGTCGTGGACGAGTTGGTGGTCCGTTTTTCTGCGCATGATGCACCCTCCCATTGCTGATGCATCCAGTGTGATGCATCAGCGCCGGAAGAGGAAGCGTTTTTTGTCCACCATGGTGGACATCATCGGAGGCTAGTGCGCCCGATGAGGGTGACGTCCCGGAGGATGATGTCCTGGCCGGAGACGTTGAGGACCAAGCCGGTGAGTTCCGGTGAGTCCTCCACGTCGATGCCGTTTTCGCCGTTGAGGAACGTGCCCTCCTTAAGCAGCGGCAGGTCTGCGACGTCGCCGTTCCACGAGGCGCCGGCGGGCAGGCCGTAGATCCGGAAGCTGTCGCCGTTGGACGGAGTATCGACGATCACGTGCTCCAGGGTGAACCCTTTGCGGGCGGTCGCGCCCTTGGCGGGTCGGAGCTCGACGCTCACGTTGTCTGAGCCGGTCCAGGTGGTGGAGCGGTCGGCGTCGACAAGCTCGGGCGCGGAAGCACCTTCGATGGTCGCGCGCATCGGGGTGAGCAACACGGGCAGACCCGTGACCTCCTCCTCGACCTCCTCTACCCCGGTCTGGACCGAGTCCACCGTGACGGGTGCGTTCGTGTCGTCGCCGGAGAGGAAGCCGACCAGGTACGCGGTGAGCGCCGCGATGATGATCACCGCGCCAACCGCGAGCGACAGCAACACCGCGAGTGTGACCGGACCGTAACGGCGAGATCCGAAACCGCCGCGCAGGTCCTTCGGCTCCTCAGACTGCTCCTCGACCGGCTCGACGGGTTCGATAGCTTCGGCGGGGGCGTCCTCGGCTTCGTCGCGGGTGAGCTGGCGCTCGAGTTCGCGGAAGTCGTGGGACTCGATGGCGTCGGCGTCGACGAGGGCGCGGGTGGTGCTGGCGACATCCGCGAGGTCATCGGAGTCGACGTTGGTGGTCAGCAGCTGCAGCGCGGAGGCAAAGGCGTCGGCGTCGTCGGCGGCGGAGGCGTCCGGCAAGACGGCCGGGAACGCGAGGCGCACGTGGCCCTCGCGGTCGATACGGAGGCGCTGGCGGTTATCCAACCCGAGCGGCACCCCAGCCTCGTGCGCCGCGGCGATCGCGCCCGCCAACGGGGCAAGCGCGTTCGCCACCGCGTCCGTGTGCAACGTCTGGCCTGACTCGGCGACCGCGCGGACCGAGGAGCCCTCCACCCAGTCAGCGACTACGAGGGCGCCGGTGCGATACGACGCGATCTCGATGTTCTCCGGCAGCGCCGGGTGGCGCAACATCGCGAGCTTGCGCGTGCGGCGCGACACACCCGCGGCATCGATAGCGGCCTGGCGCGGCGTCGCCGGAGCCATCGGGGCCATGCCCGTCGTATCGACGAACGTCAGCGCCACGGAGCGGCCCGTCGACACCTCGCGGGCCTGCCAGAACTGCGCGCCCGTCGTGGAGCCGTGATCGCGGATGAGGCGGAAGCGGCCATCCGACACCGACGCACCCGGCACCAAACGCGGACCACGCACGACACCAGCCGACATCGGCGGCGGCACCGGCGACGCATTGAACGTATCGGCGGCCAGGAACTGCTGCGACACATCCCGCAGGTCCACCTCGCCGACCTCGATCGCGGCGTCCTCGTTCGGGCGGATAAAGCGGCCCATGCCCGGGATGCGGGCCAGCGCGCGGCCCAAGTTCTGCACCTCCGGCAGGCCAGAGCGCGACAGCACCAGGCCCGTCGCCACCACGAACAGCACGCCGAGGACCATCACCTCAAGCAAGAAGCCCAGCGACGGCAGGCCGATGAGGCCGCCGAGGAAGGATGGGGCGTCGATACCCGCGACATCGCGCACGAGCCAGCGCACCAGGAACATCACCGCGATACCGATCAGCGCCGAGGCCGTCGCCCACAGCGATGTGTGCAGCACCGAGCGGGCCTCCAGCGTGCCCAACTTACGACGCAGCAACAGCGCGCCGATCACCGCGCCGGCGACGAAACCGAAGCCGTTCGCCGCACCCAACAGCACCACCACGGACTGCGTCGAGTCCGCAACCAGCGGTGCAAGATACGACAGCACCACCTTCGTAATCGTGATGCCGGCGATGATGAACGTCGGCGTCCACGCTTCCTCCCGGGCATAAAACACGCGCAGGTGCAGCATCACCAGGGCGTACGGGATCAGGGTGAACGCGGAGAAGCTCACCGTCAGGCCCAGCGTGCGGGCCGTGCCGCCGTCGAAGTTGCCGTAGGCGAACAGCGCGTGCCCGATGTCCGGGCCGAGCGCCGTCATAAAGACAATGATCGGGATCAGGGCGATGAACGTCAGCTTCGTGCCCAGCGTCAAGTCCCGGACCACCGCGGCGTCATCACCGTCGGCGGCGTTGCGGGACAGGCGCGGCATGATCGCCGTCAGCAACGTGACGCCAATGATGCCGTAGGGCACCTGCAGCAGCATCCAGTGCTGCTGGTAAATAATCGGGGCGGCGTCGCTCGCCATCGACGCGATACGCGTGGTCACGATGTAGCCGACCTGGCTAATCCCCACATAAGTCACGATCGCCAGGGCCATCCCGCCGAACACCTTGAGGCGGTCGTCAATACCCCACAGCGGCCGCAGGTTAATGCCGAGCTTGCGCAGCGCCGGCAGCATAATCAGGCACTGCACCGCCACACCCAACGTCGTGCCGACGCCCAGCAGCAGCACATGCGGATTCGCTATCGACGCCGGCGCCGCGGGATTCAAACTGCCCGGCAACATCATGTACCCCAGCAGCACCGCAATCGACACCACGTTGTTCGCCACCGGCGCCCACGCACCCGGCCGGAAATGCTCCTTCGTATTCAGCACCGCCATGAACAGCGAGAACATGCCGTAGAAGAAAATCTGCGGCAATACCAAATACGCAAACGACGTCGACTGCGCGACGTTCACCTGGCCCTCATCGTCGAGGAAGACGCGAGTCAGCAGCGGCGCGGCGGCCACTGCGATGATGGTCACCACCGTCAGGAGCGTCAGCGTCAGCGTGAACAGCTGGCGGATAAAGCGCTCCCCGTGGTCCGGGTCCTCCTTCTCCGCGCGCACCAACACCGGCACCACCAGCGCCGTCAACACGGACCCCAGCACGATCTCCGTAATAATGTTCGGCAGCGTATTCGCCGTATTAAATGCCGACGCCACCGCCGGGCCCAACGCGGCGCCGATCAGCACCGTGCGGATGAAGCCCGTGATGCGCGAAATCAGCGTCGCGATCGCCATCGACCCCGTCGCCCGCACCACGGAATTGCTCTCCGGGGCGGGATTCGGCACCGCCGCCGAAGGGTCCGCGGTCAGCGTCGAACGGTCCGGGGCCTCGGCCTCGGTGGCGTCGATAAGCTCTGGGTTTTCTCGCGGCGTGGGCACCGGCGCCGGCGGTGCAGGGGGCACGATTCGGCCACGCGTACCAGCCCGAGGTTGCTCAACCACGTCAGTCTCCAATCAAAGGTGGGTGTTCATTGTCCAAACGTTGCTGTGTTGTTGGGCTGCGTGGCGCTGCCCGCGCCCGGCGCCGGCGGCCCACCGAATACATCAGCATCAGCACCACCAGCACGCCAAGCCCGGTGACCAGCGCCCAGCCCTCCACGGCGGCGCCCGCCGTGCGCACAGAAATGTTCACCGGCTGCGAGATCGGACTGCCGTCGGTACCCGCCAGGTACAGCTGCAGGTCAATACTGCGCTGGTCCTCCGGGTAGTCCGCCGTCATCTGTACCGTCTGCGAGCCGCGGGCCGGGATCCGCATCGTGGTTGGCACGTGCAGCGTGATCGGGCCGCTCGCTGCCTGGAACCGGATGGTCGTCTGTACCGGCAGCGGCATCCCGTTCTGCGCCACGATCAGCAGCGGGCT
The DNA here is from genome assembly GCF_024453815.1 of Corynebacterium pseudogenitalium. Lineage (NCBI taxonomy): Bacteria > Bacillati > Actinomycetota > Actinomycetes > Mycobacteriales > Corynebacteriaceae > Corynebacterium > Corynebacterium pseudogenitalium. The sequence continues at coordinate 2,376,944 of NZ_CP072934.1, read as the reverse complement.
CGACGGGGAGGTCCGCGTGTACACGTTGCCCGGCGGGATCAGCGTCACCGACGCCCGCAGCGCCTGCAACGTGTCGCGGCTGCCCCGCAACCGCTCGGCCGTGGTGCGCACGGCGGCGTCGTACCGCGACAGCGACTGCCGCTCCTGCATACTCAGGGCCGCCAGCACATCGCGGCGCAGCGGCAGCGTGAACCCGTAACGCGTCAGCGCCACCTGTGGGTCGTTCGCGAGCAGCTGCGTTAAGTCATCTGTGAACTCGGCCTGCTGGGAGGCCGTCAGCACCTCCGCGTCCGAGACCACTGTCGGATCCGGAAACAGCGTGCCCACGCGCGTCGCCGCCGGCACCTCCGCCGGGTCGGGCGTGTTCAGGAAGTCTCCGAAACTCATCGGCGCGACCTCACCGGACCGGACCAGCTCCGCGACCGTCCCCAGCAGCAGCGCCGCCGAGTCCGCGTCCCAGCCCGCCGGAGGGTTCACGAACACTGGCTCCTCCGGCGTCGCTTCTTGCGCCGCCAGCCTGAGCGCGGAGGCCGCATTGATCGCGCGCGCCCGCTGGGAGTCCATCTCGTAGCGGTACCGCAGCGCGTCATTCGAGTAGCCGACGGTGGCGGGGGCGGAGCCGACCGTCGCTAAGACCGAGGCCAGCGAGTCCTGGAACTGCACCGCCATCACCCCCGGCGCCACCCACGCGGCGTTGCCGGGGCCCGGGTGGTCGACGCTGCTTCGCGCCGCCAGCACTTTCACCGGGTTCGCAGGTGCTGCCGGGAACACGTCCGCCGCGTCCGGCAGCTCGTTGCGGTCGAGCGCCGCCTGCCCGTCCTCGCTTGTCTGCGCCTCCTCCGCCTGAGCAGCCTCCCACTCCCCCTGCAGCCCGTGCTCCGGGATAGCGGAATCGATGTGGTTGGCCCAGCCGAAGGCGGGGGCCGCGTCCGGCGTGATGTAGCCGGCGCCCGGGATGACGGCGTTGAGCGTGCCCGGCGTGCCGAGCTCCCGCTCGAGCACGAACGGGCCGCGCTCCAACGCCTCACGCATCAGCCACTCGTCCCCGGTGCGGGCCAGGGTGTTGACGTCCACGTTCTGCCACGGCAGCGCCACCGTGCACCCCTTCGCGGCGACGCTGCGCAGCTGCTCCAGCCACGCCTGCGCGTCCGCTTGTCCCTTGCCTACCTCGCCCTGGGCGGTGGTGTCGTCGGTGGTCCAGCTGTCGCGGAGCCGTTTCGGCTCCTCAGCGACCGGCGGGCGCGTGGTGGTGACGCGGTAGCCTTCTGCCATCCGCGCGACCGTGTCCACGAGGGCCGGGTCCAGCCCCACGCACGTGGCGAAGCCGACGCCAGGCTCCTCCACCGCGTCCTCGTACTGACTGAGCAGCCGCTCAAGGCGCCCGCCGGGCGCGAGCTGGTTCGCCAACGTCTCCGACTTCAGCAGCAGCGGGGAGCGCTCCGGCGCCTCCCCTGTTTCCCCGGGCACAATGTCAATTGGTGCGGTGATCGGGTACAGGGCGGTCATAGTCGGCGCCGGGTCCTCCGACGGCTCGCCGCGCACCGAGATGTGGAAGCGCTCAGTATCCAGCGTGGTCAGGTTCTGTTTGAGTTCGAACAGCAGCGGGTACGTCCCCGCGCCCGGCAGCTCAACATCCAGCTCGACCTCTGCCGACTCCCCCGCGCCCAACTCCTTATCGACGTCCACTCCGCGCCCCACCGGGCCGTACTCGCTCACCGAGGCGACCGCCGCCGCGCGCTGGTCCAGCACGGAACCCGTGGCCGGGCCACGCCGTGGGACCACGCGCAGGTTCGCCAGCGGCGCGTCCGTGTCGTTGTGGATGCGAAGTTTCACGTGAAACATTTCGCCGACGTTGAGTGCCGAGGGGGCGTCGACAAGCGTGATGGACGCGCGGGTGCCCTCCCCCGGACGCACTGCCGGGTTCACCCACTGCGACGCCACCGCCGGGTCCTCGGGCGACGTTGGCGCTGGTAGGGCGCCCGCCGTGACCGGAAGCAGGCCCAGCGCCGCCACCGCAATCGCCGCGGCTCCGCTACGCACGCTGCTCATCGCGGTGTCAACCTTCCGGCCGCGGCTTCCTTGCGCGCCAAGTCCGGCATCCTGTTCACCGCGATCCGCGCGAGCTTGCGCTCGTCCGCGTACGCCAGGCGCTCGATCAGCTGGTTCATCGGCACCCACGCGACTTCCGTGACTTCCGGGTCTTCGTCGTTAAACGCCCCGTCGACGTAGCGCAACAAGTTGTGGTGCACTGTCTTATGAATACGGACGCCCTCAGAAATGAACCAATAATCAATCACACCGAGCGTGTTGAAGGCCTCGCCGGTAATCCCGGTTTCCTCCCACACCTCACGCTCCGCAGTGCGCCACTGCTCCTCGCCTTCCTCCACGTGGCCCTTCGGCATCGACCACAACAGACGCCCCCGACGGTCCAGCCGCCCAATGAGCGCGACGTAAATCTTCGACAGGTCCACCTTGTCGTGCCGGTCCACAGCCTCCGCCATACCAGACACCACCAGGCCGCCCGCACTCGTCTCGTTCCGGGTCTCCAGCGACGAATCCACCGGCCGCTGCTGCCTCTTGCGTGCCGAGGTCCCCCTGCCCCGCCGGTTCGACCCGCGGCGACGCTGCTGCTGCGACCCCCGCTTTTTGGCGTGCGAACCACGCCGACGGCCACGCCGCCGCTTCGGGGAGTCACCCCCCGCCTTCGAGTTAGCGCCGTCCCCGCGCCCCTTCCCGCCAGAGTTCGAAGACTTCCGCTCCGACGGAGGAACCGGCTTCGGCCGAGTGTTCTCAGTCATTCAATTCATGGTATCCGTACTGGCCACCTTTGTGGTACTTAACAGCACCAGGGAAGCAAAGTATCGTGTGAGAGGTGACAAAGACTGAAGAAACACACCGGTGCCCGTTCGACCTCCCCGACCCCTCCGACCCGAACGCCGTCGCGGCGTTGCAGGTTCGGGCCGAAGAGGGCGTCGAAAAGCTGAGTGGCTTGCTGACGCCCCTCGCCCAGCGCTTCGTGGAGCGCGGCGAGCACCTCTACCTCGTCGGCGGGCCCGTGCGCGACGCGATGCTTGGCAAGCTCGGGCACGACCTCGACTTCACGACGTCCGCCCTGCCCCCCACCGTGCAGGAAATTCTCGACGAGTGGGGCGAGACGACCTGGGACACCGGCATCGAGTTCGGCACGGTGGCCGCCGTGCGCGAGGGCCAGCAGGTGGAGATCACGACGTTCCGCTCCGACCTGTACGACGGCGTGACACGCAACCCCGAGGTGACCTTCGGCGACACCCTCGACGGCGACCTCATTCGGCGCGACTTCGCCTGCAACGCGATGGCCATCGAGCTCGATGTGGTCGACGGCGCACTTCGCCCAATCTTCCACGACCCCGTGGATGGCATCAGTGACCTGCTCCAACGCCGCCTTGACACCCCGCAGGCCCCCGAGATTTCCTTCCGCGACGACCCGCTGCGCATGCTGCGCGCTGCTCGCTTCGCCTCCCAACTCGGCTTCGAGGTTGCCCCGCGCGTCTTCGACGCGATGCGCGACATGGCAGGTGAGATTGAGCGGATCACCGTCGAGCGGATCCAAGCCGAGCTGGACAAGCTCATGTGTGGCATCGCCCCCTGGGACGGCATTGACCTGCTGGTTCGCACCGGCATCGCCGAGTTCGTGCTGCCTGAGGTGCCGGCGCTGCAGCTCGAGCAGGACGAGCACATGCAGCACAAGGACGTCTATGCGCACTCACTGACAGTGCTTCGACAGGCCACCGAGCTCGAGGACGACGGCCCCGACCTCAAGCTGCGGCTCGCTGCGCTGCTTCACGACGTCGGCAAGCCCGCCACCCGCGCCCTCAAGGAAGGCGGTGGCGTGAGCTTCCACCACCACGAGGTCGTGGGTGCGAAGCTGGTGCGCAAGCGCCTCCGCGCGCTGAAGTACCCGAAGCACGTCATCAGCGATGTCGGCCAACTGGTGTTCCTGCACATGCGTTTCTATGGTTTCGGCGAAGGCAAGTGGACCGATTCGGCGGTGCGTCGCTACGTCACCGACGCCGGCGACCTCCTCAGCCGCTTGAACAAACTCGTGCGCGCCGACTGCACGACGCGAAACCCACGCAAGGCGCGCCGCCTGCAGCGTGCGTACCAGAACCTCGAGGAGCGAATCGCGACGCTCGCCGAGCAGGAGGACCTCGCGCGGATCCGCCCTGACCTGGACGGCAACGAAATCATGCAGATCCTGGATCTCAAGCCCGGCCCGGAGGTCGGCGAGGCCTGGAAGTATATGAAGGAACTACGTCTGGAGCGCGGCGAACTCGAGCACGACGAGGCCGTCGCTGCGCTGAAGTCTTGGTGGGAGGAACGTAATGCCTGAGTATTTCTACGGCGACCGCCTGTTTACGTCACTCGAGCGCACGGAACCCGACAGCGGTATGCTGCTCGTCGCTGCACCCGGGATGCTGGCGCCTTCGTTTACGCGGTCCGTTGTCCTTATTATCGAGCACGGCGAGCAGGGCACGCTCGGCGTCATCTTGAATCGTCGTTCCGACGCCGCCGTTGTAAACGTGCTGCCCGAGTGGGAGTCGCTCGCCAGCGAGCCGGCGGTGATGTATTACGGCGGACCCGTCAGCCCGAACGCTGCCGTTGGCCTGGGCGTCACGCGCAACGACGTCGACATCGCCGAGCACCCGACCCTGACGCGCCTCGCGAACAAGCTTGTGCACGTGAACATGCATGCGTCGGCTGAGCAGTTCACTGGGCTGCTGGAGGGCTTCCGCCTGTTCGCCGGGTTCTCGTCCTGGGACGCGGGTCAGCTCGACGAGGAGATCGAACGCGGCGACTGGTACGTCGCCCCGGCCCTCCCCTCCGACGTCATCACACCCGCGAGTGTCGATTTGTGGGCCGACGTCCTACGCCGCCAACCCATGCCCCTACCCCTGTTCGCCACCTTCCCATCCGACATCGAGGACAACTAGATGAATGTTTCACGTGAAACATTGCGAGAATTCGGCCTCGGAGTGCGCGACATGTGGCTCGTCGGGCTCGGCGTTGTGCCCCTCGGGCTAGCGTTTGGGCTGCTCATGGTGCAATCCGGGTTCGCTTGGTGGTGGACACCGGTCTTCTCGATGCTTATCTACGCCGGCTCCACCGAGTTCCTCGCAATCCCGATGGTACTCGGCGGCGTCGGCCCCGCCTCCGCCGCGATGACCGGTTTCATGGTGAACTTCCGACACCTCTTCTACGGCCTCACCTACCCGCGGGACGCGATCCGCTCGACGTTCGGCCGCCTCTATTCGATGTATTCACTAACCGACGAAGCCTACGCCGTCATCAGCGCCCGACAGCAGACCACGCGCTACACCGGCCCGCGCCTCATCGCCATCCACGTGATGTGCCAGGCGCTCTGGGTCGTGTCTGGTCTCGTCGGCGCGCTCGCCGGCGAACGCCTTCCCGGCACAATCGAGGGCATGGACTTCGCACTCACCGCCCTCTTCATCGTCCTAGCCTACGAGGCGTTCCAGGCATCCCGCGACATGAGCGCCGTGCTCATCGCCGCTGGGATCGCGCTCGTTGCAGCCTTCGTCGTCCCCGGACAGATGCTGATGGTAGCGCTCATCGCGTACTTCCTGGTCCTGCTGGTTCGGTTCTGGGTACCTGGCGTCGATAAGCGATTGGAGTGGAAGCGATGAACGGACTTCCCGCCGGCGTTGATCTGCCCATGGTGTGGGCCGTCATCTTGCCGATCGCCGTGGTCACCGTGCTTCTGCGTGCCCTGCCCTTCGCCTTCCGCGGGTGGCTAGACGGCAGCCCCCTTCTCGACTTCCTCCGCCTCTACATGCCCGTCGGTGTCATGATCGTCCTCGTGCTGTACACCTTCACCAGCTCCGACCAGCCCGTGTGGACCGGGGTGCTCGTCGGCTTCGTGACGCTCGCCCTCCACGCTTGGCGACGCTCCCCCGCCCTCTCCATCCTGGTCGGCACGGGGTTGTACGTGGCGCTCGTCAACCTTGTCTTGTGAATAGAAGTGTTGCTGAGTTAGAAACTGCCTGATACATTAGCGGTTGTTGTTAAAAGCCTGGCAATATCGCCCTCTGTATTCAGGAGATTCCCATGAAGCGTTTCGCTACCGCTGCCATCGCAGCCACCACTGCCCTTTCGCTCGCTGTTGTTCCGGCGGGTGCTGTTAACGCAGGTGATAAGACCCCTCCGGGTTTTGGATATGACTCTTCTTCGAAGGTTTCTGAAGATGAGGCAGTCGGTTACGCAGTTTTGCTGGCTGTAGCTGAGTTTGCTAAGCCGGGCATCGGCATGTCAGCGCCATTCAAGGGCTCCTCCGAAGCAGGCGTATTCAAGACCAAGGCTGGGGAGAACAATAAAAAGTCCGATGCCATTATCTTGTCGTCCTATAAGAATGACGCGAACAACGGCTACAAGCTCGGGACTACCTACGACATCCTAGTCGGTACCGGTATTGCTGCCGCCATTCTTGCCTTGGTGGGCGGCATCGCTGCTCAGCAAGGCCTCATTCAGCTTCCGTTCTAACATTTATTCAGGAGATTCCCATGAAGCGTTTCGCTACCGCTGCCATCGCAGCCACCACTGCCTTCTCGCTCGCTGTTGTACCGGCACAGGCTGGGGAGACTTCGAGCGGAGACGAGGTCACTTCGTCTGTCGCAGCGTTGACCCTTCTGCAGATCGGTAAGATTGGCGCTGCCGAGAACGAAGCTGACGCCAAGAAGGCAATCGCCGAGGCTGAGTTCGGTCTCGCTGCACTGCAAAGCTCTTTCGACAATGACCGTGAAAAGGATTGGCCTATCGGCCGCACCTTCGACATCATCTGGGGTTCCTTGCTCGGTGTTGCGGCTCTTGGTGGTCTTGCGTTTCTGGCACTGAACGCAAAGTAGATTTCAAGATTTTGCGCTCGGCTCGGGTTTCGGGCCGGGCGCTTTCGCGTATATGCCACAGGGTTTAATAACGTCACATACGTTAGACTGGTCCATAGTCTTGGTAGGGGCGAAGCTTCAATTTCTGCCACTTACTTGCCAGGTCTGAAGCGTCCCCAGGGGATGTTGTGCCTATATTTATAGTCACTCAACAGTGTGGTGTGGGGCTGAGATGATCCATGAGCGGGTTGATGGGGCCGAGCTATTGACTGGGAATTAATAGGCGCCAATCAAATTGAAAAACCCAGCCTTATACGAGAGGCTGGGTCAGAATGTGGCGTCGATAAGTGAATTAGAACGGCAGCGCTGGAAGCTGAATGCCCGGAATGACGCCGGAGACTGCAGCAACGACACCAAGAAGTGCAACGAGCGCAGCCGGAACGCCGATCAGGAGACCGAGAATGCCTGCCTTGTAATCCTTGTCGTTGATCAGCTCCTTGACACAATCCAGCTCGTCAGAAGAAGAGGTCAGCTCCTCGCGGATCTCCTGACGAGTCTGATCAGCCTTGTTCTTAGCGATGTCACCAGCAGTCTGTGCCTCAGCTGCCTTCTTCTTTGCCTTAGCCTCCTTTTCCTTCTCTGCGGCCTCAGCCTTGACCTTGCACTGCGCGTAGGCAACCGAGGAGCCAACCTTGGCATCCTTGTCGGAAGGCTGAGCCTCAGCCGCGAATGCAGGGCCAGCGACCAGGGACAGGGACAGAGTTGCAGCAGCTGCTACGGAGGTAAAACGGTTCATGGGTAGCTCCTTTGTGGGATCGGTTAAAGTTAGGGACTCGCCAAAGTTTTGGCATGTCTGCAACTAACATCGATCGGAACGTCCTGTGCGTTACTTCGGAGATCAAATGATTCCGAGAGGTGATTTGGGAACAGCGCTCCCCTGCCCTGCGCGGGCTCGGACCAATAGGTCAGAGTGGGTTGAGAACTTGCTACTCCCATGGGGCCGTCGAACGGCTCCGATTGTCCGCGGGGCGGACAGGTGATTGCGTGTTTCGATATTCCGCGGGGCGGACAACTCGCCGTTGTTGCAACCCAGTATTGTTCACTTTCCGCGGGGCGGACACCACTTCGCGAATTGCATCGGCGAAGCACGCATTCCGCGGGGCGGACAACTCGCCGTTGTTGCAACCCAACCTCCCGCACAGTCCGCCGCGCGGACTCCAACGAAGCTTTAGTCGACTCCAGTAGCATTCCGCGGCGCGGACAGAGCGAGTTCAGCTCAATACCCAAACGATTGCATCAAGGTGTCCGCCGCGCGGACACCCACCCACACACCCGTGCTCGAAAGTGGCGTCGCAAAGCACCCCGCGCACTGTCCGCCGCGCGGACACCCACCAACAAATATTTGAATAAACCTCTTGACACCACCATTCGAACACGTATACTAAACAACAACCAAAACACCAGGGGGAACCATGCACACCACCATCGACGCCGACACCATCATCAACACCATCGTAGAAAGCGCACGCCTGTTCGCATACTCACACGCAGAAATACTCACTGCGATCGCCGAATTCGACGCCCACAACCTCGCCGAGCACTACGGCTGCGCTTCTACCGGGGCATGGCTTGCCAGAGTGTTAAAAATGAAACGCACCCGCGCCTACGAATACGCCGCCGTCGCACGCAAACTCACCGCCTTTCCCACCATCCTCGACGCGCTGCGACAAGGAACCATCGACTACACCAGCGTGCGCTACATGCTCGACTACGCCACCGACACAAACCAACACGAACTCGTAGAAATAGCCGCCGAATCTGGCTACCAAGGCCTCGTACACGCCCTGGCAGGCGCAACCCCCACCGACAAACAGCCCGAGGATGCTGGTGAACACTGCGGGCTGACCATCCGCGAAGACGGCCAATACCTACGCGGCTGGTTTTGCATGAACGCTACCGACGGTGTGGCCTTTCAAGCAGCCCTGCGCGCAGGCGCACACGCCTATGCGGACGACAACGCGATGGATGAGGCTGATGCGCAGATGATGCGCTCGACCTTCGGGCTGCCACCGGCACGATTAATGCTGCAATCACTGATGGGGATGGTGCACATGGTGCGCACCGGGGCCGCTAAGCATGCAACGATGGCGCCGGCAGCACAAGTGATGGTGCATATGACATCAGATGGGCGAGCGTTTTTACCGAATCACATGGCCGCTCCTGCCGCACGGCTTGCCAATCTGGTAGATCATGCAGATTTGATGGGTGTGCTCTATGACGCCGACGGGCAGGTGATCAAGTTTGGGCGCAAACGCAGGCTTGCAAGCCCGAAGCAGGTGCAGGTGTTGTTAGGGATGTGGGGGCATAAGTGCGCGGTGCCAGGCTGTGGGCATACCAGGTTCTTGCAGATGCATCATATTCGGGATTGGGCCGAGGGCGGCACCACGGATTTGGAGAATTTGGTGCCGTTGTGCTCGAGGTGTCATTCGTTGGTCACGGATGGGTTTATTCGGGTGGTCAAGCCTGGGCCTGTGTTGTATTTCCGGTTTGTAAGTGGTGAGCAGTGGGTGTGTGAGCCTGGTCGGGTGGGGTATCGCGATGATGCTGCCGAGATTGAGTTGGATGGGTGGGGTGTGGATTCGTTTGCGGATGAAGCCGCACCGACGTGGGATTGGGACACACCCAAGGTTTAAGCATGCCTCAGCAGACTACAAGCCTCAGCCCACAGCGCCTCGAACTCCTCTACCGCAATGGCTGTCGCAGAAATGCCCTCGAACTGTGCGTACAGGTCTGGGTGCGGAACGATAGACATCGGCTCATTCGCCTGACCAATCACTTTGCCGTCGGTATAAATGCCAGTAATGGTCTCGCTCGGGTCCAGCTCGATCATCCGAACCATCGTACATTCGCGAGGGTTCAGCTCCTCAAGTTCGGCAATATTGAGAAGCTCTCCCCCAAGATCTGGAGCGCTGTAATGAATCCGGACGTAATGTTTCACGTGAAACTATTCCTTCGAAGCTGTGGTTTGGGCAAGGCGCGAGACGTACGCGGAGCACGTCATCAACTGAATCAGATGGTAGACCATCAACGGCACAATCAGCACACCGAGTTGACCGCCGCCAAAGATAACCGACGCCATCGGCAGCCCCGCCGCCAAAGACTTCTGCGTCCCGCACATCTGGATGGCTACCGTGTCCGCCCTCGAGAACCTCAAGGCCTCCGGGACAACCCGCGTCACCCACAGCATGACGCAAACCAGAACCAGAGCGAACGCAGAGAGGAAGACCAACTCGAGCGCAGAAACATTCGACCACACGCCAGAAACAACACCGGCTGAGAACGCCGAGTACACGACCATCCAAATGGACCCGCGGTCAACAAGCTTGGTAGCTTTCCGCGCAGCGAAGCCAGCAACACCAGGCACCACTGCCCGAGCGACCTGACCCAGCACGAAAGGAAGGAGCAACTGTAATGCAACATTCCGGAACACGGATGCATCGATATGAATGCCACTGTCGGCACCCATCAGGACCATAACGAGGGCGGGCGTCGCTACGACACCAACTATCGACGACAGGCTCGCCGCCACCACCGCTCCCGGCACATTGCCACGCGCGATGCCTGTCAGTGCAACCGAGGACTGGACAGTCGACGGCACCAGGCAAAGATAGAGGATCCCCTGGTATACCGAGTCGGAAATGAACGCGGTTGTGGGGCGCATGGCCAGGCCGATCAAAGGATACGCGATGAACGTAAAGGCGAGGATGATCGAATGCAGGCGCCAATTCGTCAAACCTTGCAGCGCCTCGCGGGTGGAAAGACGCGCACCATAGAGGAAAAACAGCAGACCGATTGCAAGTTTGACAGCAATGGAAAAGCCCTCGGCAAACGAGCCTCGGGCGGGCGCAATGAACGCGAGTACCGCGGCGAGGATGATGCCGAGGAGCAAGGGGTCAATACGGCGAAGAAAACCTGGCATGCACACATGATAGCCACGCAGGCCACGCCAGGCAGGCCGAGAAAGCAGCAGTTTTACATCGACGCGTTCAGCGTCTCACCCTCTTCTGTCAGCTGCGCTGGGGTCAGTGGATTTTGCGTTGGCCCGGAGACTGCGGAGCCGTCGATAATGCTGAAGACGGAGCCGTGGCCGGTGCAGCGAACAGTGTCCCCATCGACCTTGGTGATCTTCTGGCCCTGGTGGGGGCAGGTTTGGGAGTATGCGACATACTCACCGGCGGTCGGTTGGGCGATAATGAAGCCGTCGAGGATGACGGCGCTGCCGACCGGTACTTGGGTTTTGGCTACCTCGGCGGTTGGTTCAGATCCGCAGGCGGCGAGGAACGCGCCGGCGAAGGTGGTGGCGGTGCCGAGGAGGAACATGCGTCGTGAACAAGTCATGCCCTGATAGTAGCCTGTTTCATTGCCGTGACGTAGGAGGACAGCTCGGCGGTCAGCGCGTCGATGTCCGTAATGCGCGCGGGGTTCGGGTGCGAGTGTTCGGTGTATTTGGCCACGATGTTCGCGATCGCGGAGCCGGTGATGGCGCCTGCTGCCCCGGCTGCGATTGCGTCCGCGACGTGCTGCGGTGTGGAGATCCCGAACCCGAGCAGCACCGGGGCGCCGCCGTATGCTTGCACGTTGTCCACTACCTCGCGAAGGCCGTCGACGGAGGCTTCCTTGTCGGCGCCGGTCACGCCGTCACGGGAGATGGCGTAGATGTACCCGCGGGACTGGGCGGCGACGCCCTCCAAAGTCTGCGGGCTGGCTTTGGCAGGGGCGATGTAGATCGGGTCGACACCCGCGGCAAGAGCAGCCTCGCTGAACGGCGCCGATTCGCGTACCGGAACGTCCGGGAGTAGCACGCTGTCCGCGCCGGCCTCTCGGAACGCCTCGTAGAACGAGGAAAGACCACGCACGTAGGCGACGTTGGCGTAGATCAGCATGCCGATCGGCAGCTCGGGGTATCGCTCGCGGATCGTCCGAACTTGTGCCAGTGCCTTTTCGACGGTCGCTCCGCCATCGAGTGCCCGCACGTGTGCCGCCTGGATGGCGGGGCCGTCGGCGACGGGGTCGGAGAACGGGACGCCGAGTTCGAGGGCGTCGGCTCCGGCGGTGACGGCGGCGTCGATGATTTGGAGGGCGTCGTCGGGGTTGGGGTCGGAAAGCATGATGAATGGGACGAAGGCCCCCTCTCCCCTCTCGTGCAGGGAGGCGAAGAGTCTTTCGTAACGTGACGTTGCAGGGGTGGACATGTTAGTTGGTCTCCTTTCGCACATTTTCAACCCATTCCGGGTGTTCGGCGAGTGTTCTACGGACGTGAGCGACGTCCTTGTCGCCGCGGCCCGAAAGGGAAACGAGGATTGTGAGGGGCTCCGCGTCAGCCGGGTGGGACGCCGCGCGTTGCAGCGCGTACGCCAACGCATGCGAGGACTCGAGCGCCGGGATGATGCCCTCGTGCCGTGACAGCAACTGGAACGCACGCAGGGCGGATTCGTCGGTGACGGGAACGTACTTCGCTCGGCCCGTCTTGGCAAGGTGTGCGTGCTCGGGTCCAACCGCGGGGTAGTCCAGGCCGGCGGATATTGAGTAAGACTCAGCGACCTGGCCGTCGCTGTCGCGCATCAGGTAGGAGCGCGTCCCGTGCAGGATGCCGACGGTTCCGGCGGCAATCGCGGCGCCATGCTTGCCGACGCCCACGCCCTCTCCTCCGGGTTCGACGCCGACGAGTTCGACGCCCTCCTCGTCGATAAACTCGGCGAACATCCCGATGGCGTTGGAGCCGCCACCGACGCAGGCGCAGACGACGTCCGGCAGCCCACCGGTACGCTCAAGCATCTGGGCTTTCGCCTCGGCGGAGATCACGCGGTGGAACTCCTTGACGATCTTGGGGAACGGGTGCGGCCCGGCCGCGGTGCCGAGCAGGTAGTGGGACTCGTGGAAGGTGGCGGTCCAGTCGCGTAGTGCTTCGTTGACGGCGTCTTTCAGGGTGCCGGCGCCGGAGTCGACGCCCACTACCTCAGCACCCATCAGCCGCATGCGGTAGACGTTTGGCTCCTGCCGCGCCATGTCGGTCTTACCCATGTAGATGACGCAATCCAAACCCAGTAAAGCGCAGGCGAGCGCGGTGGCGGTGCCGTGTTGGCCGGCGCCGGTCTCGGCAATGATGCGGGTTTTGCCCATCTTCTTCGCCAGTAGTGCTTGGCCGATGACCTGGTTCGTCTTGTGTGCGCCGCCGTGCACGAGGTCCTCGCGCTTGAGGAAGATGCGCGCGTTCGCGCCGTTGAGGGGCAGATTGCGACATTCGGTAAGCGGGGTCGGTCGGCCGAGGTAGTCGCGAAGCATCGCGCGGTATTCGGCCATGAAGGTTTCGTCGGCGAGGGCGTCGACAAACGCTCGCTCGAGCTGGTCAAGCGCCGGCAGGAGCGATTCGGGGACGAATTGCCCGCCGAATTCGCCGTAGTATGCGGGCAGGATGGTGCTGCCGCCGTGGGTGTAATCAGTCATTTTCTGTCCTTGGGTAGTGGTAGTTGCCGATGATCTCGAAGGCCCGCCGCAGCGCGCCCGCGTCCTTACGCCCGGCCTGAGCAGGGTATTCGACGCCCGAGTTGAGGTCTACGCCGGAGCAGCCGACGGCGAGCGCGTCCGCAAGGTTGTCGGGGTGCAGCCCGCCGGCGAGGAGCGAGTCGCCGCGCACCTCGTCCGGGATGTCGGCCCAGCGGAAGGTCTCGCCGGAGCCGCCGTCGCGCGCGTCGAGCACCAGCTTGTCGACGCCCCCTCTGATCCCCAGCGCAACCTCCACGCCGGATGACTCACTCATGGAGACCGCCCTCCAGAGCTCGACGCCCTCCCCTATCTCCGCGCGCACCCGGTCCACCAGCGAGCGCTCGGCCTCGAGCGATCCCTGGTACGGAGCGTGCACCTGCACCGCGTGAATGCCCGGCTGGATCAGTTCGCCGTACCCGGACGTCCGGCGCGAGACCGCAACGTACCGCAGGCCCGGCTCATGCGTGATGATGTCCGCCGATGTTTCACGTGAAACATTGCGTGGACTCGTCTCCTCGAAGATGAGCCCGCCGTAGACCGCGCCCGCCGCCTTGGCGGCCTGGGCGGCGCTCCACGACGTCAGCCCGCACACCTTGTTTGGCCCGTACACCAGTTTCCGGGCGGCCAGGTCGATGTCCGGCTGGCCGGTCAGCTGCGACCCGACCAGGAACCCGTCCGAGTGCCCGCCGAGCTGACGCACAGTCTCCACGGACCGGATGCCGGACTCCGACACCACCGCCGCTTCGGCAGGAGCGAGTCGCGCCAACCGGGCGGAGCGCGTTAGGTCAATCGACAGGTCGTGGAGGTTCCGGTGGTTCACGCCGAAGATCCGCGCGCCGAGCCGGCGAGCCCGCACGGCCTCCTCCTCGCTAATCACTTCGGTGAGCACATCCATCCCCAGCGACTCGGCGAGGCCGGAGAGGTGGGCGTAGCTGGCGTCGTCAAGAATCGAGAGCATGAGCAGGATAGCGTCGGCGCCGAAGTAGCGCGCGGCGTAGACTTGGACCTCGTCGATGATGAAGTCCTTGCAGAGTACGGGCAGGTGCGTGCTTGAGGCGACCGTGGCCAGGTGGTCGTAGTCGCCGCCGAAGCGGGAGGGCTCGCACAGCACGGAGATGCCGGCGGCGTAGCGCGAGTACACCGAGGCGATTTGGCCGGGCTTGTAGTCGGCGCGGATCAGGCCGAGGGACGGCGAGGAGGACTTGCACTCCATGATGAAGCTGGTGCCCTCGCGCTTCAAGTTGTCGTAGAGCGAGCGCTCCGAGCGCGGCAGCGCAGCGACATCCACGTGGGCAAGACGCTCGCGGATCGCTGCCAAATCGCCGCGTCGGCTTGCCACGATCTCCTCGAGCACGGTGGGTAATTGCTTAGGCACTGTAATCAGCCTCCTCGTGTCGTTGCAACCATGCTTGCACGGTGCCGTCGGCAAGCAGGTTGAGGGCGTGGGTGACGCCGTTGGCGATGGTTGGCGCTGTGCCGTTGAGGTAGAACATGGCACCCGCACCGGCGGCGACGGCCGAGCGGTGCGCCTCCGGGCCCTCCCCTGCGAAGGTTGCGCGGATGGCGGCGGCATTCTCCACGCCGTCGCCGCCGCGCAGGTCCTCGAGCGAGCAGCGCTTGAGGCCGAGCTCCTCCGGCGTAAGCACGTACTCGGTGATGGAACCGTCCCGGCCCAGTTCCCAGACCTGCGACTCGCCGTGGACCGCCAGCTCATCGGTTCCTGCGCCGTGGACGACGAGCGCGCGCCCCCGCCCCAGCTCGCGCATCGTCTCAGCGATGACGCGTCCCTGCGCCGGGTTGGCGATGCCCATGATCTGGTACTCCGGCCGCGCCGGTGAGAGCAGCGGCCCTATCGTGTTAAACAGCGTGGACACGCCCAGCGCCTTGCGCACCGGCTGCACGTGCGCGATGGTCGGGTTGTACGCCGGTGCGAAGAGGAAGGTGAAGTTGGAGGACTCGAACTGTCGCACCGCACGCGAGGGGTCGAGGTCGAGTGGGATGTTCAGGGCCTCGAGGACGTCAGCGGAGCCGGACTTGGAGGACACGGACCGGTTGCCGCACTTGATCATGGGCACTCCGCCAGCGGCGGCGACCAGCGACGCCGCGGTGGTGATGTTGATGGTGTTCGCGCCGTCGCCGCCGGTGCCGGCGGTGTCCATCAGCCCCTCCCCCGTCACCGGGAACGGTCGGCCCGCGGCGAGGAACGCGCGTGCCGCGCCGGCGATGTCGGCGAAGGTTTCGCCGCGGGTGCGGATCGTGGCCAGGAGTGCTGCGATGTGGACGTCGTCGTAGTCGCCGACGGTGAGCGGGGTGAATGCCTCGATCGCTTCCTCGAGGGTCGGCTCCCGGTTGTCCAGGAATCGCTTGAGGATGGTGAGGGATCGTTCGGTTGCCATGGTTAGTTTCCTTTCTTCAGCCTATTGACGCACCGGCGCAGCATCGTTGGGCCTGCGGGTGTGAGGATCGATTCGGGGTGGAACTGCAGCCCGATGGACATGCCGTCGTCGGTTGCGGCGGCCATGACGATGTCCCCGGTGCGGGCCAGCGCGTGCATCTCTGCAGGCAGCGACACTGCCCCGAGCGAGTGGTAGCGCGCGACCGGCACGTCGCGCCCGGGGTGTCCGAGCTGGCTGGTCATGCCGTCGAATAGTCCGGACGCGAGTCCAGCTGACGTCAGCGTCATGGTGTCCGAGACGCCGTGGACGGGCCCACAGGGCTGGACGGTGCCGCCGAAGTGTTCCACGAGGGCCTGGTAGCCGAGGCAGATGCCGAGCATCGGCACGCTGCCCTGCGCTCGGCGGATCAGCTCGGGCATGCAGCCGGCATCGGCCGGGTACCCAGGGCCTGGTGAAAGCACGATCAGTGAAGGATCCAGCGCCAGTATTGAGTCCTCATCAACGGTGTTACGGAACACTACTGACTCATACTCAGCAAGCGCGTCCACCAAGTTGTAAACGAACGAGTCCTGGTTATCCAGCAGCACAATCATTTGATTACCTCCAGTTCTGCGCCGGCGGCCAGCGCGATCGCGTTGAGTACCGCGTACGCCTTGTGCAGCGTCTCCTCGGCTTCGGACTGCGGGTTGGAGTCGCGCACGACTCCGGCGCCCGCCTGCACGATCGCCTTCCCGCCGGTGACGTACGCAGAACGGATCACGATGCAGGTGTCAAAGTCGCCGTTGCTGTCCAGGTAGCCGACTGCTCCGCCGTAAGACCCGCGCCGCGCGCCCTCGAGCGAGCGGATCAGCGAAGTGGCGCGCAGCTTCGGCGCCCCGGTGAGCGTGCCCATGTTCATGCACGCCCGGTACGCGTCGAGTGCGTCGAGGTCCCCAGCCAGCCGCGCGGTGACCCGGGACACGAGGTGCATGACGCGCGAATACCGGTCTACCTGCAGCAACTCGGCAACTCGCCGCGTGCCGGGCTCCGCAACGCGGGCGACGTCGTTGCGCGCGAGGTCCACGAGCATGGTGTGCTCGGCGACTTCTTTGGCGTCGGTGCGCAGCTGCAGCTCCATCCGCGTGTCCAGCTCGTGGTCGACCGTCCCGTCCTCGGCGAGCCCGCGCGGCCGCGTCCCCGCGATCGGGTACAGCTGCACCTCGCGGTCGGCGTTGGTGTACTTCAGGTTGGACTCGGGCGAGGCGCCGAACAGCTCGAAAGAGTCACCATGCTTATCGACGCCCCTTTGGTAAAACATGTACGGCGAAGGATTAGTCGCGCGCAGTTGGAGGTACGCGGCGAACGCGTCCGGGCAGTCGGCGATGAAGCTGCGGGCGGGCACGACTTGGTAGATGTCCCCGTTGTAGATGTGCTCCTTGAGTCGCTCCACGTCGGCGCAGAACTGCGCGTCGGGGATGTCGGCGCGAGCAACCAGGGTGCCGCCGGGCCCCTCCGAAGAACGTAAGGGTGTGGGCGAAGCGGCGTCGATACGCTCGGCGAACGCGTCAATCCCAACTCCGCTGAGCGTCGCGGTCTGTGCCTGGTGGTCGATGCGCAGGAGCACTTCGGCGAGGACGAACTGGTAGTCGGGGTAGGTGTTGGAGCCGTCGGCGACGGCCGGGAGCTCCTCGAAGGTTTCGAGGTAGTCGTAGGCGAAGCCACCGGCGAGGAACCCGAAGCGGCGGAGCGCACGCAACACTTCGACGGTAGAGGTGGCGGTGAGGCGCTCGCGCTCGTCCGCAACAACAGCAGCGGCAACAGGCGGAAACGCGTAGACGTTCTCGCCGACGTGGTACTCCCCCAGCTGCTCCCGCAGTTGAGCAGCCACCGTGCGCCCGAAGGGGGTCAATGGCTCGACGTGTACGTGGCTGCCCGAGCAGGTGACGCGCACCGCGGCCCGCAGCACCGCGACTGATTGGATACCGGAGCGGGTGGTGATGTCGGCGGATTCCAGCAGGACGGTGTCCCGGGTCGTGGTGCCGCCGAGATGCGCGAAGAGGCTGGCGGCGTCCGCGTGGTACTTCACGCGGCGGGTGGTGTGTGTGCTCATGGTCGTCCTTCGTGTGTTGGTACACCGAGGGCGTGTGAGCCAAAGCAAACGGCCCGCGGTGCTTGTGGTTACAAGCCGGCGGGCCGTTGTTGGGACTCTAGAACGTACTAGAAGAGGCGGCTCGCCGTGTTCGGGAGCCACCACCAGTTCTTCTGAGTCGTGAAAGTCATAGGTGTAAAGGTAGCGGAGAGAGCGAACGCTGTACGCGGAACCACCAAACTCCCTGCGTACAGCGTGAATATAAAACTGCTACTGCTGTTCGTCCGCCTTCCCGGCGGCCTTGCGTAGCGCGCCGAGGTCCACGGCGGGCTCGTCTGAGGAGTCTGAGTCTGAGGCGTCCAGGGCGGCGTCGACAAGCGCGGCGGCGCGGGCTCCGAAGTTGCCGCCGACGGAGATGCTCACGAGTGCGGCGATGACCGCCACGGCGACGAGAATCCACATCCAGCCGTATGCAATAAATGCAAAGGCGGCGCCGATGGCGAAGGCGACTGCGGCGAGCACCCAGAAGGGGCCGGTGACGCGGTGTGCTTGGCGCCAAGTGGACTCGTGCTTGCGAACTTCCGGGACACGCAGCCCGATCACACCGTTGCCGGGCAGCTTCCCGGCGGTCGCGAGGACGCCGGGTATGAGAAGTGCCACAGTGAATACTATAAGGAGTATCCCAATGATAGTATTTATGGAACTTGTGTCAGAAAATGGCCCATTAGGGCTCTGTGCAAGCAACATACCGTATAGCATAACCATCACAGGTTTTTCGCCTGTGGATCTGTCCATCGCCTCGTATTAAAGGTGCAACAATGAAATCGAAAGTGTTGAGCTCGCTGCTCTTCTGGATTGTCGTGGCGATCGTCGCCGGCTTTCTGTGCAGTTTTTTCTTTCCTGACTGGCTCGCGCGCGTCTTCGTGACGTTCAATGGCCTGTTCTCGAACTTCCTGGGATTCTTCGTCCCAATCCTGATCTTCTCCCTGATCGCCCCCGCAATTGCGGGCCTGGGCAAGGGCGCGGGTAAGTGGTTGGGTATCACGGCCGGGGTCGCCTACGGATCCACGATCATTTCCGGCCTGATCGCCTGGGGTGTGGCTTCAGCACTCTACCCAACCTTGCTGGCTGGTACGCAGCTGCGTACAGATATCGACGACCCCTCCGAGGGCGGTCTGTCGCCGTTCTTCGAGGTGGAAATGCCCGCACCGTTTGAGGTGATGTCGGCGCTGCTGCTCGCGTTCGTGATTGGTATCGCGATGACCACGGTGAAGTCCCGCACGATGCACGAGGTGCTCAACGAGCTGCGTGACGTGATCATGAAGGTGGTCCAGAGCTTCGTTATTCCGCTGCTGCCGCTGTTCATTTTCGGTACGTTCCTGAACCTGGCTATGAACGAGAACTTCGGTTCGACGATGGCCGCGTTCGGCGTGGTGTTGCTGCTCTCGGTCGGCATGACGATCGTGATTGTGCTGGGCCAGTACTTGATCGCTGGTGCTGTGGCGGGCCAGAACCCGTTCACGGCGCTGAAGAACATGTTGCCGGCGTACTTCACGGCGTTGGGTACGTCGTCCTCCGCGGCGACGATTCCGGTCACCTACCAGTCCACCCTGAAGAACAAGGTGGACGAGAACGTGGCGGGCTTCATCGTGCCATTGTGTGCGACGATTCACCTGTCCGGTTCGATGATGAAGATTACGCTCTACGCCCTGGCGATTGTGTTCATGGCGCAGCTGCCGATCACCGGTGGCGCCGTCGTTGGTTTCGTGCTGCTGCTCGGCATCATGATGATTGCTGCGCCGGGCGTGCCTGGTGGCGCGATCATGGCCGCGGTTGGCCTGCTGCAGGCGAACCTGGGCTTCGACGAGTCGATGATCTCCCTGATGATCGCCGCTTACATTGTGGTTGACTCCTTCGGTACCGCGGCGAACGTGACCGGTGACGGCGCGATCGCGATGATTGTGAACCGTTTCGCGAAGGGCAAGATCGTCACGCAGGATATGGAACGCGCCAAGGAGATCCAGGCGCAGGACGCTTAGTCGTTTGCGAGCCCCCGCCCGAGTGGTGCCGCGACGAGCAGCTGCACAAGAAACAGTGTGAGCGCCGGCACCGCGAAGAAATAGGCGGGGATCCACACGGCAACTGAGGTCCACAGCGGCAGGGATGCCGCCGCCCCGATGCACAGGAGTGCGCCGAGGGTGCGTGGCAGTTGCTGGAACGTGAGGATCACGGAGCGCCCCAGGGTTTCGCCCAGGGGCGCTTTTTGCTGCCCTTCTGGGGTTGTCTGGAGGTCCAGCTGCGCCTGGAGGGCGAAGAACCACACGCTGATGCCGGCGATGATGAGGATGCCGGACAGGGTGAGCCCTTGCGTGAGGTTGAGGAGGTGGCCGTCGATACTTGCTTGGAAGATGACCCACTGTTGGTAGATGACGCCGAGGGCGATGGCGACGAGGATCCCCCACCACTGGGTGGAGGCGCCGCCGAATTTGCCGCCGCCGTAGCGGAACTCGCGGAGGTAGTGCAGCCCGTAGCGGGAGCCGCGGCCTTCGACCATGTAACCGGTGACGACGTTCGCGGCGCGGATCGCCATGCCGCCCGTCACGATTGGCAGGCTGGACAGGACGAAAAGCATGTTGACAATGACAATGTCCGCCATCAAGGTGAAGGCGGACATAAATCGGGAATCGGGATTGAAAAGGCTCACGCCAGAATGTTATCCCTTCACGGCGCCAGCTGCGACACCTTCTACGATGTGCTTCTGGGAAGACATGTAGAAGATGATGATCGGGACGATGGCGAGCACGAGCATTGCCATCATCGCGCCCATGTCGCGGTTGCCCTGGGATCCAACGAACTGCTGGATGACCACTGGGATGGTGCGGTATGGGGTGGACAGGCCGATGACGAGGTATGGCAGCAGGTAGTCGTTCCAGACCCACATTGCGTTGAGGATGGCGACGGTCACTGCGGTTGGCTTGAGCATCGGGAGGACGACGCGGAAGAACGTTTGCAGTGGGCTGCAGCCGTCGATGGTTGCTGCTTCTTCAATTTCGAGCGGGATCGACTTGACGAAGCCGGCGAACATGAAGACGGATAGGCCTGCACCGAAGCCGGTGTAGAGCACCACCATGCCGAGCGGGTTGGCCAGGCCGAGGCGGTCGGCGATGGTGACGGTTGGGAACATCACCATCTGGAACGGGATGACCATGGAGAACACGAACAGGTAGTACAGCGTGGACGTCCACCACGTTTTCACGCGGGTGATGTAGTAGGCGGTCATCGAGGAGAAGAAGACGATGGAGGCGACGGAGAGGATCGTGATGGTGAAGGACCACACGATGGCCCATGCGAAGCCTTCGCCTTGGATGCCGGTGATGTAGTTTTCGAATCCGGCCCACATGTCGCCGAGTGGGATGGCGAATGGGTTGTTGGAGATTGCGAACTTCTGCTTGAAGGAGTTCAGGAAGATGAACGCGATGGGGCCGAGGAAGACCACGGTGAGGAATACCAGCACCGCGTAGATGAGTATTTTGGCTGGGCCGCTGACGCTCGCCTCGGAGGCGGTGACGGGTGCCTTTGTTTTGGTTGCCATGGGTTATGCCTCCACTTCCTTGCTGCGTGTTGCGCGCAGCTGGAACATTGCGATGACGACGACCACTACGACGAAGATGACGGCCTTTGCTTGGCCGACGCCCTCGACGTTGTTGCGCAGGAACATCGTGTTGACGATGTTCAGGGCGACCATTTCGGTTGCGCCGCCTGGGGCACCGTTGGTGAGCGCGAGGTTCTGGTCGAAGAGTTTGAAGGTATTGGACAGGGTCAGGAAGAGGCAGATGGTGATGGACGGCATGATCATTGGGATGGTCACGTGGCGGAGCATTTCCCACTTGGAGACGCCGTCGAGTTCTGCTGCTTCGATGAGCTCTGGTGGCACGTTCTGCAGGCCGGCGATGTAGATGATCATCATGTAGCCGACGAGCTGCCAGTTAATGAGGATGACCAGGCCTAGGTAGCCGTACTTCCAGTCGGAGACGATCGTGGTGCCGTATTGGGCGAGCACGGCGTTGATCATGGACTGCCATGTGTAGCCGAGGACGATGCCGCCGATGAGGTTCGGCATGAAGAATACGGTACGGAAGAAGTTGGTGCCTTTGAGTTTCCGTGTCAGTGTCCAAGCGATTGCAAACGCGAAGACGTTGACGGTGATGATGGAAACGATGGAAACGAGGGCGGTGAATCCGAACGCTCGGACGAAGCCTTCTCGTGCTTGGAACGCTTGGACGTAGTTGTCGACTCCTACCCAGGTTGCGTCGGTGATGGTGTGGAAGCTGGTGAATGACAGCAGGAAACCAATGACGAATGGGGCAAGGAAGGCGATCAAGAACGCAAGCAGCGTCGGCAGTACGAAGATTGGGAAATATTTCTTCAGTGATTGCTGCATTTGTGGTGCCTATCTGGGGAATAAAAAGCGCGGAGTGCGCTGTTCGCACACCCCGCGCTCTGGTTTACAACATGTTCAGTGCTTAGTTGGAGCCCTTTTCGGCCTTCCAGTCCTCGCTGAACTTAGCGACGACGTCTGCCCATTCCATGTTGCCGGATGCGTACTGGGCGAGGTTGCCGCCGAAGTCATCCTTGAACTGCTGGGATGGGAAGAACTGGAAGTCCCATGGCAGGGTGGTCAGCTCGGTGTTGGAGATTGCCTCCTGCACCTGGCGTGCCAGTGGGTCTGCCGGGACGTCGGTCTCCGTGTAGTTCTTGAACGGCGCGATGAAGCCGAGGTCCTCGATGACGTGCTTCTTGCCTGCCTCGGAGGTGAACAGCCAGTTCAGGAAGTCCTTGGTGGCCTGCTGGTCCTCTTCTGGAGCCTTGGCGTTGATGGCGAGGTAGTTCTCGGTGCCGACGTTGATGCCGGTCTTCTCCTCATCTGGGAGGCCCATGTACATCGGGAGGAACTTGATCTTGTCTTCCTTCACGACGTTGCCGTTCACGTCGGCGATCTGCGACCATGCCCAGTTACCGTTCTGGACGAAGGCTGCCTGGCCGAGTGCGAACTCTGCCATGGAGTCGGACACTGCCTTGGACGGTGCCAGGGTCGGCGCGACGGTGGAGTTGTTCAGGTACAGGTCAAAGAGGTTCTTGAACTCCTTGTTGTACTTGAAGGTGACGTCCTCTGCGTCGGTGGTGCCGAGGTCCTCGAACTCGAAGTGCATTGGGCCGTTGGCCAGGTGGGTCTGCCAGCGCCAGTCCTCACCGCTGGTGAGGGAGGTGGAGGCGAAGGTGCCGTCGATGCCGAGCTCGTCCTTCTTTGCCTGCATGTCTTCGGCGAGCTTCTTCAGGGATTCGAAGTTCTTGACTTCGTCCATGGAGGCGACTGCCGGGTTTGGCAGTGCGAAGTACTTGTCAGTGATTTCCTCGTTGTAGATGATGCCGAAGCCTTCAACCGCGAACGGGATGCCTCGGACGGTGCCGTCTTCCGCGGTGAGCGGGGTGACGTCCTCGTTGAGGTCCTGCGCGAGGGAGAAGTCGGACAGGTCTGCGGTGTAGTCCTTCCAGGTCTTGAAGCCGGTTGGGCCGTTCATCTGGAAGAGCGTCGGAGCGTCGGACTTGCCGACCTCGGTGCGCAGGGTCTGCTCGTAGTTGCCGGATGCCGCGGTGACGACCTTGACTGGGACGCCAGTTTCTGCGGTGTACTCTTCGGCGATTGCTTGGTAGGTCGCGTCCTGCTCAGGCTTGAAGTTGAGGAAGTAGACGTTCGGACCTTCGGTGTCGCCACCGCCGCCACAGGCGACGAGGGCGGATGCTGCCAGTGCTGCGACAGCGGTTGAGGCAAAAGCTCGCGTGAATTTCTTCATGGGCCATCCTTCATGTGTAGCCGTGCTCCTTGCCAGCGTTACCCGATGCGGTTCACGGCGCGTTATAAGGTACTACCTCAGCATAGTGACCATTTATGGAGCACGGCAAACATTATGGCCCGCGTCACATCTCCGGGGGTAATTTATAGACGATTGCTTCGTCCGGATGCCCCGGCAGCACATGATCGAAATAGGACTGCGCCGCCTCGGCCAAGGTGACGTAGCGTTGGTCGTTTTGGCTCATGAACCAGCGGTGATCCAGGATTTCGTGGAAAATCTGCGCGGGTTCGAGCTTCTCGCGCAGCTGCGGCGGGATGAGTTCCACGATGGGTTCGTAGTTCTTTACCATCCAGCGGTGCGCGACGGCTTCGAGGGGGAGTTTGCCGCCGTAGCGCACGGCGCGGTACACCTCCATCTCGCCGAGGAGGCGCTGCGCCTGCCGGTCCTGCACCTCCAGCCCGGTGAGCCGCAGCAGTTTTTTCTGGTAGAAGCCTGTGGAGAACACGGCGGGCTCGATGATCACCCGGTAGGTGTCTTCCCCGTCGTGTTCGATCTCGACTTCGCCGACGTCGAAGCCCAGCTCATTAATCTTTGCGACGCGCCCAGCGATCGCCCCGAACGCGTCACCTTCGACGATGAGCTCCCCTGTCATCAGGTCCCACAGTTCGTTGTAGGTGGAGGCGATGTCGTTGCCAAGGGTGATGACGTCGACGTCCTCGCTGAGGTAGCCGCCTGCCTGCAGGTCCATCATCTCGCCAATGATATTGACGCGGGCGACGTCGACGTCGTAGAGGCGTCGACCGTCGGAGATGGGGTCGTGGAATTCGCCGGTTTCGGCGTCGACGAGGTAGGCGGAGAACTGGTCGGCGTCGCGCCGGAACAGGGTGTTGGACAGGGAGACGTCGCCCCAGTAGAAGTGGAGCAGGTGCAGGCGCACCAGCAGCACCGCCAGGGCGCGCACCAGCTTGTTGATGGTGTCGACGGTGATGTCGCGGGAGAACACGTCGCGGTACGGGAGTGAGAACCGCAGGTGCTCCGTGACCAGGCAGGGGGTGAGTTCCTCGCCGTTTTCGTCGACGCGGTGCGTGATGACGGCCACGGGGACGACGCAGGGGGCGTCGAGCTCTTGAAGCCTCCGGAGCATGTTGTACTCGTGGTAGGCGACTTCCCCGCCGATTTCCTTGACTGCGAAGACCAGCCCGTCAGCCTCGATGAGGCGCACCGTGTGGCGCGAAATGCCGCGGGGCAGCGCCGCGAGGAGGTCGGAGGACCAGTCCTCGAGTGGCTGCGCCCACGGCATTTTCAGCAACGTCGGTGCGTAGACGGGCGAGACAACGCTGAGTTTCTCGCGCAATGTGTGTCCTTAGATCCGCTGGCCAGTTGCCTTGCTAAATACGTGGAGTCCACCGTCAACGATCTGGACGTGGACGACGTCGCCCTTCATCACGCCGGACAGTGGCGCGGTGCGCACCACGATCTGGCCGGAGGTCTCCTCCTCGAGGCCCTCTTCCTTCCAGCCACCGCCTGCGAGGTGGCCGTACAGGTAGGAGTCGGAGCCGAGCTCCTCCACGAAGTCGATCTCGACCGGGATGGAGTGCTTCGCGGTCTCGTCGACGACCTGCAGGGACTCTGGGCGGAAGCCGAGGATGACCTGGCCGTCGTCTTCCACGGTGAGGTGGGAGATGTGCTCGTCGGAAAGTGGGATGGAGGCGCGGCCGAGCTTGGCCACCTTTTCGGTCAGGTCGACGTCGAAGGTAGACAGGTTCATGGCTGGGGAGCCGATGAAGCCTGCGACGAAGACGTTGTTCGGGTGATCGTAGAGCTCACGCGGGGTGCCTACCTGCTGCAGGACGCCGAAGTTCAGGACGGCGATGCGGTCGCCCATGGTGAGGGCTTCCGTCTGGTCGTGGGTGACGTACAGCGTGGTTACGCCCATGCGGCGCTGCAGGTTCGCGATCTGGGTACGGGTCTGCACACGCAGTTTCGCGTCCAGGTTGGACAGTGGCTCGTCCATAAGGAAGACCTGTGGCTTGCGCACGATGGCGCGGCCCATGGCCACGCGCTGGCGCTGACCACCGGACAGTGCCTTCGGCTTGCGGTCGAGGTACTGGGTCAGGTCGAGGGTCTTCGCGGCCTCTTCCACTCGCTTGTCGATCTCGGCCTTGTCCATGCCGGCGATCTTCAGCGCGAAGCCCATGTTCTCGCGCACGGTCATGTGCGGGTACAGGGCGTAGTTCTGGAAGACCATCGCGATGTCGCGGTCCTTCGGGCTGACGTGGGTGACGTCGCGGTCGCCGATGCGGATGTGGCCTTCGTTGGTGTCCTCGAGACCGGCGAGCATGCGCAGCGCGGTCGACTTACCGGAGCCGGACGGGCCAACGAGGACGAGGAACTCCCCGTCCGCGATTTCAAGGTTGAGCTTGTCGACACTCGGCGTGGTCGCACCCGGGTAGATGCGCGTTGCGTTGTCGTAAGTTACTGATGCCATGTGGTCCTCCATCGGCAGGTACGTGCCGAACGTTCCGTAGTGGGGATAAGGTACTCCCTTAACCTACCATCTAGAATCACAAGCCCATACTCGCTATGTCGCGAGTCACACTCCCGCTACCCCCGTTACATCCTCCCCCCGTACGGGGCTGAACTGCGTGACGTGTCCCCGTTTTTCAAACTTTTTTCTATTTGGAATACCCCAAGGTCAGCGCGAAATTAAGAGAAAGTTAAGAAACCTTCGTTGTCCCCTGTCTTTAAAGTTTAGGCCGATTTTCTTACGGGTATTCCCCTTTTCGCAGCTGGTTCCGTATAGTCCCAAGTAGAGAAATTCGAAGCAGAGACCCGGCACCTAGAACACGAGGTGCCGGGTTTTTCTTTGCCTTCTTAGAATTTTTTTAAGCCGCCGGTCCCTCGCCGTCCAGGATCCGCTGCGCGTCCTCGGTGCTCAGCTCGTAGTCGTAGAACGTCTTGTAGAACTGCTGCGTCTCAGCAACCAGGTCGACGTCCTCAAACTTCTCAGTGTGGAACAGCTTCGCGGCCCACAGCAGCTGCAGCGCCTCCTCCGCCGAGTAGCGGCCCCAGTTCGACGTCCCCACCGGGTTCTTCACCACGTTGCCCTGCTTCACCGCAGGCACGTTCGCCAGTGCAGGATCATTCACCAGCTTATCGACGCCCAGCTGCGCCTCCGTACCGCCCACGATGATGAAGTCCGGAGCGGCGTCGACAATGTCTTGCGGGGTGACGGTCGTGACGTCCACAACCTCCTCGATCACATTGCGAGCCCCCGTCGCTGCAATCCACTCCCCTACCAGCGAGTCCGGCCCGTCCGCCTGCGTGACGTCCTCCCCGCCAACGATGTGCAGCACCTTCGGCTTCTTCTCCCCCGGCATGCCGCCCAGGCGGTCCGCGACCATCTTCAGGTTGCGCTCCATGTAGGTCACGTACTCGGTCGCCTTCTGGTCGGCCTCCTCGGTGCCCAGCGCGTTCGCCGTAATGCGCACGGACTTCATCAGCTGCTCAAAGTCATCAAAGTCGACCCTCGCCGCCGGGATCCCCTGCGCACGTGCCGCCTCGACCTGTTCCTTCGAGGAGGTCAGGAGCATTTCTGGGTTGATTTCCTTCAGCTCTTCGACGTTGAGGCGCGTCCCGGAGGCCGGCGTCGGCAACTCAGTCACGTGCGGGTAGATCTTCGTCAGCCACGGCAGCTGCTTCGCTTCCTCAGTGGTGGCCACCAGGGTGTCCCCGCCACCAAGCATCAGCACGAACTGGTTATTCACGTCCCACGTGTCCGCCAACCGGGTCACCTGCTTCGGCACCCGCACGTCTGTGCCGTCGATGTCCGTGAGCAGGCGGGTCGTGTCCTCCTGGGTTGTTTGGGTCGTCTGCTCGGCTGTGTTTTCGGCTGTGTTTTCTGCTGAGTTTTCGGCGGTGCACCCGGTGACCAGCAGTGTTGCGGTCAACAACGTTGCGGCTACGGCGTGGTGACGCATAGGAAAAGACTCCTTCTTAGGGGTTGCGATTACGCCAGCAGTGTACCCACCGACACCCCGATGCCCGAACCCGCCCCTCCCCGCGCACCAAATTCCCTCACGCAGGTTCAACGACCTAAGCTTTTATCGACGCCACTTCCCAAAATCCAGGAATTTGGTGTCGTATCTCGGCGTGCCAGTGCCAGAAGACGCAACCTATAACATCTAGCACATTTATGAACTGCGGAAATGTGGAGGCCGGAATTCAAACATGCGTCTCTTGGCACTGAGGCCTCTGTGTACGCACCACATTCCCACCTGGCCGACCCCCGACCTGGGCTTTTGTCAACGCCGCTTCCCAAAATCCAGGAATTTGGTGTCGTATCTCGGCGTGCCAGTGCCAAACAACGCAACCGATAACCTCTAGCACATTTATGAACTGCGGAAATGTGGAGGCCGGAATTCAAACATGCGTCTCTTGGCACTGAGGCCTCTGTGTACGCACCACATTCCCACCTGGCCGACCCCCGACCTGGGCTTTTGCCAACGCCACTTCCCACCTAGGGAAAATCCAGGAATTTGGTGCGGGGCCGGGGCCTGCCTGCAAGGGCCTCAAACATAAAAACGCAAAGAGTGAACCCCCTGCGCTCTCGCACTCGAAAATGGGGGGGTGTTGAGTGCTCAACCGGACTCGGGGGGAATCCGTGGGCAGGAGGCTCGACAATTATTATAGCCAAATTTTCTCCCTTGTAAAGCCCGCGGGAAAAGAGGCAAATATTCCAAGGTAAACGCCATAATTAGGGTATCCTCATTTTTAGCAGTACGTGCGTACTGCAGTTCTTGAGTGAAAGTAGGACAACTATGCATGTAGGCAAAGAGCTGGTGCCGGTTGATGATCAGACGCAGGGGTGGGCGTCGAAACTTCTCACGGCGAGTTGGGTGCTATTGACGATCTTTGTGGTCGTCGGTGGGCTGTTTTTCTGGGTCATGGGCGGCGTGAAGGGTGAGGACCTTGGGGCGCTGACGTGGACGATTGCCTTTTGCTCGATGATTGCGTTGATGACGATTCGTCAGTACTTGTTGGCGGAGAGGAGCTAGGGCCATGTTGATGCAAGGTATCACGTACAACACGACGATGGGACTGGTCGTCGGTGTAATTATGCTGATGGTGCCGCTGTTCATGCGTGCGTTGCAGAAAGCCGGAGACCGCTCAGTGTCTGGGTTTGGCTGGGCGTTCGTGTTCCTCGGTGCGTTTCTCGGGATGACGGGTGTGCATATGATGCTCACGTGGCCGCTGGAACAGATCGAGGGTGTGTTCTGTTGTGCGGTCGATAATGTGACGTTTGGTGAACCGGCCGCATTTTATGGTGTGATGACACTTATCGTTGGTGTTGCCGTGCTTCGCGCAGAGGATCGTGCTGACCGCGGTATTCGTGATTTGGACTGGGTGGCTACGCTCCGCCCGATTCTGTATGTGGCTGCGGTCGGTGGGTTTGGCCTGATCATGTTTGGTATCGCCGGGATGCATTTTGGTCAGTGGCGTCCACCAGAGGTTGAGCCGATTGCGCGTTTGTTGGCGGGCTCGATGCTTGAGCCGTTTATGGTGTTTACCTTGTATGTGGGTACGGGGCTTTCGGCGTTGCTTTCCCCGTTCGTGCTGACCAGCCCGGTTGCCCGGAAGGTGTTTGTGCCGGTGACGTTCATCATCGGCATGATGTGGGTGTTCCTCGGCCTGACCCTGTTTTACGGCCACGTTGGGTTCTTCCCGTGGCCGTTGCAGGGTGGCGGTGAGATGCACCCGGTGGGTGAACCGCTGTTTTAGAACGGCAGCTTCGCGGGTAGGTCGAACGGCAGTAGGTCCTTCAGTGGCCCTGCTACGACGGCCACGATGGCACCGAGAGCCGCCAGGACGCCGAGGGCGATGCCTGCGGCTTTGAGCTTGTCCTCGGTGTCGATGTCGAGGCGGGAGCTCAGGTCGGCCTTGCCGAAGGTCAGGTTGAGGTCGGCCTTGGCGTCGGATGGAGTCTCGCCGGCTTTGAGGCCGAGTGGCGTGATGCCGATGCCGTAGGTGACAGGGCGGGCCTTGGCGGCAAAGTTGGGCTGCGATGGGTCGATGGCGTTGTCGAGTTGGAAGGTGCCCAGGACCACGTCGTTGTGTTCGCGTTCGATGACCGTTCCGGATTCGATGTCGCCGGTGATGGTGGCGTTGGTGCCGGTGATAGTGATTTTGATGTCGTCGATGTCGACCTTGGGGGCGACGGTGCCGTGCAGTTTCAGTTCGCCGTCGAAGTGGAGGACGCCGTTGCCGTTGGCGTCGAGGCGGGTGTCGGCGACGTCGAGGGGGAAGGTGACCAGGTTGGCGTTCGGGTCGAAGACGGCTTGGTCCTTGGCGTAGACGCCGGCATCGGTCACCAGGTTGGCGTTCTTGTTCAGTTCCTGCAGGAGGGACTGCTTGATTGGCCAGGTGAAGGTGCCGCTGGCGACTTGGGTGGCAGCGGTGGCAGCGGTGGCTTGTGGGGCGATGAGCGTGGATGCGGCGATGGCAATTGCGGCGCCGCTAGCAAGTGCAGTGTTCTTCATACTGCGACTATCGCCCCCTGCTACCTGTTCTGTTACACGGCGTCCGCCACCGCCTTGGCGACGGCCGGTGCCACGCGGGGGTCGAGTGCTTGGGGGACGATGTTGTGGGCGGTGGGGGCGTCGATAAGTGAGGCGATGGCTTCGGAGGCGGCGAGCAGCATGGGGCGGGTGATGTGGGTGGCGCCGGCGTCGATGGCGCCGCGGAAGATGCCGGGGAACGCGAGGACGTTGTTGATCTGGTTGGGCATGTCCGAGCGCCCCGTTGCGACGACCCCTCCGTGCCGCCGCGCGACTTCCGGATCGATTTCCGGAGTGGGGTTGGCCAGCGAGAACAAGATCGGTGCCTCAGACATGAGGAGGACTTGCTCCTCGGTGATGTGGCCGCGCGAGAGGCCGATGAAGGTGTCGGCGTCGCTGAGGGCGTCGTCGACGGTGGTGTGGATATTGCGGGGGTTGGTGCGCGCGGCGAGGGACTGTTTGATGGGGGTGAGGCCGACGCGGTCAGCGTGGATAGGGCCTTGGGAGTCGAGGACGATGATGTCGCGGATGCCGGCGTGGAGCAGCATGTCGACGCATGCGATGCCCGCGGCGCCGGCGCCGGAGATGACAACGCGCAGGTCGGCGAGGGTGCGGCCGAGGACGCGCGCGGCGTTGCGTAGTGCCGCATAGATAACGACGGCGGTGCCGTGCTGGTCGTCGTGCATGACGGGGATGTTGAGGCGTTCGTCGAGGCGGCGTTCGATGTCGAAGCAGCGTGGCGCGGCGATGTCTTCGAGGTTGATGGCCGCGAAGGAGGGCGCGATTCGCACGACGGTGTCGACGATTTCGTCGACGTCCTGGGTGTCGAGGACGATCGGAAAGGAGTTCAGTCCAGCGAACTGCTGGAAGAGTTGGGCTTTGCCTTCCATGACGGGCAGCGATGCTTGGGGGCCGATGTCCCCGAGCCCGAGGACCGCGGTGCCGTCGGTGATGACGGCGACGGTGTTCCCTGCCCCCGTGTAGCGGCGTGCCTGGGCGGGGTCCTGCGCGATCGCCTCGCACACTTCCGCTACCCCCGGCGTGTAGCAGATGGCGAGATCCCGCATGGTGTTCACCTCCATCCGCGATTGGATGGAGAGCTTGCCGCCCTCGTGAGCTGCGAAGATTTCCTCGGTTGTTGGCTGTCCCTGCATGATTTCCCTTTCGTCATCCTAAAGATTGACCCCATAGTACAGCTGTGGTGCGCCCGGGTCTATGGGTTAACCCCGGTGTGTTTCACGTGAAACATGGGAAACGGGGCGGTGGACTAGACTAAGATGTCTTTAACTATGTTGTTTTTCACCCAAAAGGAGCGCAGGTGCGACGCGCAACTAAACTCGGAGCTGCAGCGCTAGCAGTAACGCTGGCGCTAGCGGGCGCCGCCGCTCCCAACGCTGCTGCGGACCTCAGTTCCGTGCGCTACACCGCCGGCGTCGTGGTGAACCAGGGTGATGTTGTTGAGGTGGGCATCACGAAGTGCCAGGTCGGCTATGTCGACGCGGCGTCGAAAACTGCGTACGTCGCGCGCCACTGCTTCTCACAGGACGCGGGAGAGATCCTGTACAAGAAGAGTCAAGCGGTGGGCTACAGCACTCGCGCCGGGCTTATCGACGCCCGCTTCAAAAACGACGACGTCATGGCCGTGCGACTGTACGAGGATATCATCGCAGGCCAGAACCTGTTTTCGGGCGATGCAATTGCCGATTACGACTCCCTCGAAGCCGACATGGAAGTGTGCGCGAACTCAGTGAAGCAACGCAAGGTTGTGTGCGGGCATATCCAGGGCGCGGGCGACGGCGTGATCAAAGTCGAGGCCGACGAGACCTTCATCCAGGGCGACTCGGGCGGGCCCGCCTGGCTCGTCGATGACTCCGGCAACCCCCTCTCATTCGTTGGCGTGATCTCGCAGACCAGCAGTACCGAAACTCCGCAGGGTAAGCCCTGGTACGAGTGGAAACTCACCTCCGTAACCGCGAAGTCCTGCCGTGCCAGCACGGAAGTTCCCACCTACACGCGCACGCAGCCCGAGTCGTGCGGGATTCACGACGACGCCCCTGGCCTCCTCGCCCCGGAAACCAGGACGCGCCCACCCGGCCAGCCCTGGATGAAGCGAGTGGCCAACGAGTTTGAGGTGTTGTCCTCGAAGATCAAGGCCGGGGAACCCCTGAGTCGGCAGCAGGAGGACATGGTCCTTGGGCTCACGCTGTCGATCGTGATCGGCATCGCAGGGCTGAGTCTCTACGCCGCGTACCTGCTGGGCGAGCCCATGATCGCGCGGTTCGTGGATGGGCTCAAGCGCTAACCCCACTCAACCGTTCGGTTGACGCAATGTTCAACCTGCTGCGCGATTACTTTCTGCGTCCGCTCCAGCACCATTGATGGTGTCAATGGATTTCCCGCCCGTGTTGGCGGTTGTAGAAGGAGTGTGCAAGGTGCAGAAGTTGTACAGGGCAGCAGTGTTGTACTTGGTGCTTGGGTTGGGCGCGGGGTTGTTCTACCGCGAGTTCACCCGCGCGAATGATTTCCCGGAGGGCCAGTTCACGCAGCTTGGTGTGACGCACACGCACTTGTTGGTGCTCGGGTTCGTCATGTCGTTGATCTTCTTGGTGTTGGAGAAGCTGTTCCAGGTTTCGCGGTCCGGCAAGCTGTTCACGTGGTTCTTCTGGGTGTACAACGTCGGCGTGCTCATGACCTCGGGCATGATGGTCTGGCACGGCATCCTCACTGTGCAGGGCAAGGAGTCCACGGCGATGATCGCGGGTATCGCGGGCTTGGGCCACATCGCGATCACGATTGCGTTGGGCCTGTTCATGGCGGCGCTCGGTCGCGCGCTCAAGTCTGTTGAGCCAGAATCAGTAAGGCGCTAGTGATGAGCGAAGTAGAGGTCACCACGCCAACGCGCCGCGATTGGATCAGCCTCGCCGTCCTCTCGGTGGGGCTCGGGGTCATCGTTCTCGACGGCACGATCGTTGGCGTGGCGTTGCCGTCGATAATTACTGACCTCGGCCTGGACCTCACCCAGGCACAGTGGGTGAACAGCCTGTACGCGGTGTTGCTCGCCGCGTTGTTGCTGTCCACGGGCAAGATTGCGGATTCGTGGGGCCGCAAGCGCGCCTTCCTCGCGGGCCTCGGGGTGTTCGTCGCGGGCAGCGTCCTCGCCGGCTTTTCGACGTCCGCCTCGACCCTCATTTCCGCCCGTGCAGTGCAAGCCGTCGGTGCTGCCCTCATCATGCCGTCAACCCTTTCGACGGTAAACGCGGTCTTCCGCGGCAAGTACCGCGCTGCCGCCTTCGGCGTGTGGGGCGCCGTGATCTCA
Source organism: Corynebacterium pseudogenitalium (assembly GCF_024453815.1). Classification (NCBI taxonomy): domain Bacteria; kingdom Bacillati; phylum Actinomycetota; class Actinomycetes; order Mycobacteriales; family Corynebacteriaceae; genus Corynebacterium; species Corynebacterium pseudogenitalium. Next base: position 2,343,334 of record NZ_CP072934.1, on the reverse strand, counting down.
GGCGCGGCCGCGGTCGGTCCCCTGGCCGGCGGTGCGCTGACGCAGTGGGTGTCCTGGCACTGGATCTTCCTGGTCAACGTGCCAATCGGCGTGATCGTCGCCATCGGCGCGGTGCTCACCGTCCGCGAGACCCGCAGCCCCGACAAGCTCCCCGGCATCGATGTCGACGGCGCCCAGCTCAGCGCCATCGCGTTCGGCACCCTCGTCTTCGCCATCATCGAGGCACCCGACCTTGGCTGGTGGACCCCCAAGGAGCCCCTGACCGTGTTCGGCTGGACCTGGCCCACCACCGCCCCGGTCTCCCCCGTCCCCGTGGCACTTGCGATCTCCGCCGTGGCCTTCTTCCTCTTCATCCGCTGGGAGCAGCACCGCAAACGCGTGGAACGCTCCGCGCTCCTCGACTTGGGTCTGTTCTCCTACTCCACCTTCTCCTGGGGCAACATCACCGCCGGAGCCGTCGCCATCGGCGAGTTCGCCATCATCTTCATCTTGCCGCTCTACCTTATTAATGCGCTGGGCCTGTCCGTCATGTCCGCCGGCCTGGTCCTGGCCGCGATGGCCGTCGGCGCGTTCCTCTCCGGCGCGGCCGCCCGCCACGTCGCCGCCCGCTTCGGCGCGCCGGGCACCGTCCTGATCGGCCTCGCCCTCGAGGTTGTGGGCGTCGTCATCCTCGCCCTTATCATGGGCGCCGACACCAGCGGCTGGCTCATCGCCGCCCCACTCACCCTCTACGGCCTCGGCCTGGGCTTGGCATCGGCGCAGCTCACCGGCACCGTGCTCCGGGATATTCCGGTACAGCGCTCCGGCCAGGGCTCCGCCACCCAAAGCACCGTCCGCCAAGTCGGCTCAGCCCTGGGCACCGCGGTCTCCGGCTCCGTCTTCTCGATGGCCCTCGCCATCACCCTCCCCAAGACCCTCACGGCCGCCGGCATCACCGGCCCCCTTGCCGACGCCACCTCCTCCACCACCCGCCAATCCGCCGGCTCCGCCATCACCCAACTCCGCATGGAGGGCACAGCCAGCGCATTCGGCGACCAAACCGCAGTCGTTGTGCAGGCCCTCAGCGAGGGCATGGCCGACGCCGCCCGCTGGTCCCTCCTCGCCGCCACCGCCTTCCTGGCCCTCGGGTTCGTCGGCGCGTTGCAGGTGCGTAGGGCGGCCAAGGCCGGGGCGTAGGGCCCTGCCACGTCCCCAGCTCCGCCCCGCCTTGCCCCTCCGAAAAAGTTCCCGCGCCCGGGAACGATTTCGGCTTTCAGGCCCGTTCCCGTCGACCGGCACTCGTGTTTCCGCAGGTGGCGACGCATGTCCACGAAGAAAGTTCCCGTTATTCAAAATCCGTTGGGAACTTTTCTGGTCTGCACACGAACCCGGCCTTCCTGCATCAGCTCTTCGATCAAGGTGAGGCACTCAAACATTGTGGCTGCCGAGCACCGCGCCGGTGTCCAACCTTGCCGAATCATCTTTAAGGTGATGGAGGAGTCCTTATTCCGCTGTTGGTAATCGGAGTGATGTGCGCCGTCGTACATGACGGCAATCTTCAACTCGGGAATGGCAAGGTCAAACACTGTGACAAGCTGGTCACCGACCCTCAGCGGCACTTGTTCTTCGACCGTGCAGCCGTACCGGTTGGCCAGGGCGGCAACCAGCAGGCGCATTTCAGTTTCTTTTGGTGAGTCCGCCAATACGCTGCTGTGTCGTAGCACCTTGTGCAGCCATGTGGCGTCAATTTTGTGCCTAGCTGCCTTGGCGATGCTGCTGGGTGTGATGCCCCAAAAACGTCGCACACAGTCAACTAGTTGGATACCTCTGACCTCTTCGGGGGCCAGCCCCTCTACAGTGACGGTTCTCCACAGGTGCTCACCACGTTTGACCTGCACAAGTGCCTGTATTACGGCGGTGAGTGGTGTGACCGCTTGCAGTGATACACCTCGGTGGGTGACGGTCCATGTTGCAAGTGAGATCCGCGATCGGCGGATTGTCGGACGGCAGGCCCCGGCTACGCTGGTGTGGCCGGAGGTGGTCACCAGGGTGGTGTCAGCGCCTTCGACGAGATAGGGCAAGCCGTAGAGCGCGAGTGCCGAGAATCCGGCGATGATGCTGCCGGGTTGTTCTACCGCGTGTGCGATTGCACGGACTGCTGCCGGGGCGTGATACCTGACGTTTTTGGGGTGGTAGCGCGCATTGTTTTGGACTTGCCATGGTTGCAGGCAGTGTTCGTTTTGTAGGTAGCGACGCACGCTGACCTGCTGGTATGCATGGTTTGGTGTTCGCTGTTTTTGGTGGATCAGGGGCGTGTCGAGGTCGATGGTCATGCCGTTGTAGAGAGTGTTCATACCGTTTAGACGTAAAAACGGCGTGTTCGGCTCCCTCAGTGCTTATTATTTTTCGACGCCCCTAGCCTCGCCCGCCACCCGTCGCCCGCCGAGAAAGTTCCCAACGTTTTTTGAAACCGGGGACCTTTCTTCGTGGACAGTCGTCGCGAACTGGGGAAACGTAAGTGTTGGTCGACCGGAATCGGCCCAAACCCAAAATAGTTCCCGGACGCGGGAACTATTTCAGGCCTACCCTTTCGACCACCCAGGCATGTCAATCTCCCCGTCCGTGGCCACGACCTAAGACGAAGTCCGCCTGTCTCGCTCGTATGCGATGCGCTGCCGTCGTGCCTTGCTCCACCCGGTGCGCCGTTTTGGTGCTCGCGCGTTCTCGCGCATCATGAGCGTAATGCCGTCGAAGTCTGTCGGTTTCCAGGCGTGCCGGTGCTCGCGGAACTCCATGCCTTGCTCGTTATTTGAGCTGTAGACGAGCAGTGCCCTGCCGTCTTTGCAGAGCTCGATGGTGCGGTCCCAGAGTAGGTCTCGGATGCGAGCTGATGGGGTGCCCACGAAGACACCTGGGCTGAGTTCCATGAGCCACTTTGTCAGGTCGCCGCGCAGGCCCGCCGGGCATGCGGTGACGATGAGCACCATCATTGCAGTGCCTCTTCCTCTGCCCAGTTGACGCCTGCAGAGATGACTTCCAATTCGCTCCACAGCATCAGTTCGACATCGCTGTAGAGTTCTTCTTCGGGTACGTCCATGACGTATTGGAGGTCTTTGACCATGCGCTGCATCAGTCGCTTTTCGACGACAGCGTCGCGCACCTTCCGTCGCACCTCGATATGCGGTTTCCCTTTCGCTTCAGCTACTGCGTCGAACGCGGCGGGGATGGCGATCTCGGCTTTGTACAGGTCGGCGATGTCGTAGACGAACGCGCGGTCTGTTCCGGTGTGGACAACTCCGAGTGCGGGAACGAACCCAAGCCCGGCAATGACTGCGTGAGCAATGCCGTAGAGCGCTGCGCTTGCCGCAGTGAGCGCTTGGTTGATGGGTGTGCCGGAGTCGAAGTCGTGCGGGTCGTAGCTTCGTCGGTCCCAGTACACGCCGGTTCGTTCGGCTTCGGCGGCGTAGACACGTTTCATGCGGGAGCCTTCCCTGCCGCGCAGCTGCGCCATGGTGAGAGTGGACACGTCCTCTCCCGGGAATCTGAGGCTGTACATTTTCCGGGCGCAGTCAAGCCGTTTGCGCTGGTGCGTTACGACTTCCGCTTGGAGCAGCGCCATCCGCGATGACTTCGCGGGTGGGCGGCCGGAGGCGTAGTACCGGACACCGCGCTCGCCGACCCAAACTGTGCTGGTGCCTGCGTCGCCGAGGAGTGCCATCGCGGCGTAGGTGATCCGGGTTCCGGGGCCGAGCAGGAGCACCGCAAGTTGTGTCGCGGGGACGTGTGCGGTGCCGCGTTGGTCGGTGATCGTCAACGCGTTGCCGTCACGGTTGACCACGCACCGTTCCGCGTAAAGGAAGGACAGCCGATCACTCATTCGCGCGAGTGCACGGCGAGTGATCGGCAGTTCATGAGGCGTTGGCATCTCAGCACCTATTTGGTGGGATCGGCCAGCGTCAGGAGGCCACAACCGTAGCCGCGACCACGTCCGATGCCTTGGGTGAGGGTGCGTCGAAAAGCTTCGACGTCAGTGACTTCCAGGACTCCGGAAAAGCGGGCCTTGGCAATCCGGACGGGCCTGCCTTTGGTACCGTCGGCTTTCTTCCGGTGGAACACGTCGGTCCAGCTTTGGATGACTGTCGGTGCTTCAAACGCATCCCAGCGTGCGCGCTCTTCGTCGCTGACCTCGTCATCGAGTCCTGGTGCGAGCGCAAACCCATGCGCGAGTGACTTTTTACGCAGCCAAGCCAGCTGGTGACGCGGGGAAACGTGCGCCTTGACTTTGCCTCGTTTACCCTGCTGAAACTCGCTATACGTTGGGTTGGCGACAAGTTCGAACCGCCAGCGCTGCCCTTTCATGATGCTGTCGAGGAAGCGGTTGTAGTCGGCGATCTTCGCCGGCCGGGTATCCCACCCTGCCTGTTCCACGATGGAGTCAGCGGTCGGTTTTTCGGGCCCCACAATGTAGAGCACGTGGGTGTGCTCGTGGCTATCGACGCGCCACAGCACCCGGCCTGCAGTCTCATCGAGATCCGGCGGGAACGCACTGCGTACGGCGGCGTGCATCGCTTGGGAGTCGGTGAGCAGTCTCCTGCCTTGGCGTCGGGCAGGGTTAATGAGGATCCTTGTGAATGTATTGCTCATGCCTTGATCACCGTTTCGAAGAAAACGTCACTGTCCACCAGCGATTCAGTTCCATCCGGATTATCGATAGCGACGTCCTCTACGCGCAGAACGTCACGCCACCCGTAGCGTCGGTGCTGCGGGTCGAAGCTTATGGGCACGTCCTGTCGCCGGACTCCGCCTTGTTCTTCCTCGTCCGCATCCCGGTAGAGTGCCAAGTTGACGTGTTTTGGCGCTTCGCGCTTGTGTTGGGCTGTTGCGTACCATGTCGGATGCTCGCGCAGCGCAGTTTCCGCGTCGGTGTCGACGATGCCGATCACTAGCCCTGGGTGGACTGGGCATGACCTTCGGCCCATGAAGAGTGGGAATGCGGGAGCGCGTAGTGCTTCCGCGATGCCCTCTAGCAGTGCGCGGTCGTCCGATTCGACGGCTACTACGAACGCAGCGTCGCTGAGGAAGTATCGGGTGATGAGCTCCGCGGATGCGTTCGGGTCGGTAAGCCAGGGCTGGGCCGTCTGGTAGTCACGCAGTAGGCTGCCTGATTGGTCAACGCGCACTCCGAGCCGGAGGCGAGTGAGGTCTTCGACTGGGTCCGTTCGTCGACGCCCCTGCGCTGCAGCGATGAGGCCGATGATGCCCGATTTCGTCGGTGTGAGCGCAGTAGCACGTATTTTGTGCCGAGACTCATCACCCCATGACTGTAGGGGCCCTTTCAGTAGGAGGAGTAGGGAGGAACTCATGCGTCATCACCTAGTGCGGTGGCAACGTCGGCTGCGACGCGTTCGCCCAGCTCCTTCAGTGTTACGCGCTCTGCGAGGCCGTCGAATGGCGCGGCAATATCGCCGAGACCGAGGACGTACTGGCTGGTGGGGACGAAGCCGTAGGTGTCCTGAATTGCGCGTGCCTCGTCGGCAAGACGTGCTGCTGCTACGTGGCGGCGGTCGAGTTGCTCGGTTGCAGTCACCGCGTCTTCAAAAGCAGTGACGAGGGAGACTGGGCGGGTATCGCGGACGGTGACGTAGACGAGCTCGGGGAGCGTCTGGTTGGCGAAGGTATTGATCTTGCCGGTTGGCATGGACGCGACGAATGCCTCGATGAACTGCTCAACAGCCTTAATCGTGGCGTCGGCGGACTCGAGGTTTTTCTTGAGCCCGTCGACGTTGATGGTGGCGTAGCGGTAGAGGCTGGAGGACATCATCTGTACGGTGCCGAGCATCCCTGCACCAGTTTCTTCGCCTTCTTCGGCAAGGTCGTCGACGGCGGTGTAGAAGTCGAATTCGGGCGCGGATGCGTGCACGCCGATGGCGTGCGCTACCTGGACTGCTGCGTCGACATTGAAGGATGCGTCGTCAGCAACCATTCGACCGAACATAGACATGTCCACGCTGTGGTTGGTATCCAAAATGGCAGTCGCTTCGGCCTTAGTGAACTTCTGACCGTCGCGCTCAGCAAGCTCGCGGACAGCGCGATCGATTTGCTGTGGGCTGAGGAAGATCAGGTAGGTGGTTTGTGGCCATGGGTTGTGTTCGGTGTCGTCGCCCTTCTTTGGCTTCTCTACGACGGTCTTGATCTTTACAGCGTTGAAGAGCTGCTCCGTGCGCTTGATGGCGTCTTCATCGGAGATGCCGGCAACTTTGGCGAGCTGCTTCGCGATCTTTTCTGGAAGGCGCTTGGAGCGGTCACCGATGGATTCTGGATCGAAGTGCTCGGCGAAGTACTTGCGGATTGCGCGCTTCCAGGACTGGGAGGAGACGCGCTGACGTGGGACGCCGCCGAACACGGCTGTCTTAGGGGCGCCGGTATCGTCGCGGTTGATGAGTGAAGGCGGGACTGTCTGAAGTGCGTGGATATCGATGATGAGAGACATGATTGTCCTTTCGAAAAGTAGAAGTTAGCGGATTGCGTTGTCGAGTTCTTGTGCTTCTGCCTGGGCAGAGGGCCGGAGTGTTCCGATGGCGAAGTCTCTACCCCACCGCAGCAAAACGCCGTCCCGGTACTTTGGGTTTTGGAGCGATCGGAGATCCCCGGCGAATTGCCCGTAATCAAACGGCAAGTCTTGCGAGCGAAGCAGGCTGACGAGTGAACGTAGATGGGTGATCCGTGATGGGAAATCCAGAGCAACCTGCATCGCGTCGAACCGCTGCTTTATTGAGTTGGACTCAGTTTTTCTGTAGAGCTGACCACATGCGAGTGCGAACGAATCTCCCTGCTTGTGCGCCGGTGTGCGTGCACTTTGCATGTGGACCCCGAACAGGGCGAGTGCGTAGAACGCTGCGTACTCGCTTGGGGAGGGCTTGTCAGACTTTCCCAGTTCTTGATCACTGAGTTCCGGTTGCAGCAGCATGAGCACGTCTTGGAGTGCGAGCGGGTTATGCTCCAATCCTATTGAGGCATATTTGCGCAGGTCGGCAAGCGATCCGCGGGCGCTAGCTCCTAGAGCGGTATGGGCTTGCTCTAGGTAGTGGTTCTGTAGCCGCGTCGCCGTTGCCCCTACTGCGGCGCGGAGGGTGGGTTTAGTCATGGTTTTCTCCCTGTTGTGATGTGCGGTCGGCGTTTCGCTGGGCAAGAAGCGGAAGGGCGTCGCGCAGCTTCCGAAGCAGCTGGTTATGGATGGATCCGGCGTTGATCACACGGCCTTTGCCGTCTTCAGTGCTATCGAGGCGGCCGATCATGGCTTTGGGTCCTGCTCCTCGGACGAGTTCCGCTGCAAGCTCGAGTGCGCTATCCCGGACGAGTTCCTGCCAGCGCACGCACTCGGAGGCTACGTCGTCGATGTTGAGATTCCGGAGCCACGTCATGAACTCGGGTTCGAGAAGGGCGTAGAGTCGGTCCACCGACTTGGTGCCGAAGCTGTACTCTCCGCCTGCCGCGACCGCGAGTTGTCCTTCAAACCAGCCGAGGCAAACCGCTGTATCGCGCACCGCCTGGGCGGCCGCGCGGACACGTTGCCGGTCGGTGGTGGAATACTCATTGTTCTGCAGCAGATAGAGGGGCAGCCCGATTTCGCCGCTGATCACGGTGCCGACAGAAGAACTCTGAGGGCCGTAAGCCATGGAGACAATGGCGATGTCGAGCAGTTCTTGCTCCCCGGTCACGTCGGCAATCTCCGCCAGATTTGCGAGTGTTGCGGGTTTGATCGGGGCCAGGTTCTTTCCGCCAAACCCGGCGTCATTTTCGCTGACAAGGAGTGCATCGATCGAGTTCCACACGGTGCGCTCTGAATCGTATGGCTTCGGGTAGTACGCGGTGAGGTCTTTCTTACTCTGATTCGGGCTGTACCGGTATGGCGTCATCGGGTCGCCGAAAACATTCTTTCCTGCGTCTGGGATGCGGTCACCATTGCAGACGAGCACTCTGGTGACGCGGTCTCCCTCTGGGAAGAGCCGGATGCGTCGGGTTTGCCAGGTTGCCAAGTCAGCAGGGCCGTTCGGCATCACGCCTTCCTTGGGCGCACTGGGGTCGAACAATCGCTGGTTAGCGGTATCGGGGTCGCGTTCCCAGGCCGGTAAATCTCCGGTGGCCGTCGGGTCTACTGCTTCCTTTACCGTATTGAGCACCAGTGTTTCTTGCAGTGTGTCGCCGCGTACGACCGTTCCGCCGGTCATGCCAGCCCACCCGGTCCCGATCGGGTAGCCTTTGCCACCTGAGGCGCGCGGGTCATCTGCAGCGCCAGATTTGATACCGGAGTAATCGTAGGCGTGCTGGTGGATCAGCCACCTGGCTGCCTCCGGGAACGAAATGGAGGCGCGCCCTGCGCCGGTGCGCATGGTGAAGAAATCTGCTTCGGCGTCTGGGAGAATCCGCGAGATGGGTGAGTTTGAATTCTTGCTGGTATGCAGGTTTGCGACCTGCATGAACGGCACTTCATCGTCGATCAGATTGAAGCGGTGTTCGTATTCTTTCAGATAAGCAAGAACGATGTCATCGCGCTGGTGCTGTCTCGCCTGGTTGCGCTGTTCCTGGAACCACGACTCCCAGCGGAAACCTCGGCTTCGTCGGCCGGTGGGTACTGAACTCTTGAGGTGATGGTGGTGCGCTCGCCAGTAAATGGCAAGCAGCACTCGGAGCACCGCGTAGTCCTGTGTCGGTGAGTCGCCAACGACGCTGAGTGGCTGCTCGGTGCCGTCGAAAATTTGCTGCAAGCTGAGGACTTTGTCGCCGTCAGTCGTTGTGGTGCAGATCCACGGTTCATGTACGAGGTTGAATGTCACGTTCATCACTCCTTTCTCTCATTGTTGTGCGTATGACTACAGCGTAGCGGTGGAGGGGACACCACTACTCACCCCTTTCGAACGAGACTTCGATTCCGAGCTCGCTGCTGTAGCGAACGAGGAATCGGCCGATCCTTGTTTCGCCGTCCTCGTCGAGGGGAAGTGCGAGTTGGCCGTTGAGTAGGTAGTGCTTACTCCAGGTGACAGGGGTATTTTCCTCGAGCGCATCCATGACGATGTTGAAGTCGCTCTCGTATCGCGTCAGGCGCGCCGGGAGTCGCACAGTGCTTGATGCGAGTTGGAATGCCGTCTGATAGTCAGGCTCGGCGTCGGCAAGTACTTCCTTATCGACGCCCCATAGCCGGTACCCGTAGTCAGTCTCGATGATGGGTATCACTTCGACAGTGGGCTCCGCGTCGCGAACCTGCGCGGCGCCGGCTTCTTCCCTGTCCAGGTTCAGCACGGCCTTACTGTCCTTGAAGAATTCATTGAGTCGAGTCGAGCAGAACGGGGATGGAGTCCGGAAAGACTTCGAGCGTTCTCGCGCGTTATGCTGCCTTAGTTGGCTTACTCCAGCGGCTTCATCCCAGATTTGCTGCATCTCGTCGGGCACTACGGTCGTGTCCAGGTCATATGTTGACTGGACGAGTTCTTCGATGTCGTCTGGCCGATGGAACGTCGTGGGCAGATGGAGCAGGGTGGAAAGAAGAATCTGGGGGTCATAAATAGCCTTCGCACCACCGTCGAATTCAGGAGTCGGCAGGGGCGAGAGCACGCCGCGAATAAAGATCTTCGGATCCTGTAGTTGAGGTGGACGGTCATCAACCGGGCGGCTGTGACGCTGTAGTCGGCCAGCGCGTTGTACTGCCAGGTCCATCGGCGCGATGTCGGTGATCAGTACGTCGGCGTCGATATCCAGACTCTGCTCGGCGACCTGGGTTGCAACAACAACTTTGCGGTATGGGCGACCTGCGCCGCGCCGCGCGTGCGGGCCGAGTTGTTCCCGGAGCTCGTCTTCCTTTTGGGATCGTTCCCAGGCGATGAAGCCGGCATGGTGCAGTTCGATGTCATCCGCGTACTGGGTTTTGAGCTCCCGGTACGCATCTTGGGCGCGGGCAATGGTGTTGCAGATGATAAGGGCGCAGCCGCCGTCGATAAGCAGGTTGTCGAGCGTGCCTCGAAGAGTGTCGAGTGAGTCGTCGATGTGCTCGATGGTGGCCACCATGTTGGTTGGATTTGGGGGTGGCGTGATGTACGTCGTCGCAGACTCATCGGCGACCGTAATCAGCGGGTAGCCGTGTGGTGCTTCCTCGGGAGCCACCCCGGTGTACGCTTCGACGAGCGAGGCCCGTCGCTGGGCTGGCAGCGTCGCAGACATCATAATGACGCTCGCGCCGTAGTACGCAAGCCACTCAAGTGTGGTTTCGAGGTATTCGGAAGTGTAGGCGTCATAGGCATGAACCTCGTCGAAAATGATGACCTTTCCTGCTAGCGCGGCGTGACGCAGCATCGAAAAGCGTTGCATGAGCGACATCATTAAGACTTGGTCAATAGTGCCAACGACAATATTGGAGAGGAGGCCGCGACGTCTCCCCCGCATCCAGCTGCTCGCGATCACATCACCGCGGTTCGACGTTTCGTCTTCGGCGATTCCGCGCGGCAGACTCATTGCTGCCCGTGACAGCTGGTTTTTGGAGTGCGCGAGGTACAGCGACGTGACAGCGCCAACGCCTGAGGTGTTGCGCGCCCAGTCGATGGTTCGCTCCAGTAGCCCGTTCGCAGTGGCCATAGTGGGGGCCGCAAAGTAGATGCCCTGTGCGCCAGTCTGATCAGCGATGATGTGTGCTGCGGCAAGCGCCGCCTCAGTCTTACCGACGCCAGTCTCCGCCTCAAGGATAAACAGCGTGGGCCGGGTTGCGCGCCGGGCAGCTTCAGCGAGTGCGCGTTGCACGTTGCGCGCATTGAAGTGTTGGGGCCAGGCAAATGATGCTCGATACAGCTCGTCGATGTCGCTGATCGGTTTAGCTGGGTGCCATGGAGCCGTGAGGTCGGTCTGCGCCATCCCCGACCGCAGCCTCTCGACCTGTCCTTTATCGACGACCATCGGAAACGCCTCAGCATTCGACGCTATCCAGTCCGCAATGACCACCAAGCCAGTCAGGAACTGCGCAACCCCTGCCTCGGGGTCCTCGATCTTTCCGATTTTGTCTAGGACCGGTTGCGCGTGCAGCGTCGTCGTCATTGCGCTCACAATTTCGTCTTGAACGCCTAGCCATGCCGCTGGGTACTCCTCGAGGACAGCCTCAATAGCCGACTTCTCGTCGCCTGTCGACGCCACTCCGTGGTGAGCGTCCCCTATCGACCCAACCCATGTAGCCATCGTTCGCGGCATGCCTTGTGCTTCCAGCCAGCGCCTCAGGATGACTCCCGAACTCCTGCCGTGCGGCATCTTCGGAAGTTCATCTTTTTCGAGGTCAAGGCCAGTATCGACAATGGAATTGATGATATGCTCGTACCCGGCTCGATCTTGAAGCTGGGTCTGGAAAGCACGCGTAATTTTTCCCACGTCGTGGGTGCCAGCGAGCCAAATATAAAAAGTGCGGAGCTCCTCGACGGTGATGCCTAGATGCCCCGCGATCTCGCGTTTGATGTTATCGGCGACCCACACATCGAACACCGCAGCTGCGGAACATGCTGCATCTACGAGATGCTGGGGGACTGAAAGATGACCAGTGTCATCGCCGGACTTAGCCCAAAGTGACTGCGCCTGCGGGGAGCGCTGCGAAACCCACTTTTCGAACAGCTGAGCTGTCTCGAGCGTGCTTTCTGGCAGTTCGTGTCCGGGCCTCATGTTTAAATCCTTTTGTCGATGTTGCTTCAAGTTATAACAGTCTTTTCACATCGGTGCAACCCGTAACCCAAATGTACAAGTTAATTACAATGCCGAATGTCGTGTTTGGACGTTGTTTCCAGCGGTATTAGATTTGAAATTAGCCCCGCGGAAGCAGGGATGAGCCCTTGTAAATTTGGGGCTGATAATAATCCCCGCGTTTGCGGGGCTATGTTTCGAGAGCAAGTCGTATGTAGAATGCGGTACAGGCTCCAAAACTTGCAGCTCAGCAAGTGTCCTCCCCGCGCTCGCGGGGATGAGCCCAACATGAATCAAATCCCCCACGCGGGCCTTTTGTCCTCCCCGCGCTCGCGGGGATGAGCCCAACATGAATCAAATCCCCCACGCGGGCCTTTTGTCCTCCCCGCGCTCGCGGGGATGAGCCCGGTACCAACAGGGAAAACGAGTCAAAACCGCAGTCCTCCCCGCGCTCGCGGGGATGAGCCCCCCGCTACCAAGCAGAGCTGTACAACACGAACGTCCTCCCCGCGCTCGCGGGGATGAGCCCCGATTTGGAGGCGTTCATTGAATGCGCAAAAAGTCCTCCCCGCGCTCGCGGGGATGAGCCCCAACGCAGGAACTCCACCCCGCGCCAGGTGTCGTCCTCCCCGCGCTCGCGGGGATGAGCCCAAGCACGTGAAGCAGCCCGCGCCGTACTTCCAGTCCTCCCCGCGCTCGCGGGGATGAGCCCATGTAGGTCTGACGCACGATTGGCGTATCATCGTCCTCCCCGCGCTCGCGGGGATGAGCCCACCGAAGAAGGCCGCATCAACTTCGGCGTCGAGTCCTCCCCGCGCTCGCGGGGATGAGCCCGGGTCACCAGTCCACGCGAACATCTTGCCTAAGTCCTCCCCGCGCTCGCGGGGATGAGCCCAGCACATCATTCTGCGCGATTAGATGCTCCAAGTCCTCCCCGCGCTCGCGGGGATGAGCCCGGCGTTGTCCGCCTTGTGCGTAATGACACCGCGTCCTCCCCGCGCTCGCGGGGATGAGCCCCTAGTAACATAGAATACTAGGTGTAAGGCAAGGTCCTCCCCGCGCTCGCGGGGATGAGCCCGCGTCTTCGGCGCAGATGCTTGACGTATCCAAGTCCTCCCCGCGCTCGCGGGGATGAGCCCCACCGCGAACTCAACCCACTCAAGACGCTCTAGTCCTCCCCGCGCTCGCGGGGATGAGCCGCAAAGGAGCTAATCAATGAGTAAGGAACTCGAGTCCTCCCCGCGCTCGCGGGGATGAGCCCAAAACCCCCGCGCAAAATGCATCACATACCCCGTCCTCCCCGCGCTCGCGGGGATGAGCCCACACCCTGGGCGGCGTTGTGGTCAATGATGGTGTCCTCCCCGCGCTCGCGGGGATGAGCCCGATTCGAAGGGCTTCTCGTAGGTCGTGGTCGAGTCCTCCCCGCGCTCGCGGGGATGAGCCCAATGCGCCAACCACTGTGGAGTCACCGACTCCGTCCTCCCCGCGCTCGCGGGGATGAGCCCGTCACCGGAATTGACGCATACCCAACAGCAGAGTCCTCCCCGCGCCTGCGGGGATGAGCCCATCAACCCCGCCCCGAACTGGTACCAGGTGCGGTCCTCCCCGCGCCTGCGGGGATGAGCCGCCCTCGCCGGTATCGAGTGGGCGGGCCCAAATATCCTCCCCGCGCCTGCGGGGATGAGCCTCTGGTCTGATGGGCGGTAGGGCTTAAGTTTCCGTCTTCCCCGCGCCTGCGGGGATGAGCCCAGCACGGTTTGGATCGGGATGCCTGGCGTGCCGTGCACCCCGAGCGGGTGGGGGAGCCACATAGTGTGTTCTTTTCTGAGACATTGTGACGAGGTACGTCGCGGTTCTGGCTAATTGGCGCGATCAGAACCGTGAGACCTTTAGCGTTCCATGTGCTTGCGGGGTATGAGCTTGTTGAACCTCAACGCAATACGTTTTCAAGGGTGTTCCCCGTGCTGGTGCGGTCGCTTGCTCTTTTGGCAGTTATAGGATTCATACATTTTCTGCCGTAGCAAGCCATTTGTTGTGAGAATTCAGCCAGCACGCCTCATCGAAGGAGGGCCCCGCTGCCTAATTGGCCACGAGCGACCGACGGCCTCTCCTCGGATCGAATTCGTTTGTTGCAGGTCGACCCTGATCGATACTCCCGAGAATATCCGGCCATGACCCGGCCACCCCAACAAAAAGGGCGGGCCCTCACGAAAGTGAGGGCCCGTGACCTGTATTGTACGGGCGTTTTCCCGTTTCACTTGTCCCAGTATATGGCCTTTCCGTGTCATATCCAACGCGAACCACCGCTTCGCGACCCAACAAAAAAGTTCAGTTCTGCGCCCGGGAACCATTTTGGGTTTTAGGCCCACTCCCGTCGACTAACACTCTAGTTTCCCCAGGTGGCGACGCATGTCCATGAAGAAAGTTCCCGAGACTTGCAGGTCCGGGGAACAATTCTAGGGCGGACCAGACAACCAGACTGCCAGACCGGGGAAGCCGTCAAAAGTCAGCAGTCAGCAAACCAACCCCCCAACCAAAACAGCCCGCGCCGTACCGTAGTACCGCGCGGGCTGCCCTACCATGGGCCCCACCAGGCCCTTTAGGTTCGGGCCCCACCAGACCCGAAAGGAGGTCGTCACGCTGTTGCTGTCATCAGAGGCTAGAGAGACTAGCAATGTGACAGGCAATGGTGACTGACCGCGTTCCATGGTACCCGGTTGGCGCGGTGGGGGCGAAGTGGGCGTCGGAAAGCGAAAAGCGGGGCGCAAGCAAAAACGCAATTCTGTTCACAAAATCTCGAGCAAACTCATCATCACTACCTGTCCCCCTCCAAAAACGACGCCTACAATCAAACTTTCCACGTCCACAATCAGAAAAGGACCGTTCATGGACCTTCTAAGGCTCCTCAGCAGGCACGCGCGCCCGTACCGCGGCGCGATGCTCGCGGTGGTGTTGCTGCAGGCAATCACGACTGCGGCGACGCTCTACCTGCCCAGCCTGAACGCAAAAATTATCGACGAAGGCGTCTCCCAAGGTGACGTCCCCTTCATCTGGCGTACCGGCGGCGTGATGCTTGCTGTGGCGTTTGTACAGGTGATCGCGGCGTGTGCGGCCGTCTGGTTCGGGTCGAGGGCCGCGATGGGCACGGGCCGCGATATCCGCGAGGAAGTGTTTGGTCGGGTGTCGCGGTTCTCGGCGGAGGATATGTCGCACTTCGGCTCGGCGACGCTGATTACGCGCGGGACGAATGACGTGCAGCAGGTCCAGCAGGTGTTCTTGATGTTCTTGAACTTTATGGTGGCGGTGCCGATCATGATGGTCGGCGGCGTGGTCATGGCGGTTCGGGAGGATCCGGGGATGAGCTGGCTGGTCGCCGTCTCCGTAGTCGTGTTGGCGGTGGTTGTGGCGGCGCTGATCGGCCTCCTTCTTCCGTTGTTCCGCTCGATGCAGTCGAAGATTGACCATATTAATGGCGTGCTCCGCGAGCAGATCGCGGGCGTGCGCGTGGTCCGCGCGTTTACGCGGGAGGAGTTCGAGTCCGAGCGTTTCGACGCCGCCAACGCCGACCTCACGCGGTTGAGTCTGCGGATCGGCAATTTGTTTGTGATGATGTTCCCGGTGATCATGCTCATCCTGAACTTGGCGACGGCGGCGGTCCTCTGGTTCGGCGGCCACCGTGTGGACGCGGGTGAGGTGCAGGTCGGGTCGTTGACGGCGTTCCTGCAGTACCTCCTACAAATCCTCGCCGCGGTGATGATGGGCGCGTTCATGGCGATGATGCTCCCGCGTGCCCTGGTGTGCGCCACCCGTATCACGGAGGTGCTGAAGCACGAGCCGTCGCTGACCGAACCGCTTGTCGACGCCCCCTCCGACCCCGACGCCCTGACAAACAGCACCGTCACCTTCGAGGACGTGACCTTCACGTACCCGGGCGCGGAGGAACCGGTGCTGGACGGCATCTCCTTCGAAGCCAACCCTGGCGAAACGACCGCGATTATCGGCTCGACGGGTTCGGGTAAGTCGACGTTGTTGGGGTTGATTCCGCGCCTCTACGCGCCGACGGGCGGTCGGGTGCTGCTTGGTGGTCGGGATGTGGCGTCGTTACGCCGTGGGCAGCTGGTGGATGCGGTGGCGATGGTGCCGCAGAAACCGTATTTGTTCTCGGGGACGGTGGCGTCGAATTTGCGTGTGGCCAGCCAGGATGCGACGGATGAGCAGCTGTGGCGGGCGCTCGAGATTGCGCAGGCCACCTTCGTGGATGACCTCGAGATGCCGATTTCGCAGGGCGGCACGAACGTGTCCGGCGGGCAGCGCGAGCGCCTGTGCATTGCGCGCGCGATCGTGGAGCAGCGTGGCGTCCTCCTCTTCGACGACTCTTTCTCCGCCCTCGACATGACCACGGACGCGCGGCTGCGCAAGGCGCTGGCCGAGCACGTCGCCGACGCGACAGTGATCGTGGTGGCGCAGCGTGTCAGCTCGATTCAGAACGCGGACCAGATCCTGGTCCTCGACGCCGGCCGTATCGTTGCCCGCGGCACCCACGATGAGCTGCTGCAGTCCTCGCCGACGTATCAGGAAATTGTCCGGTCCCAGCAGACTGTGGAGGCAAAATAATGGCCAACAACCAAGCCAAAGACCACGTCGAGTTGACCGACGAGGAAATCCAGAAGCTCGAGGGCTCCATGGACGGCCACTTCGGCGGCGCCCCGCGCTCCGCGAAGAACTTCTGGCCGTCCGCGAAGCGGCTGGTCGGTCTGCTGGCCCCGCACAAAGCGATGTTTGCCCTGGTGGTGGCGCTGGTGTGCGTATCCGTCGGGCTGAATGTGTACGCCCCGCGCGTGATGGGCCACGCCATGGACGTCATCTTTTCGGGCGCGATCGGCGCCCACTTGCCCGCCGGCGCGACCCAGGAGCAGGTGATTGAGGGGTTGCGCGCGGGCGGCCAGGACACCTTCGCGGACATGCTGTCCGGGATGGATGCGACCCCTGGTGTGGGCGTCGATTTCTCGCGCCTCGGCACGCTGATCCTGGCGGTGTTGGCGCTCTACCTCGGCGCCAGCCTGCTGATGTGGCTGCAGGGTTTCCTGCTCAACCGCATGGTCATGCGCGAGATTTACCGCCTGCGCGCCCAGGTGGAGGCGAAGCTGAACCGGGTGCCGCTGAGCTACTTCGACCGCGGCCAGCGCGGCGATATCCTGTCGCGTACCACGAACGACGTCGATAATGTGCAGCAGACGTTGCAGGAGGCGCTGTCGCAGGCGTTGCAGTCGGTGTTGATGGTGCTGGGCATCATGGCGATGATGTTTACGGTGTCGTGGCAGCTCACCCTGCTTGCCCTCGTCTCGATTCCGCTCACGGGCCTGGTGGTTGGGGTGATCGGCAAGCGGTCGCAGCGTCACTTCAAGCAGCAGTGGCGCGCAACGGGCCAGCTCAACGGGCACATCGAGGAGTCGTTCTCGGGCCACGAGGTGATCACGCTCTTCGGCCGCCAGGACGCCTCCCAAGAAATTTTCGACGCCCGCAATCACGACCTCTACACCGCCTCCGCCTCCGCGCAGTTCCTCTCCGGGCTCATGATGCCGATCATGCAGTTCATCTCCTACCTGTCCTACGTCCTCATCGCGGTTTTCGGCGGTCTGAAGGTCGCCAACGGTTCGCTCACGCTCGGCGCGGCGACGGCGTTCATCCAGTACTCGCGTCAGTTCAACCAGCCGCTCGGGGAGCTCGGCGGTATGGCTCAGATGGTGCAAAGCGGCGTCGCGTCCGCCGAGCGCGTCTTCGAGTTCCTCGACGCCCCCGAGGAACCCCGCGAGTCACACACCAGCCCGAAGCGCGCCTCCGGGCACGTCCAATTTATCGACGTCCACTTCTCCTACACCGACACTCCCCTCATCCAGGACCTCAACCTGGAGGTGCAGCCGGGCCAGAAGGTCGCCATCGTCGGGCCGACCGGCGCCGGCAAAACCACCCTGGTCAACCTGTTGATGCGCTTCTACGACATCGACTCGGGTCAGATTCTCCTTGATGGCGTCGATACGCAGTCGATGTCGCGCCAGGACTTGCGCAGCCAGGTCGGCATGGTGCTTCAGGACGCCACCCTCTTCGAAGGCACCATCCTGGAAAACATCCGCTACGGCCGCCTCGACGCCACCGATGAGGACGTCATCGCCGCCGCCAAAGCCACCCTTGTCGACCGCTTCGTGCACACCCTCCCCGACGGCTACCACACCGTCATCGACCAGGACGGCGGCGCCCTCTCCGCCGGCGAACGCCAGCTGATCACCATCGCGCGCGCCTTCGTGTCGAAGCCGTCCCTGCTCATCCTCGATGAAGCCACCTCCAGCGTGGACACCCGCACCGAGCTGATGGTGCAGCACGCCATGGCCGCCCTCCAAGCCGACCGCACCAGCTTCGTCATCGCCCACCGACTCTCCACCATCCGCGACGCCGACCTCATCCTGGTCATGCAGGACGGCCACATCGTCGAGCAGGGCGACCACGCCTCCCTCCTTGCCCGCCGCGGCGCCTACTGGGAGCTCAACCAGGCCGGCTTCTCCGAGGATTAAGCCCCTCGGTGGGTCCGCTGAGGCCCCTCGGAGGCCCCGCGCGCACCACATTCCCTCCCTGTCCCCCGCCGACCTGGGCTTTTCCAAACCCGGCTGCCGAAACCCCAGGAATCTGGTGCGCGTGTCCCCCGCGGAGACACCACATTCCCGTTTTCCGCCAGACCCCCTCGGCGTTTCCCCAGGTCGTCAACTCCACGAGAGGGAATTTGGTGCACTCCCCCTCACCCCAGTGCCAAAGGACGCAACCCCCTTTTCACGACCTGGGCCTTTACCCCCTCTCCCAACAGGAATTGCGTCCTTTGGCACTGGCACCCCCACCCCGAACACAATTTCGCCTCATACGCCTGCCGTGTCGGTCCCGTTCGTATCCTGATACTTGCAACCCCCAATGACCCCCAGCAACCACCAGAGAAAGGAACCCATCATGGATCAGTCATTACGCGCGCGGGCCCGCGGCGCTATGTACGGCCAGATCATTGGCGATAACCTCGGCGCGATCGTCGAGTTCTCTTCCCCCGCGCAGATTCGCTCCCGGTTCCCGGATGGCGTTCGCGAACTCACTGGTGGCGGCCCGTTCAATGTCGCGCCGGGCCAGGCCACCGACGATTCCGAGCTGGCGCTGGCGCTTGCCCGCAGCATGGTGCGCTGCGGCGGGTACGAAGAAAAGGACGTGTTCGAGTCGTATGTGCGGTGGGCGGCGTCGTTCCCGCCGGATATCGGTAATACGTGTGCGGCTGCGCTTCGGCCACCGTTTGCGCCGAACTCAGCTAGCAAGTCGAATGGTGCGTTGATGCGGGTCAGCCCGATCGCCATCGCGTACGCGCACGACCCGCAGCTCGCCGGCGACCACGCCCGCACCGACGCCCGCCTCACTCACCCCAACGAGTACCCGGTGGCCATCAACGGTATGTATTGTGAGGCGCTCGCCCGCACGATCAGTGGTGAGGATCCTCGTGAGGCGCTGCTCGCGGCGGCTGGGGATGAGGCGTCGACAATTAGGGAGTTCATGCAGTACCTTCCCGTGGATGTTTATAGCCATCGCATGGGGTACGTGCAGTTCGCTTGGAATATTGTGTGCTATTTCGTCGCGAACGGTACCTCTTTCGAGGAGGACCTCGTCGCGATTGTCGGGATGGGCGGCGACACGGACACAAACGCCGCGATCGCCGGCGCGTTCTTGGGCGCGGTGTACGGGGAGGAGGGGATTCCTCGCAGGTGGCGCCACATTATCGACGCCTACTCCACCCACAAAGCGAACCGCCCCGAGGAGTTCTCCGTCGAGGGCGCCCTCGACCTGGTGGACGCCCTCCTCTCCTAGCCGCGCACCACATTCCCGTTTTTTGAGAGGGCGCCTCCGCGTTTCCCCAGGTCGTCAACTCCACGAGGGGGAATCTGGTGCACTCCCCCTCACCCCAGTGCCAAAGGACGCATCCCCCTTTTCACGACCTGGGCTTTTACCCCCTCCCCCCAACAGGAATTGCGTCCTTTGGCACTGGAGTCCTCAGCAACTATTCGTCCGGGTTCCGGATCTCCACGTAGTCGGGGTCGTGCCAGTCGACGTTGACGTTGTCCTTGGTGTCCAACCCCTGGTCGGCGAGTTCGGGCACCTTGGCGAAGATGTTGCGGCGGGCGCGGCCGGCGCGCAGTTGGCGTTCGACTCGTTGGGCGAGGACGGTGAGTCCCCAGTTGATGAGGATCATGATGATGGCCACGACGGCCAGCGAGGCGAGGAAGTTCTGGTTGGCGGATG
Organism: Corynebacterium pseudogenitalium; assembly: GCF_024453815.1. Classification (NCBI taxonomy): domain Bacteria; kingdom Bacillati; phylum Actinomycetota; class Actinomycetes; order Mycobacteriales; family Corynebacteriaceae; genus Corynebacterium; species Corynebacterium pseudogenitalium. The sequence continues at coordinate 2,323,336 of NZ_CP072934.1, read as the reverse complement.
CGCTTTGGATGCCGGAGCGGACCACTTCGACGTAGCCGATTTGGTAGCCGAGTGCGGAGTCCTTGAGCGCGATGATCATTTGGGCGATCAGGGCTGGCAGCATGGCTGCGATGGCTTGGGGTAGCAGGATGGTCCGCATGGTTTGCGGGTAGGTCAAGCCGAGTGCTTCGGCGGCTTCGGTTTGGCCTTTGGGGAGGCTTTTGATGCCGGAGCGGAGGATTTCGGCGATGACGGACCCGTTGTACATGGTGAGCCCGAAGACGACGGCTGCGAACGCCAGGTGCTTTGGTGGGGCGAGGTGGTAGATGGCGAAGAGTTGGTAGGCGAAGATCATGAGGAGGAGCACTGGGATGGCTCGGAAGATCTCGACGATGACGCCGCACACCCAGCGCAAAGCCTTATTCCGGGAGAGCCTGCCTAGGCCGAGGAGGATGCCGACGGCCAGCGCGAGCAGGATGGATGCCACTGCTGCTTTGAGGGTGCCCATGAGGCCGGGGAGGATGTAGGTGGTCCAGGTTTGGGAGTTGAGGAACGGGGTCCATTTCCCGGCGGCTAGTTGTCCGTTGGCCTGCAGTTTCCAGAAGACCCATGCGGCAATGCCGAGGCAGACGGCGAGGCTGATGCCGGTGAGGATGCGGTTGGTGCGGCGGCCGTTGGGGCCGGGGACGTCGTAAAGTACTGTTGCGCGGACGCTCATTATTTTTTCACCGCCATGCGTTCGGAGAGGGCGCCAAGGGCGAGGCCGGTTGGCAGGGTGAGGATGATGAAGCCGAGTGCGAAGATCCCGAAGATGGGGAAGAGCATGTTGGCGTGGTTTTCGATGGTGGATTTCATCAGGAGGGATGCTTCGGCGACACCGATTGCGGATGCGATGGTGGTGTTTTTCGTCAGCGCGATGAGCGTGTTGCCGAGTGGCACGATGGCTGCGCGGACGGCTTGGGGGAAGATGATGTTGCTGAATGTTTGGCCGAAGCTGAGGCCGAGGGATCGGGCGGCTTCGGCTTGCCCGAAGTGGACGGTGTTGATGCCGGAGCGCAGCGATTCCGCGACGAACGCCGAGGTGTAGATGATGAATCCGAGCACGGCGAGGCGGAAGTTGTTGTCTACCAGGAACGTCGCGGACTCTTTATCGGCGAGGGTGATGCCGAGGTTTTGGTAGAGCCCGAAGGAGCAGAAGATGATGATGAGGGTCAGCGGTGTGTTGCGCACGACGTTGATGTAGAACGTCGACATCGCGCGCAGCACGGGGATGGGTGCGACTCGCATCGCGGTGAGGATCGTGCCCACGATCATGGAGCCGATTGCTGAGTAGATGGTGAGCTTGATGGTCAGCCAGAAGGCTGCCCAGAGCTGCGGGCCCAGGTCGGACCAGAGTGTGGACATGATGTTCCTGCCTTAGGGGGTCTTACTGTTCGATGAAGGAGAGGTCGCCAGGGGTGCCGGCGTCGACTGCGTCGTCGCCGCCAAGGTTCTTATCGACGAGGGCGTCGAACTCTCCGGACGTTTGCAGTTCCTTGAGTGCGTTGTTGATGGCGTCGGTGCCTGCGGTGTCGCCCTTTGCCAGGCCGATGCCGTAGTACTCGTCGGTGAATGGCTTGCCGTCCTTGGTCATTTCGACGACCTTGAAGTCGCCTGGGGTTTGGGCGGAGTAGCCGAGCAGGATGGTGGCGTCGGTGGTCATGGCGTCGATGTTGCCTTGGCGGAGTGCTTCAACGCAGGAGGAGTAGGTGTCGTACTCCTGGAGCTGCACGCCTGGCAAGGCGTCCTTGACTTTCTGGGCTGGGGTGGAGCCGGTGACGGAGCAGAGGATCTTGCCGTCGAGGTCTTCGAGGCCCTTGATGTCGGTGTTGTCGTTGCTGACGAGGAGCGCCTGGTGGGTGACCAGGTATGGCCCGCCGAAGTTGACGGATTCGGAGCGGCCCTTGTTGATGGAGTAGGTCGCCGCGATGGCGCCTACCTCGCCGTTCTGGATGAGGGTTTCGCGCTGTGCGGATGGACTTTCGCGCCAGGTGATGGTCGGTTCTGCCCAGCCGTTCGCCTTCGCGATGTGGTTGACCACGTAGGTCGCCACGTCGACGTCGAGGCCGGACATGGTGCCGTCCGGGTTGCGCAGGCCGAGGCCCGGCTGGTCGTACTTGGTGCCCAGGGTGACCTGGCCGGATTCGATCTGGCCGAGGAGGTCGGTGCCTTCGCCGGCACCGCCGCCACAGGCGACGAGGGTTGCGGCAGCAGCGGAGAGCGCGGCGGTGAGTGCGGCGTAACGGATGTTCATGGTGTTGTCCTTTCGGTTAGTGGGCCAGGATTTTGGCCAGGAAGTCTTTCGCCCTGTCGGTCTTCGGGTTGGTGAAGAACTCTTCGGGTGTGGCGTCTTCGATGATCGCGCCGTCTGCCATGAAGATGATGCGGTCGGCGACGCGCCGGGCGAAGCCCATTTCGTGTGTGACCACGAGCATCGTCATCCCCTCGTTGGCGAGGTTGGCCATGACATCAAGCACTTCATTGACCATTTCGGGGTCGAGGGCGGAGGTGGGCTCGTCGAAAAGCATGACTTTGGGTGACATGGCGAGCGCCCGCGCAATCGCGACGCGCTGCTGCTGCCCACCCGACAGTTGCGCCGGGTACTTGTCCGCCTGATTCGCGATGCCCACGCGGTCCAGCAGCTCAATCGCCCGCTTCTCGACGTCCCCCTTCCCCTGCTTCCGCACCTTCAACGGACCAAGCGTCACGTTGTCCTTGATGGTCAGGTGCGGGAACAAGTTGAAGGACTGGAACACCATCCCGACGTCCGCCCGCAACTTCGCAAGGGCCTTGCCCTCCTCTGGCAGCGGGACTCCGTCGATGGTGATGGTGCCTTCGTCAATCGTTTCGAGCCTGTTGATCGTGCGGCACAGCGTCGACTTCCCCGACCCCGACGGCCCGAGCACCACCACTACCTGGCCTTTCGGCACAGTAAGGTTGATGTCTCGGAGCGCGTGGTAGTCGCCGAAGTGCTTCTGTACGCCCGCTAGGTCAATCATGGCTTCACTGGAGCTATTGCCCGACCCACTCTGGGCAGTGAATGTGCTTTGTGTCATAACGGGCACGTTAGTGGCCTGTCCCACACTTTGTATAGTGCTTGCGCGCTTTTCGCCCGAAAGTTCACCCCCACTACGTGTACTTCCCCGGCCCGCGCGCCTACTTCCCTTCCGGTTCGCAGCCGACCTGGGCTTTTGATCTCACCCCCACGAGGAATTGCGTCCTTTGGCACTCGCTCCCCTGTCGCGCGCACCACATTCCCTCCCGTACCCCCGCCGACCTAGGCTTTTCCAAACCTGGCCGCCGAAAAACCAGGAATCTGGTGCGCGTGTCCCCCGCCCAGACACCACATTCCCGTTTTCCCGCCAGACCCCCTCGGCGTTTCCCCAGGTCGCCAACTCCACGAGGGGGAATTTGGTGCACTCCCCCTCACCCCAGTGCCAAAGCACGCAACCCCCTTTTCACGACCTAGGCTTTTGCCCTCACCCCCACCAGGAATTGCGTCCTTTGGCACTGGCACCCCCGATGGGACGCCACATTCCCTCCCGCGCCCTAACTGACCTGGTCTTTTCCAAACCCGCCTGCGAAAATCCTGGAATTTGGTGCGCGCCCCCTAGGCTTCTAGCCCAAGCGCATAAAAAATGGGCGACCCACATGGGTCGCCCACATCTATCGGTGAGATGCTTCTTAGAAAGGAAGCGCGTCGCGCACTGCTGGTGGCAGCATCGGTGCAACCTGTGGCAGGGCCACTGCGATCAGGGCGATCAGCGCGAGAACGGAGCCACCAGCTACGGCACCGATGCCATAGTTGTTCAGCTTGCCGTCAATGGAGCTGAGGGTGGACTCGATCTTGGAGCTGGATGGGGAGAGGTCCTTGCCAGCTGCGCAAGCGCGAAGTGCTGGGGCGGTGGCGTTCAGGGTGGCGAGCTTTGCGTCGATCTCCTTGAACTTCTTGTCGGCGTCTTCCTGCTTGATCTTCTTGTCCTTGAGCTGTGCCTCGACCTCAGCGCGCTCCTTGACCAGTTTGGCCGAAGCCTCGATGTCCTTCTTCAGCTGTGCGTCAGCCTCAGCCTTGGTGAATTCCTTCGTTTCGGCCTTGTCGCCTTCCTTGGCAACCGGGTAGGTGATCTTGCACTTGGTCTCCTGTGGCTGGTTGTCAGCTGCCTGTGCTGGAGCGGCCAGGCCACCAGCGATGACTGCCGAAGCAACTGCGGCGGTGATGATCTTCTTCATGTTGAACCTCCTTTCAGGGGTAAGAAATAAGGGGCTTTAGGTGAACTACCTAGCTCGAAAATATATTGAATCCCCACTATTCGGGAAACAGTTTTTCGATAAATGTTTGGAGTTCATCCCCTAAATACCCCCGAAATAGGTGCGCCTAGAACGGCAGCTTCGGCGCCAATGTTGGGAATACCACGGTCACGAGTGCGGCCGCGCCGAGCGCTACTGCGAGGAAGATCCCGGCGAGTGGGCCAGCGACGCTGAGCCAATCGCGCATCTCTGCTGGGCTCACATCTTTAATGCTACTTCCTTCGCTGTTGCCGATTGACCCGGTCTGCTTTGGTGCAGTTTGCTTTGGCCGTGGGCTTGTGGTCTTAACTGTCCATTTCCCGTGATTTTCGCGCTGAGAGCAGGCTTTCAGGGCAGGCTCGAAAGCGCGAAGGAACTTGAGCTGGGAGTTGAGCTGTTTAAGTTGTTGTTCGTCGGCTGTGCCGTTGGTGGTGGCGTCGAGAAGTTCTGAGCGCTGCTTGGTGAGCGCGGTGATCTCCTGATCGAGGAGCGCCAGCTTTTCGGATGCTTCTTGTGGCGTTACCAGCGCGAATGCCTCGCGTAACCCATCCTCCGAAAGTGCTTTCTTGGGTGCGATGGTGCTTGCTTTGAGGCTGGGAAGCTCGTCGTCGAACAGGGTGAACGCGCAGGTACCGTTCTGGTACTTAACGTTGGCGGCGTTTGCCGGTGTGGCGGTGGTAGCCAGCATGGCTACTGCGGTTACGGAAGCAACGATTCGCTTCATGTGGTGTCCTTTACTGTCGGGGAACCTGATGGTTCAGGTTCTTCAAGAGTTTGACGCTGCGTCGCGCGCTTTGGTTCCATCGCGTCTTTGACTCGGTAGGCGTGGGTTAGTATTTCGGTATGCTTACCCACTTTGAAGTTGATGGGTTTAAGAACCTGCGCAACCTAGCTATCGACCTCGGCCCTTACACGTGTGTCGCCGGGGCGAATGCGATTGGTAAATCTAATCTTTTCGACGCCCTCCAGTTCCTAGCGCTCACTGGGTCGCAGACGTTGAATGAGGCTGCCATCAAGATCCGGGGCAATGGGGGCGATGTTCGCGATATTTTCGCGCCGGGTGGCAAGATGTCGTTTGCTGCGGAGATGATTACGGAGAAGGAGTTTGAGGATTCCTTCGGCAAGTCGATTACTGCTGATCAGACGTATCTCCGGTATGAGGTTGATTTTGAGCTGCGGGACGTGACTGTTGGCAACAATAGGAACGTTTCCAGCATTGTTGTCACCCGTGAGGAGCTAAAACCGCTTACGAAGGCGGATGCTCGAGAGAAGCTGGGTTGGGCAAAGAAAAGCTTTGTTGAGTCTGCGATCGTGGGCGGACGTCGAAAAGCGTTTATTGAGACGAGTGAGCAGGAACGACAAATCCATGTGCGGCATGGAAGTCAGGGAAGGCCGTCGTTGGTGTCGCTGAGCGGGGATGCGCCGGCCCGTACTGCGCTGTCGGTGTATGGGCAGCAGGACCAGTATCCGGTGATTATGGCGGCGCGCCGGGAGCTGGATGCGTGGATGTACCTTTCCCTTGAGCCGAGCGCCATGCGCGCGCCGAGCGAGGCGTTGGCTCCCGACTTTATTAGTGCGAAAGGCGGGAACCTGCCGAAGACGTTGGATCGTCTTGTGGGGCAGTCGCCGGATCATGATGTGCTTGCGGAGCTTGCTGACATCGTCGGAGATCTTGTCGATGTACGCAGCGTTACGGTGGACTTTGACGAGGCACGCCAGGTGTTTACGCTGCAGGCGCAGGTCGGTAATGGCGGTGTGGTGTCTGCCCGTTCTCTTTCCGACGGGACGTTGAGGTTCCTAGTCCTGGGGACGATCCTGCTGGACTCAGAGGGCAGTCGCCTGATCTGCTTCGAAGAGCCCGAGAACGGCATTCACCCGTTAAAGATCCAGGCGATGTATTGGCTGTTGCACGATTTGAGCGTGGACCCTGAGGAAGCAATTGGGGCGGAGAATCCGCTTCGTCAGGTCATCGTGAATACCCATTCACCAGCATTTTTAGCGCTGCACAAAGACAATTTCGATGAGCTACTGCTGGGGTCGAAGGATCCGATAAATGGCTCGCTGGTCCTCACCCCGGTGGTGGCGGAGGGGAGCTGGAGGAAGTCGAAGGTGAAGGCTTCGGCTGCGAACGTTGAGGAGCTTCTTCGCGAGTCGTTCCCGGAGCTCAGCTTCCGTGAGCTCTTTGTGGCAGACGATGAGGGGGATCGATGAGTAGTCCACTGTACTGTTTGCTCGTTCGCGAGGGCACCAGCGACGATGGCTTGATGAGCCCGCTCAAGGCGCTCCTCATCGATCTCGGATTCGGGGCTGACTCCCAAATTGTTGCTCAGCCTTTCGCGGGGTCGAAGCGCACGGCTGATGTCCTTCAGCTCATCGTGGATCAGGGCCAAACGCCTGACATTGTTTTTGTCCATCGGGATGCAGACAATGACGGCTATGAGCGCCGTGCGCTTGAAGTCCACCAGGCGTCCGAAGAGGTCAGCCCGGAGTTCGCGGTTGTTCCCGTTGTGCCGGTGAAAATGACTGAGGCGTGGGTGCTCCACGCACTGCACAGTCCGCAGTATCAGGCACAGCTGGGGATCAACATTCCTGCGAAGGATCTGCCAGCCAGGAAAACTATCCCGAATATTGCGGCGAAGGATCGGCTAAAACAGCTTCACGACGCCCACTTCGCCACCCGCGGGCGCCGAAAGCGAAAGCACGATTCCCGCTTCACGACGGACCGGTCCCGTTGGGTGGAGGCACTTACCGATGTGAGCTTTTTGGAGGGGTGCGAGTCCTTCGAGCGCTTGCGCGACGAGATCCTCAGCGCACAAACAGGCCTCTAGCCTCACTCACTCCCTCCCGATGGGACACCACATTCCCTCCCGTACCCCCGCCGACCTGGGCTTTTCCAAACCCGGCCGCCGAAAAACCAGGAATTTGGTGCGCGTGTCCCCCGCCCAGACACCACATTCCCGTTTTCGCAAGACCCCCTCGGCGTTTCCCCAGGTCGCCACATCTCGGCAAGGGAATTTGGTGCGCTCCCCCTCACCCCCAAAAAACTAGATCTCGAACCCCTGCCGCCGCGCGACATCGAGGGACCCGTCCTGCGGCATGGCGTGCGTCGGCAACCCTGCGCGGACTTGGCGGAAGAAGTTGTCTGACCTGCGATTTTTGTCGCGGAGGTCGTAGTAGGTGGTCATCTCCTTGTCATATGAAGCCAGCGCCTCCTCCCAGCTCGCGGGGGCCTGGTAGGTGTTTTCCATGACGCGAAGCCGCGCCGGGATGCGTGGTTTGAGTTGTGGGTCTTGGGCGGGCCACCCCAGGGTCAGCCCGACGACCGGGAAGGTAAAGCGTGGCAGTTCCAGCAGGTCAACGACGGCTTGGAGGTCGTTGTGGATGTTGCCGAGGTAGTTGGCTCCCATCCCGAGTGATTCCGCCGCGTTGACTACGTTTTGGGCCATGAGGCAGGCGTCGGTAAATCCTTCGACGAAGGGGCGGGTGTGCCCGGCGGCTGAGGGGTCCTCCAAGAGTGCGGCGTTGCGCGCGGTGTCCACGATGAACAGCAGGTAGACGGGCGCGCGCCCGACGTATTCCTGCTGCCCGATCTCGGCCAACCGCCGTTGAAGATCGCGGTCGGTGACGTGGATGATGCTGGCTTGCTGCAGGCCGCGCGAGCTCGCTGTGCGCATCGCGACTTCGAAGAGCTGGTCCAGCACCTCCTTATCGACGCCCCTCCGCTCAAATTCGCGGATCGTCCTGTGTTGTAGCTGGTGTTCGATGGTGTGGTTCATGCCCACACGCTACTTGAAATCGGCTACCCGAGCTCCTCCCGCAGCACATCGCGCACGATTTCGGCGACGTGCTGCGCCTGGGTGCCGGTGCCCTGCTCGACTTGGGTGCGGCAGGAGAAGCCGTCGGCGACGACGGGCCCGTCGTGTTCCCTCACGCGCGGGAACAGTTCGCGTTCGCCCAGTTCGAGGGACATTTCGGCGTGACCGTCTTCGAAGCCCCAGTTGCCGGCGAGGCCGCAGCACCCGGTTTGGATCTGTTCCTCGTCGTAGCCGAGCGCCGCCAGGATCAGGGAGGACTGCTGTGGGTCGCCGAGTGATTTCTCGTGGCAGTGGACCTGGGTGAGGATGCTGCCGCTGTGCTTGCGCACTTTGCCTTCGTCGACGAGCTCCTGGAGTTTCGGCGCCACGATTTCGGCGAAGGTGTGGGTGGCTTCGGCGAGTTCGCGTACGGCGGGGTCGGCGGTTTGGGTGGTGGCGTCGTGTTGCAGCATGACGGTGCACGACGGTTCCAGCGCGACAACCTGCAGCCCTTGGTCGAGGTACGGCTTGAGCACATGCGCGGAGTGTTCGAGCACGCGCCGCGTCATCGCGAGTTGGCCGGTGGAGTGCCAGGTCAGGCCGCAGCAGACGAAGCCGTCGGGGATGATGACCTCGTAGCCGAGCATCTCCAGCGTTTCGACGGCCGCTCGCGCCGGGCCGGTGTTGAGTTTGTTGTTGAAGCTGTCTGGCCACAGCACAATCCGCTCACGCGAAGCTCCCGAACCAGCAGCCCCCGAACGCTTCTGCGCCCACTTCTGCAGCGACTCGGGTGCGAAGCTGATGAGCGGCCGCCCGGTGTCGACGCCGCCGAGTTTCGCGACGGCCGTCGATACGCCGGGGGCGTGGAGGGCCCAGTTGGTGATGCGTGGCACGAGCGGGAGTTTGTGGGCGATGTGGCTGAGGATTGGCAGCCAGCCCATGAGGTAGTGGACGCGTGGGCGGACGCGTCCGACGTAGTGGTCGTTGAGGAACTCTGCTTTGTAGGTGGCCATATCAACGTTGACGGGGCACTCGGATGCGCACGCTTTGCAGGAGAGGCACAGGTCGAGGGCGGTGGTGGCGTCGTCACCTGTGATGGTTTCGCCGCGGAAGAGTTCGGAGAGGATGCGGGCGCGGCCGCGGGTGGAGTGGATTTCGTCGTGGGTGATTTGGAAGGAGGGGCACATGGAGCCGTCCATGGAGCGGCAGGCGGAGACGCCGACGCAGCGGTTGACGGCGTCGGTGAAGCTGCCGTTGTCGCGCGGGAAGAGTTGGACGGGTGTGATTTCGTGGGTGCGTTGGGCGGGTTCCATGCGCAGTCCGTCGGTGACGGCGTCGGCCCAGACGAGGACGCCGGGGTTCATGATGCGTTGCGGGTCGAAGAGCAGTTTGAACTCTTCGAAGATGGCGCGCATTTCGGGGCTGTACATGGTGTGCAGCAGGGATGAGCGTGCGCGGCCGTCGCCGTGTTCGCCGGACAGGGACCCGCCATGCTCGGTGACGAGTGTGGCGGCGTCGTTCATGAAGTTGTTGAAGTTGGTGATGCCCTCTGTTGAGTGGAAGTCAAAACTGATGCGGACGTGGACGCAGCCTTCGCCGAAGTGGCCGAATGGGATCCCGCGGTAGCCGTAGGTGTCCATGAGGGCGTAGAGTCCGCGCAGGTAGCTGGGCAGGTTTTCGGGTGGTACGGCGGAGTCTTCCCAGTTGGGCCAGGCTTCGCCGCCGTCGGGGAGGCGGGTGACGGTGCCTGCGGAGGCTTCGCGGATGCGCCACAGTGCGCGGGCTTCGGCGTGGTCGCTGACCACGACGGCCCCGGTGTGTTCGACGGTGGTGGTGAGTGCTTCGGCGGCGGCGATGGCTTCTTCGAGGGTGTCGCCTTCGGTTTCGCAGTAGAGCCAGCCGCCGGCGTGGGGTTGGCCGGGGAGGTTCTCGCCGGCGTGTTCTTGCCCGTTTTTGCTGCGTAGCGCGTCGAGGAGGTCGCCGCCCATGCCTTCGATGGTGGCCACACCGGGTTGGCGCAGTTTGGGGGCGGCGTCGGCGGCGGCGAAGACGTCCGCGAAGGACAGCACGGCCAGTGCGGTGTACTTCGGCTTATCGACGAGCCTCACGGTCATCCGCGTAATCACCCCGAGGGTGCCTTCGGACCCTGCGATGGCTTTGGCCATGTCGGTGCCCAGGTAGTGCAGTCCGTACCCGGAGACTTGGCGGGGGAAGCGCCCGAGTTCCCGCTGGATGATCTCTTGGTTTCGGGTGTAGAGGTCGGAGAGGGCGTCGTGAAGCGTGGGGTCGTCGCAGCCGTCGGCGCTGAAGGTGACTTCCCTGCCGTCGGCGAGTGCGAGCGTGATGTCGACGAGGTTGTCGGCGGAGGTGCCGTAGGCGACCGAGTGGGAGCCGCAGGCGTTGTTGGCCACCATGCCGCCGATGGTGCAGCGGGAGTGGGTGGAGGGGTCGGGGCCGTAGGTGAGGCCGTGGGGCGCGGCGGCGTCGCGGAGTTGGTCGCAGATGACGCCGGGTTCCACGGTGGCCGTTTTGGCCTCGGGGTCGATGTTGAGGATGCGGTTGAAGTAGCGGGAGGTGTCGATGACCAGGCCGTCGCCGATGGCGTTGCCCGCCACGGAGGATCCACCACCACGCCCTACGATGGACCAGCCGCGTTCGCGTGCGTAGGCGATGCCGTCGAGCACGTCTTGTGCACTGCTGGGTTCGAGTACTGCCGCCGGGACGCGTCGGAAGAGTGATGCGTCAGAGGAGTAGGCGGCCCGGGTTGGCATGTCTTTGCGGAGCTTGGCCCGGATTGCGTGTGGCGTGGTGTTCATGCGTGTCCTCTATTATTCTGCGCTGTTTTCGTCCCGAGCATCGTCGCGGTGCTCGTGGAACTGCACTTCTTTGTCGCGTTTGCGTTGTTCGCGTTGTGCTCGGAGCGCTTCTGGGCGGTAGCCGAGCACGAATGCGGATACTGCACAAAGTGTAGCTGCGCCGAAGACCCATGGCGCGAGCGCCGCTTTGGCGCCGGTGATGGTGTCGCCGCTGCCGGTGACAAGGCCGACTGCCTGCACGCCGACGAGTGCGAGCCCGCCGAGGAGGAACGCGGCGAGGAAGACGTAGAACAGGAAATAGAAGAGCTTGAAGATTGGGTTCATGGGTTTACGCTCCTGGTACGTAGACGGGGACCATGCCCATGCCGACGAGCCACGCCAGCAGGATCATCGGCAGGACAAAGTAGATGATGAGCGGGATGAACATCTTGGTCGGGTTGGCTTCCGCCATCGCGGCCGAGAGGTAGATCGGCGCGCCCACGGGTGGCGACGCCCCCTCCGTCGAGGTGCACAGCAGGGTGACGACGATCGCCACCGTCGGGTCGATGCCCACCGCGGTGAGCGCCGCGACTGCCGGGGCACCGATGGCGGCTGCCGTCGCAGTGGAAGACAGTGGGGTTGCCACGACGACGGCGAGCACGCCGACGACGAGGATCATGACCCACTTCGGCAGGTCCATTGCCCCGAGCGTGTTGGAGAGCTGGTCGCCCACGCCGAGTTCCTCCATGATGGATGCGGCCGCGAGCGCTGCGAACAGCGAGATGCCGACGGTTGCGAAGCTCGGCAGGTCGCGGACGATCTGTGCCCTGAACTGGGCGTTGTTGCGGCGGATGCGGCCTGCACCCTCGATGAGGGCGATGAGCGTGATCAGCACCGGCACCCACACGATGATGGAGATGGCCTTGATGCCGTCCTCGCCGACGCCGGTGGAGTTTTTGAACCAGTTGGCCAGCGGGCCGATGGTGAGCAGCACCGGGATGATGATGCCGAGGAAGATCGACGGCGAGCGCCACCCCTGCGCCCACGCCTGCCCGAACGGCACGATCTGGTCCTTCGGGGTCTTGGGGATGCGGTCCTTCTTGGTCCAGAAGAACACGACCGCCAGGCGGTAGAGCACCGCATACGCACCGGCGCAGGCCAGCGCGACGTACACCTGACTTGCCGACGACGCCGCAGCCGCCGGCATCGCCAGAATGATGAACATGGTGGAGTTCGGCGGCAGCGCCACGCCCAGGCCGGAGTTACCTGCGACAAGGGTCGCTGCCCTGTTGGAGGAGAAGCCGGTCTGCTTCATCCACGGGATGGTCACGGAGCCGACTGTGGCGGAGTTGCCAGCGGTCGATCCCGCGATGAGGCCCATCATCGCCGAGGCCAGGGTGGACACGTAGCCCGCCCCGCCGCGCAGCCGGCCGAAGATCGAGTTCAGGATGGTAATCAGCCTGTCAATCAAGCCCGTCGACTGCACAATGATCCCCATGAACACGAACGCCATACCGGCGAACGTGACCTCCGAGGAGACGGCCTTTTTAATTCCCAGCCATAGCAGCTCTGGCGCCCTCGTTCCGCCGACGAGCGCCACGCCGACCAGGCCGATCAGCAGCGCTTCTGCAATATTGCGCTTTAGCAAAACATTGAACACAACCGTGATCGCGATGAACACTATCAACGCAACGATGCCCATGTTCACTCCCTTCAACTCCAATTAGTGACGCGGCACACATTACGCGCTGCATGTTGCTGTAGCTACAAAATCCAACTAATTATCGACGCCACCCCTCCCCCACCAACGCAAAAACCCGGGCGGGTGCGTTGCTGCACCCGCCCGGGTTTGACCCCCAGTAGCGGTTATTTTTACTTCGCCGGCACGTTCACTTCTGCCAGGTCGGTGCCGTCCGGGTTATCGATGCTGACTTCCCACTGCAGTACGCCGTTGTCTTCGTCGAGTTCGGCGGAGTCGAGGATGCCGTCGTGCTGGTTCAGCGCATCCTTGATGGCGTCCTCGATCGCGACGGTGGCCTGTCCGGCCTTGGCTACGTCCTCAGCGTCCTGCTCGGACTCCTTTTCCATCACGTGGTTGCCGTCGACAAGCAGTTCAACGATCTTGTCCTCTGCCGCGACCTTGACCTCGAAGGCGTTGGTGTTGTCCTCGCGGTCGATGGAGATGACGGTGCCGAATGGGCGCGCGGCCTCGATTGCCTCGTACGCGGCGTCGTTGGTGGCCTCGCCCGCGCTTTCCGACGCCGCAGCCGTGGTCGTCGTCGCCACCGTGGTCTCCGGAGCCTCCGTCACGGTCTTCGTTGCTGGCGCCTCAGTGCCGCCGTTCGAGCAGCCAGCGAGCAGTGCCGCCGCGGCCAAGACTGTCAGTGTGCGTTTCATGATTGCTCCTTCGTTCGGGTTCAGAAAGCCCCCACACTACCTGTTTTGGAGGTAGAGTGTCGCACAACAAAGGTTCACAAACGCGGAGGAAATTCACCATGACCGATGTGGAAAAGATTGAGCGCGACACGCTTCTACCTGCATATTTCGGAGAGTTCGGCGGGCAGTACGTGCCCGAGCCGCTCTACCCGGTGCTCGATCAGCTGGAGCGCGCCTTCGTGGAAGCACGCGAGGATAAGGAGTTTCTCGACGAGCTCTCGCGCCTCCAAGCGAAGTTCCTCGGCCGGCCGACCCCGGTCTACGAATGCGCCAACCTGCCGAGGGTTGGGTCGTCGAAAATTTTCCTGAAGCGTGAGGACCTCGCGCACGGCGGCGCCCACAAGGGCAACCAGGTGCTGGCGCAGGCGCTGATCGCGAAGCGGCTGGGCAAGAACCGTCTCATCGCGGAGACCGGCGCCGGCCAGCACGGCACCGCCACCGCGATGGTCGCAGCACTCATGGGCATGGAGTGCACGATCTACATGGGCGCGCAGGACGTGGCCCGCCAGCAGCCGAACGTGCGCCGCATGCGCCTGATGGGCGCGACCGTCGTCCCCGTCACCAACGACACCGGCGGCTCCATGTCCAACGCCATCGACATCGCCCTGCAGGACTGGGTCGAGCACATCGACTCCACCCACTACGTCCTCGGCTCCGCCTGCGGCCCCCACCCATTCCCGACCCTGGTCAAGGAGTTCCAGTCCGTCATCTCCCGCGAGTCCCGCCAGCAGATGCTCGAGGACACCGGCCGACTTCCCGACGCCGTCATCGCCGCCGTCGGCGGCGGCTCCAACGCAATCGGCGCCTTCGCCGAATACCTCAAGGACGAGCCCGGCAACGCCGACGTCAAACTCATCGGCGTCGAACCCGCCGGCGAAGGCCTGGACACCGACCGCCACGGCGCACCGCTCAACCACGGCAAGCTGGGCATCCTGCACGGCTCCCGCTCCTACATCGTCACAGGTCAGGACGGCGAAGTCCTCCCAGAGTCCTTCTCCGTCTCCGCCGGCCTGGACTACCCGGGCGTCGGCCCCGAGCACGCCTACCTCCGCGAGATCGGCCGCGCCCAATACGTCGCCGTCACCGACGAAGACGCCCTCCAAGCCTTCCGCCTGCTCTCCCGCTACGAAGGCATCATCCCCGCCCTCGAGTCCTCCCACGCCCTGGCCTACGCCCTGAAGCTCGCCGAAGTCGCCGACGCCGACGGCCACGAGCTCAACCTGCTGGTCAACCTGTCCGGCCGCGGCGACAAGGACCTCGACTACGTCTACAACATCCTCGGCGACCAACTCTTCGAGGATCCCGAGCAGGCCCCCATCGGCGACCTCCACATCAGCGAAGTCCTCGCCTCCATGACGAGCTCCTCCAACGAGCGCGAGGCCGGCCACACCGTCGCCCACTAGTTTTGGGTTGCTTGCTGTGACGTTTGGGCCCCTTCGCTCCTAGCGTGGGGCCCTTTTCTTTACTTTTGGTGTGCCTGTGTGCTGCCTGTGCGGGGCCTGTGCACCACTTTCGCTTTTGGCGTTGCGACGACCTGGGCTTTTCCGCCCGCCCCCTCCCGAAATCCTGGAATTTGGTGCACACTCCCTCACGGCAGTGCCAAAGGACGCAATTCCATCTGCCAGATCCGGCAAAAGCCCAGGTCGTGAAAAAGGGGTTACGTCCTTTGGCACTCACCCTGCCCGCGAAGACACCACATTCCTTCCCGCCCAACCTGCGACCTGGTCTTTTGCCCAGGCGCCCTCCCGAAATCCTGGAATCTGGTGCACACTCCCTCCAGCTCGACACCAGATTCCCTCTTGGCGTTGCGGCGAACTGGGCTTTTATCAAGGCGCCCTCCTAAACCCTGGAATTTGGTGCGCGCCTCCTCGCAGCAGTGCCAAAGGACGCAATTCCATCTGCCAGATCCGGCAAAAGCCCAGGTCGCGAAAAAGGGGTTGCGTCCTTTGGCACTCACTCGGTTGGAGGGACACCACATTCCTTCCCGCCCAACCTGCGACCTGGGCTTTTGTCAAGGCGCTTTCCCAAAATCCTGGAATCTGGTGCGCACAAGCCCCTCACCAACACGAAAACCCGCACCCCCAGCCACGAAAGCCAGGGGTGCGGGCTCAAACCCATTTGCAATTATGCCCGTGGAAGGACTGCGAGCGGTAGCACGTCGATGCCGGTGGCAACGCCGTTGTTCTCGTCGCGGAACCACGTGCGGATTTGGTTGATCAACTGCATCATGTGGGTCCCTCCTTTCAAAGTGTGAAGGTTGTTAACCTTCTGTTCACGTTGAGGTAACTCTAGGGCCACAAAATTAGTTTGTCAACACCCACTATTGGCGTGTCGCAGGTATTGCTGGAACGAGTCCCGGTGGCCAGCAGACTAATTTCCCCAGGCTTGAGCCGAAGAGCAACAACTCGTCTATAGTGGGATATGACATGAAGCCACCCAACGCCTCCATGTCAGCGTAAAGGCGAAGCCCCTCACCCGCCGGCAAGCAAAGTGAAGGGCTTCGTGAGACTAGTTAGTTGGCCAACCGGTCAGCTCGCGGACAAGTTCCGCGAGCAGTTTGGCCACTAACGCCACAAAGGTCCGGATCGTAATCTCGCCGATTGCTTTCCGGGCCTTTCCCTTTTCCGGCTCATCGCCGACACCAGGTTTAGGCATCTCGTCTCACCCCCTTTCCCACGGAAGGGTGGCCCCAACTAGCCAGGGCAAGCCTGGATCCACCGCACCAGCGGTGGAGACTCGCACCGCTAGAAAAGGGAGCGCTTCGATAAAGCGCTATTCCAAAGCTTACACAGCCGCTTTCCCTCATTCTCGTGCAGTCAGGCTCTACGGTTGAACCGTAGAAATACACCGATCCATTCAAAGCGTGCGCTTAGAAGCGTGCGATGCAGGTCGCTCATTCGCACCGGCCCGGGTCGATTTTCGGCGACCAGCGTCGCACTCCTTTAACACCTCGACCGGAACGAAAACACCGGAACGAAAACAACCCGAAAAACCTACAGGAACGGGTACGGGTCCCACCCGGTGAAGTATTCGATCCGTTCGCGCGCGATCAGCAAAATGGCGGCGACCACGGCCACGAGCACAACGGCCAGGAACACCCACCCGACAACCCGCCGCACTCCGCTCGCCGCCGTGCCGTCTTCGGCTGGGGACAGGAAGTGGATGCTCAACGAAAACAGGGTGGGCAGCCCGGCGCCGAGGAGCATGCCTACGCCGAGGACCATGAGTAGTGATTTCAGCATTGGTGTCTCCTATTTGCCCAGGTGGTGGTTGAGTCCGTGGGTGGTGTCGACGATGTGCGCGGGCCCGGTCGGTCCGGTTTGGGGGCCTTCGGGGCCGTCGATTGGGTCCCAGTCGTCGTTGACGTTGTCGCGGTGTACGGGCTGCAGTTGCGCACGGTAGAACATGTAGCCGCCGCCGATTGCGAGGATGACGGTGAGGAGGATGCCGCCCCAGACGAGGTCGCCCCCAATTGTCGACGCCCACTTCGCCACCCACCACGTGACGAAGGAGATGGCCGCCGCGATCGGCAGTGTGGTGATCCAGGCGAGCGCCATCCTTCCGGCGACTCCCCAGCGCACTTCACCTTTCGGTCCCGTCAGGCCTGAACCCATGATGGATCCGGTGGCGACGTGGGTCGTCGATAAAGCCATGCCGAGGTGGGATGATGTGAGGATGATTGCCGCGGACGATGTTTCGGCAGCGAGACCTTGTGGCGGGTGGATTTCGACGAGCCCTTTGCCCAGTGTGCGGATGACGCGGAACCCGCCCGAGTAGGTGCCGATGGCGATTGCCAGGGCGCACGCTGCTTGGATCCAGAAGGGCATGGTGTGGTCGGCGTCGAATTGCCCGGCGGCGACCATGGCGAGGAAGATGACGCCCATGGTTTTTTGGGCGTCGGATGTGCCGTGCGCGAGCGCGACGAGCGACGCGGTGCCGACCTGCCCCCAGCGGAAGTAGGTGTCGCGGTGCTCGTGTTCGGCGTTGGCGGTGAGTCGGTAGACCAGCCACGTCGCGACGGCCGCGATGATCCCCGCAACGAACGGCGCGAACACAGCCGGCAGGATGATCTTGTCCAGGACGCCTTCCCAGACGACGCCTCCCCAGCCAATCGCCGCGATCGCCGCGCCGATCAGCCCGCCGAACAGCGCATGCGAGGACGATGATGGAATCCCGTATAGCCACGTGAACAGGTTCCACATGATAGCGCCGGTCAGCCCGGCGAACACCACGAGCAGCAGCTTCTCGGATTCGATGGTGTTGGACAGATCGAACCCGTCCAACTTCACGATGCCACTCGCCACCGTCTTCGCCACCGCCACTGACAGGAACGCACCTATTAAATTAAGGACGCCCGCGAGCGCCACCGCCGTTTTCGGCTTGAGCGCCCCCGTCGCGATGGATGTGGCCATCGCGTTCGCCGTGTCGTGAAAACCGTTCGTGAAGTCGAAGAACAGTGCCACAGCGATAATCAGAATCAGAAGGATAGTGATACTCACAACCTGGCATTATTCTCCTCCCCCGCCGGGAATGAAACTCTTTTCCACTTTTTACCTATTGTTCACCTTCCACCAGGCCTTTTCCCAGCGCGTCCGCCGGTTGTTCACCTTCTGGGGGCTGGCGTGGGGGTGTGTTCGTGTTAGAGTCTGTGCCAATGAGGACACGCCGAGGTTGGGGAGGTGTACCGTGAACGATTCCGCTGCGTACGTTCCGTTTCCGACGTTTGCTGAGTGGTCCGACCAGGCGAATGGGCATGGGGCGTTTGAGCGACTTGCTGCCGAGTTTCGACGTTTCGGGGCGGAGCAGCGTGCTCGCTATTCGCGTGAGTCGACGCGCTTTGCTGCCGTCGATACGAATGCGATTGAGGGGGTGTTTCGTTCGGATCGTGGTTTTACGTATTCCGTGGCGAAGCAGGCGCATGGTTGGGAATCGGCGATGGAGGAGCGCGGTGTCCATGTGCGGCCGTCGTTTGAAGCGGCGATGGACGGCTACAACTTGGCGCTTGATGTGGCTACGGGCCGCTGGCCGTTGACGGAGGCGTTGATCCGTCGCCTGCACGAAACGATCATGGCGAGCCAGGACGAGTATGAGGTCAGGGTGCTGATTGCTGGTGAGGTTCGTCGACAGAAGCAGCCGCTGCAGCGTGGCGTGTATAAGTCGCAGCAGAATTCCCCGGTGCGTCCGGATGGTTCGCAGCACGTGTATGCGTCGCCGGAGGAGACGCCGAGTGAGATGCGTCGCCTGGTGGAGCAGTGCCGTTTGGATGAGTTTGTGGCGGCGCATCCGGTGGTGCAGGCGTCGTATGTGCATTATGCGTTTGTATGCGTGCACCCGTTTGCTGATGGCAATGGGCGTGTGGCGCGGGCGTTGGCGTCGGTGTTTTTGTACCGGGATCCCGGCATCCCCCTCGTCATTTTCGACGACCAAAAGCACCACTACTACGACGCCCTCGAGAGCGCCGATGCGGGTGTGTTCCGCCCGTTCATTGACTTCATTGAGCAGCGAGCGATCGACACGATGAACGTCGCGATGCTCGAACTCGGCGGCACGGACGACGTCGATTCCGCCCTCGCCGACCTCGGCGATGCCCCCGCGCTCCGCCTCGCGGACACGGTGTTCACGGAGCTCGAGCGCCAGTTCGGTGCACTCCAGCACCCTCTTTTCGACGCCACCATCGCCCGCACCTGCACCACCCCGACCTGCGCCGACGCTGACGGCTTTTCCTTCTCCCTCACGCCGACCTCATCTTCCGGCTCCCAAGTGACCGCGAACTTCAGTGTGTTCGCCGACCCGCAGGCTACCGATCGTCCCGAATACATCGTGACTTGTACGTATGCGCAGCCATCCGGCCGTCCTGGTCCACGGAACCTGGAAGTGTTCCGTCGCGAGCTCACCCCGGACATCAGCCTGAGCCTGACTACCCGCATCCGCGCCTGGTCGGCAGCAGTACTCGCCGACGCGGTGCGGGCGTTCACACCCTACAGCTAGAACGGCAGGTGTTGTTTAATTTCCTTCGGTAGCTGGTCTTTGAGCGCAAAGAATAGTCCACCCAGGAGAGCGAACAGCGTTACGGCGACCGTTGCCACGATTCCCGCTGTGCTCATCGAAGAGCCCTCTTTCGTCGGCGCTGGAACCGGCGTGGTTGGTTTCGGCTTAGCTGGCTGATCTTCGGGTGATGTTACTGTCACAGTAACCGCAGACGGCGTGGGGATTGTGGTCTCTGAGTTCTTCGTAGGTGCCGGTTTCTGGGCTGCCGTTACGGTATTTGAACTAACCGGTGCAGCTGTGGTTGTTGTAGCGCGCGTTGGCGTCGCGGATGTCGTGGTGGATTCCTTAGACGTCGTCGTCGGCACTACCAGAGTTGGCTGAGACTTTGTTGTCGCAGTGGTGGTTGGCGCAACCGTTGGAGTTGTCGTGGCTGCTGGTGGTACTTGCTTAGTCGTCAGCGAAGACTTTGGTGTCGCCGTCGTTGGCGTCGGAGTCGGCTTACTCGTGTGTACGGTCGTCGACGCCTCGGTGGTGGGCTCTGGTGCGTCTGGTGTCTCTTCTGCTACGAGAGACTTGAGCGGCTGTACCTCGAGGGTGCCAGTGATGACGTCACGCGAACCATCGTTGTAGATGACTTCAGAGGTGATGGGTACCTTGAACGTTTCAGGGTAGATTTTCCCACCGGTGAGACGCAGGTACATAGCAAACATTCCGAATTCGTTGCTGTAGGTTTCGTATTCCAGTGGATACGGTGCATCGAATTTCAGGACGTTGATTTCCGAAACATCTGGTCCAGCAGCAATTACGTGGGTCCAGTAGGTGTTCTTAGGGCCTACGCTGTACGCAGGGACAGTGGTGATTTCCGGGTCGTACAAGTCGGCCATCGACATTTGAGGCTCGTCACTTTCGATGAGCCACGCTGCAGGATGCAGAGTCTGCTTGCTCTGCACCTGAGTCGTTTTTCCGTCGTGGAACGTAACATCCCAGGAGAGATCAACCGTAATGGTCTCTGGGTATCGGCGATCGCCGTCCAGCCACATTTCGATCTCACCAGCGTAGTTGGGTTCGTCCATGACTCTGTACTGCACGCCCTCGGCTGATGCTTCGAATTGCGCGAGCTTGACCGTCGCTACATCTGGCGATGGGCCCAAAGTGTACTGGTATATCGGGGTGGTGGTGACGTCGTAAAACTCATCCTCGCTGACTGGGGGAACCCCGTTAGGAACCAAGCTCGGGTCCGTTTGGATCCAGAGGGTTCCATCAACGCTGGTAGATTCTCCATCGTTGAACTCCACTTCGGTTGTGATGTCTACCGAAATGGTTGCGGGGTACTCCAGATTGTCGTTCAGCCAGACACTCAAGCCAACTTCTCCGTCGCGGCCTTCGACTGCTTCATATTGGACGCCGTCTACAGACGGCTCAAATTTCACGACGCGCGCCGACTTTACATCCGGGGAATCAGTCAAGTGAGGCCAGTACTGTGGCGTCCCGTTGAGATCATTGAGTCCTTCCCAACTGATGTACGGCACTTCGTTTGGCTTTTTCATCAGCTCCAGGACTGGTTTGATGTAGGTGGTGCCTGTGAGGCGTTTGGTGGAGCCGTCGTTGTAGTGGATGACGGCTTCGACGTCGAGGGGGATGGTTTCGGGGTAGATGCGTCCGCCGGTGAGTCGAACCTTGTAGGTTCCTAGTTGGTTCTTGTCTGTGTAGTCGGTTTCTACTCCTGGCAGGTCGGTGTGGACTTTGAGGATTTCGACGTAGTTGGTGACATTGGTGTTGGTGTCGACTGCCCAGCTTGAGGCCCAGTCTGGTCCGATTCCCCATACGGATGAGTAGATTTCTGCGTCGTAAAGATCCGCTTGTGTCAGGCGGTCAATCGCGCGGGGGTCTTTGGAAGCTTCGTCGTGTGCGACTAGTGCTGGAAGTGGTTTGATGTAGGTGGTGCCTGTGAGGCGTTTGGTGGAGCCGTCGTTGTAGTGGATGACGGCTTCGACGTCGAGGGGGATGGTTTCGGGGTAGATGCGTCCGCCGGTGAGTCGAACCTTGTAGGTTCCTAGTTGGTTCTTGTCTGTGTAGTCGGTTTCTACTCCTGGCAGGTCGGTGTGGACTTTGAGGATTTCGACGTAGTTGGTGACATTGGTGTTGGTGTCGACTGCCCAGCTTGAGGCCCAGTCTGGTCCGATTCCCCATACGGATGAGTAGATTTCTGCGTCGTAAAGATCCGCTTGTGTCAGGCGGTCAATCGCGTGGGGGTCTTTGGAAGCTTCGTCGTGTGCGACTAGTGCTGGAAGTGGTTTGATGTAGGTGGTGCCTGTGAGGCGTTTGGTGGAGCCGTCGTTGTAGTGGATGACGGCTTCGACGTCGAGGGGGATGGTTTCGGGGTAGATGCGTCCGCCGGTGAGTCGAACCTTGTAGGTTCCTAGTTGGTTCTTGTCTGTGTAGTCGGTTTCTACTCCTGGCAGGTCGGTGTGGACTTTGAGGATTTCGACGTAGTTGGTGACATTGGTGTTGGTGTCGACTGCCCAGCTTGAGGCCCAGTCTGGTCCGATTCCCCATACGGATGAGTAGATTTCTGCGTCGTAAAGATCCGCCTGCGTCACCTGTTCAGCTGCAGACGCTGATGCAGTGACAAAGGGCGAGTTACGCGGGGCTACGACTGAGCTTGTACCGAGTGCGATTGCGATGGCAACCGCGGCTATTGAGCGTTTCATGGGGGCTCCTTTTGGCCTCTCGAAATATGGATACCCACATCTTAAACTGCCACCCAGACATTTCCTTTGAACTACTCAGTTTATATCCATAAATGCAGGTCAGGAGCTAATTATGGTTTGGATAAACCGCTTTTGCCTGACTGAGCAAAAACCTTTGATGCTAGTTCACGCTTCCGCTATTGGACCTAAAACGGGCAACCCCACAAACAGAAGTGGCACGACCGTCCCCGCCACGACCGAGACCACAATCGCCGCAATCCCCAAGTCCTTCCGCTTCCCCTCCAGGAACAACGACCCCATACCAAGCACCAACCCGATCACTGGCAGCACGTACCGCAGTGGCTCCCACCCGATGATCAGGAAGGTCTTCGCAACGGCGAACACGAGACCGAGTACAGCGACAACTAGCGCGACGGCCCCAAGTGGGTTCGCCCTCTCACGACCCGGTTGTGGCATCGTCCCTCCATGAATATCGTTCACTCACAAGGCGTTTCACTGTAAGTGAATGGCGCTTCTCCCGCTAGCAAGACAACCCAGCAAGCTTAAAGATTAGCCCCGACATCGCAAATGGCCTCAACACTTATTAAAACCGCGTGACCTGGTACTTTAAGGAGAGTTCTGATTCCTAACGCTGCCTCGAAGGCTGTGGTAACCTTCCAAAGGTTATTACCAAAAACTTTCCTGACTGGAGAACAACTGTGGATTTCGCCAAGCTCAAACCAGGTAACCTCAACGTCGACATCAACACCATCGGTGCTGTCTTTGGCATTCTCGCCGTCATTGCTGCCATCGTCGGTGGCGTTGTCGGGTCTGGCGCTCTACACGACCAGTCCGGTAGCTCGCGGGGTGCGAGCATGCAGGTGATCACCCCAACCCCCGCCGTTACTGCTCCGGCGACGGAGGAGACTTCCGAGAATGAACCGGCTGAGGATTACCTCAGCCCTGCTATCCGTGAACACAGCAAGCACGCCGAGGATCTTGCTAGCAAGGCGGAAGAATTCATTCGGCGTCAATTCGAGCTCAACCGCCAGTCCGAGGAGCTTCTTGGTCGAGCGGATGATTTCGTCCGTCAAGCAGATGAGATGATTCGTCAGCGCGAGGCGGCTGGTCTGTATTAGTCCACCTTCGCAGCAAAAATTTTGGTGCATCCCACTAGACGGGGATGCACCGTTTTTATTTAGATACTGGGTTGTGCAGCCGCGTCATTGAAGGCCCCAGCTTATCGACGCCAGCTCCGCCCCCACCACCCCACCCGCAATTCTGTTCACAAAATCCCGACTCTCAGCGCGATGCCTATCCCTACCCACTCAAACTCCAACCCACCCAAATCCCTCCCCACCCAAAATCACACATAGAATCAACAGTCATGTGCCCTGACGCGACAGTAACGAACGCCGCCAAGCCCGCAGCCGAGCAATCTCAAACCTTCGCCCCCGGCCTCACGGTCCGGGTCCGGGATGAGTTGTGGCTGATCACGAACGTGACGCAGTCGGCGGACGGGTTTTTGTTGTCGGTGCGCGGCCTGTCGGATTTTGTGCGTGATTCCTCGGCAGCGTTTTACACGGCGATTGACCGTGTTGAGGTGGTGGATCCGGCGGATGTGCGGGTGATTCCGGATCGTTCGCCGGGGTTCCGTACGTCGAGGTTGTGGTTGGAGACGACGTTGCGTCGTACGCCGGTGCCGTTGTTCCAGGAGCAGTTGTCGGTGGCGGGTCAGATGTTGTTGGATCCGTTGGATTATCAGTTGGCGGCTGCTCGTAAGGCGTTGAGTAGTGAGAATTTGCGTCCGCGTGTGTTGATTGCGGATGCGGTTGGTTTGGGTAAGACGCTTGAGGTCGGGTTGATTTTGTCGGAGTTGATTCGGCGTGGGCGTGGGGATCGTATTTTGGTGGTGACGCCGAAGCATATTTTGGAGCAGTTCCAGCAGGAGTTGTGGTCGAGGTTTGCGATTCCGTTGGTGCGGTTGGATTCGTTGGGGATTCAGCGTGTGCGTCAGAAGTTGCCTGGTAGTCGGAATCCGTTTACGTATTTCAATCGTGTGATTGTGTCGATGGATACGTTGAAGTCTCCGAAGTATCGGGCGCAGTTGGAGCGTGTGCGTTGGGATGCTGTCGTGGTGGATGAGATTCATAATGCGACGAATGCGGGGACGCAGAATAATGAGTTGGTGCGTACGTTGGCGCCGACGACGGAGGCGTTGTTGTTGGCGTCGGCGACGCCGCATAATGGTTCGTCGGATTCGTTCCGTGAGATTTTGCAGTTGTTGGATCCGTTGTCGGTGCGTCCGGATGGTTCGATTGATGTGTCGGCGGCGGAGCGGTTGATTATTCGGCGGCATCGTCATTCGCCTGAGGTGGCGAGTGTTGTGGGGGCGAAGTGGGCTGAGCGTGCGGAGCCTCGGAATATTTTGGTGGCGGCGTCTCCGGAGGAGAATGCGGTTGCGCGTGAGTTGGATGAGGTGTGGGTGCATCCAAAGGCAGGAAATCCTGCGGGGGATCGGCTGTTTCCGTGGACGTTGGTGAAGGCGTTTTTGTCGTCGCCGGCGGCGTTGGAGGAGACGCTGGTGAACAGGTTGAAGAATGTGCCGTCGGGGTCAGCGGAGGCGTTGGCGTTGGAGCGGTTGCGTGGGTTGAATGCGGGGGCGTCGGCGGGGGCGTCGAATAAGTATCGGCGGTTGTTGGAGTATTTGCGTGAGGTGGGGGTTGGGCCGCGGAAGGCGACTCGTGTGGTGGTGTTTTCGGAGCGTGTGGCTACGTTGCATTGGCTGCGGGAGCATCTGGAGCGGGATTTGAAGATGCCGAAGGGCGCGGTTGCTGTGATGCATGGGCAGTTGTCGGATCAGGAGCAGATGCAGCTTGTGGACGAGTTCAAGCGTGCTGATTCGAAGTTGCGTGTGTTGGTGACGGGTGATGTGGCGTCTGAGGGCGTGAACTTGCATACGTTGTGTCATGATTTGGTGCATTTTGATATTCCGTGGTCGTTGATCAGGATTCAGCAGCGTAATGGCCGTGTGGATCGGTATGGGCAGGAGCATGCGCCGCAGATTGCGACGTTGTTGCTGGATACTGAGGGCGGGGGCGATGTTGGTGAGGTGAAGGTGCTTGCGCGGTTGGTGGAGCGTGAGTTTGAGGCGAACCGGATTTTGGGGGATGTGGGCTCGCTGATGGGTAAGTACAGTGAGTCGGCTGAGGCGGATGAGATCCGGAAGGTGTTGGAGCGCCAGAAGGAGCTTGATGACGTCGCGTTGGCTCCGGAGGCGGTGCAGGATGGCTCGGCGGGGGATTTGGTGGAGCAGTTGTTGGCGTCGTTAGCTGCGATGCCGGATGAGGGCGTGGCTGATGTGGGGGCGCAGCGTCGTTCGTTGTATCCGGCTGAGGTGGGGTATTTGCAGGATGCGTTGAGTGAGGCGTTTCATGGTGCTCCGGAGAAGCCGTTGGAGGCGAATGGGGTGGCGTTTCATGTGCATGGTAATGGGGTGGCGGAGTTGGCGCCGCCGGTTGATTTGCGGCGCAGGTTGGATGTGCTGCCGCAGGATTATTTGGCGGCGCGGAGGGTGAAGGAGTCGTTCCAGTTGGCGACGACACGCCTGCTTGGGGAGGAGTTGTTGCAGCGTGCCCGTACGGGTGATGAGGGGTCGACGTGGCCGTCGGCGCACTTTTTGGGCCCGTTGCATCCGGTGACGGATTGGGCGACGGATCGTGCGTTGGCGCAGTTGTCGAATGGCAGGATCCCTGCGATGCAGGGCGCGGTGGATGCGCCGACGGTGTTGTTGATGGGCACGTTGACGAATAAGCGTGGCCAGGTGGTATCGCGTGCGTTTGTGACGGCGGGCCCGGAGTCGTTCCCGGCGACGATTGAGGATCCGGTGGCGTGGCTGCAGGGGGTCGGGTTGACGGTGGATGCGATTAACCCCGGCACGGTCGAGGTGCCGGAGGGGGCGCAGGAAATGATCCGTTCGGCGGTTGAGCAGGCGAAGGGCCAGTTGCAGCCGATGATGGCTGGGGCGAAGGCGGATTCGTCGAGAAGGATTGAGCGTTGGTTGCAGCAGGCGAATGCGTGGGAGGCGGAGAAGGCTGCTGGTTCGGCGCATTCGGTGCGTGCTGCGAAGACGTCGAGGTTGTTGGAGCAGGAGAAGGCGTTGGTGGCGTCGTTGCATCCTGATCGTGAGTTGGTGCGTCCGCTTGTTCTTGTGTTGCCGAGGGAGGCGTAGGTTCCATGGCTGTGTTTGATTCGATTGTCAATGTTGAGGAGTGGATCAGTGATTACTACCTCACTACGGACGAGTCGAAGGGCGAGTCGTTTACGAAGCGTGTGAAGGCGCGGACGAATCAGTGGGCGAAGGAGGCGTCGCTATCGCAGACGCCTGTGGAGCGTTTGAAGCGTGTGCGTGGCGCGTTGCAGTCGGCGTTTGCGCAGGGCGCGCCGACGTCGGCGTTGATCCGTGAGGCCTTCGGCTATGGGGAGCCGCAGGAGCTCACTTTTGTGCGTGCGGGGGAGCCGGTGGAGTTCGTCGGCTGGGTTGGCCATGCGGGCACCTTGGTGGTGCTTGAGGCTGACCCGGTGGACAGTGTTGAGGAGGTTGCGCAGGCCAGCAAGGTTGTGGGGGATATTTTTCTTAGCGACGCCCCTCCGGCCTTCATCGTGATCATCGCCGGGAACTGGGTGGTGCTCGCGGAGCGTGAGTTGTGGCCGCTGGGCCGCTATTTGGCTGTGGATCTGCAGCTGGTGGTGGAGCGCAATGACACGACGAAGTCGGGTGAGCTGGCGCGTGCCGCGGTGATGTTGGCGCGCGAGGATATTGAGCGCGCTGCGGATGGTACGACGTGGTGGACGGATACGCTGGAGGAGTCGCGCCAGCATGCGGTGAAGGTGTCTGGTGATTTGCGTGATGCGGTGCGTGAGTCGATTGAGTTGATTGGCAATGATGTGCTGCAGCGCCGCCAGGCGCAGGGCCTTACGCTTGAGGATGTCGACGGCAACGAGCTCGCCCGCCAGGCACTCCGGTACTTGTACCGCATTCTCTTTTTGTTGTTCGCGGAGGCCTCACCCGAGTTGGGTATTTTGCCCACGGGCAGTCCTGAGTACGTGGCGGGCTACGGCCTGGACCGGCTGCGGGACCAGATTCTAACGCCGCCGGTCACCGAGCAGGCGCGCCACGGCACGCACCTCTACGAGTCCCTGCAGGTGCTGTTTGACCAGGTCAACCACGGGCACGACCCGTTTGCGGCAGCGGACGCGGATGAGGATGCGCAGAACCACGGCCTGACGTTCCGCAACCTGGACGCGGACCTGTTCAAGCCGGAGGCCACCGCGCTGATTGACCGCACTGCCCTGTCCAACGAGGCGCTCACGCACGTGCTGCGCAACCTGTTGCTCTCCCGTGAGGCGGCCGGGAAGGACCGCGGGTTCATCTCCTACGCAACGCTCGGTGTCACCGAGTTGGGCCAGGTGTATGAGGGGTTGATGTCCTACCACGGGTTCATCGCGCAGGAAGACCTCTATGAGGTCGCCCCGAAGGGCAACGCTGAGAAGGGCTCCTGGGTGATCCCTGTCTCTCGTAGCAGTGAGGTCCCCGAGGACAGCTTTGTGATGGAAGACGTCGAAGACCCCGCCGGTGGTGTGTTCAAGCGCCGCCGCAGGTACCCGCGCGGCTCCTTTGTGTACCGCCAGTCCAGCCGCGACCGTGAACGCTCCGCGTCCTTCTACACCCCGCAGGTGCTCACGGAGTTCAGCGTCTCCCAAGCAGTCGAGGTGCTGCAGGAGGAAGGCCGCATCAGCTGCGCAGATGACGTGCTCACGCTGAGCATCTGCGAACCCGCGATGGGCTCCGGCGCCTTCGCCGTCGAAGCCGTCCGCCAGCTTGCGGAGTGCTACCTGGACCTGAAAGAACAAGAACTCGGCGAGCGCGTTCCCGCGGAAGAGCGCGCCGTCGAATTGCAAAAAGTGAAGGCCTACCTGGCGCTGCACCGCGTGTATGGCGTGGATCTTAACCCCACCGCCGTGGAGCTTGCCGAGATTTCCCTCTGGCTGGACACCATGACAGCTGGCCTGAAGGCCCCATGGTTCGGCCTGCACCTGCGGCGCGGAAACTCCCTGGTCGGCGCATTGCGCGCCACCTTTAGCAAGGAGCAGCTGAACAAGAAGGCGTGGCTGAAGGCCGGGCCGCGCCGGGAGTACGCGCCGGGCCGCATCCATCACTTCCTCCTCCCCTCTGAGAGCTGGGGTGCCGCGGCGGACGCGAAGGACCTGAAGAAGCTCGCCGCCGAAGAGCAGAAGGCGTTGAAGGCGTGGCGTAGGTCCATGGTGGTCAAGCCGACAAACCCGCAAATCAAACGCTTGTTGAACCTTGCTCAACGCGTTGAATTCCTGTGGTCCGTAGCCCTTGCCAAGATGCAGATTGCGGAATCACAAATCCGCCGCGACATCGACCTGTGGGGCCGCAACCCCGAACCCGCCACCGGCGTGGTCACACGCGAGCAGATCGAGCGCGAACTCCTCCACAACGAGGAAGGCGCCTACCGGCGTCTCCGGCTGGTGATGGACGCCTGGAACGCCCTGAAGTTCTGGCCACTCAATGAGGCACTGGACACCGAGCTTCCCGATTGGGACGAGTGGCTAGACACCCTGCAGGACATCCTGGGCAAAGAGGCCGAATCCCGCGACGAGGCCCAGATGGTCGTTGGCCGCGCCACCAACTGGGACGAGTTGCACGAGCTGGAAACCACCGACCTCGGCCTGTCCGGCGCTCTGTCCATGGAGCGCATTCTGAGCGCCCACCCGTGGATCGCTACCGTTCGCGACGTTGCCGATGAGCAGGGTTTCTTCCACTGGGACCTGGACTTCGCCGCCGTCTTCGCCGAGGGTGGCTTCGACCTGCAGGTGGGTAACCCGCCGTGGGTGCGTCCCCGTGGCGACCTGGACGGGCTCTACTCGGAGCTGGACCCGTGGTTCTCCCTCGCCCACAAGCCGACGCAGGCCGTGAAGAACGAACGCCGCGCCCACTGGAACGACGACGCCCGCATGCGCGACATCGTATTCAAGGGCACCGGCGATATCGTTGCCACCGCGAATGTGCTCGGCAACGTGTCCGACTACCCGCACCTGGCCAACCAGCAGCCGGACCTCTACCGCGCGTTCATGGAGCGCACTTGGTCCAATGCTTCGAAGCGAGGCGTGGTGTCGCTCATCCACCCAGAGTCTCACTTCACCGAGAAGAAGGCCGCTCCCCTACGCCGGGGCGCGTACCTGCGGTTGCGGAGGCACTGGCAGTTTATTAATGAGCTTTCACTTTTCGACGTGCACCACCTCGTTTCCTATGGCGTACACGCTTATGGACCTGAGCAGGAAACTGCCGACTTTATCCAGGCAGCGCACCTTTACCACCCGCGAACCGTCGAAGAGTCACTGCAACACAACGGTGAGGGCCCATTACCTGGCTTGAAGGACGACAACTACAACTGGGACCAGCGGCCTCACAAGGACCGTATTCAGCACGTTAATCTCGACGCACTTAAGCTGTGGGCCTCGATCTTGGGCGACTCGGAAGCCGACCCGCTTGAATCACGCATGGTGTACACCGTGAACACCGAGGCAGTAAAGGTGTTGGAGAAGCTCGCAGCGCAGCCACGAATCGGTGAGCTTGGTTTGCAGTTCTCGAACGGCTGGCATGAAACTGGTGATAAGAAGAAAGGCTATTTTGACACCGGCTGGGCGCATCCTGATTCCTGGGACAACGTCATTATTCAAGGGCCGCATATCGGTGTTTCGACGCCGATGAATAAGCAACCGAACCCAACGCTGAAGAACAATCAGGATTGGTCCGAGATTGATCTGGAGGCGTTGCCAAGCGATTTCACTCCCGCTACTGCCTACCAGCCAGATCGAGAGAAGAAGCCAACCTACGACTCCGACTACACGCAGTGGGAAGTCAAGGGTGAACGGCAATCTGCGAGGGGCTTCTACCGAGTTGCCTGGCGCGCAATGGCAGCGACCACAGGCTACCGAACTTTGTACCCAACGATTTTCCCCCCGGGCACAGCTCACATTCATGGTGTCTGTTCAGCGGCAAAACCAGGAGACAACCGAGCAACGGTGACGACGGCAGCTGTGTTGTCGTCGTTACTATCTGATTTTCAAATTCGGGTTAGTGGTATCGCCAATTTATATGGACCTGCAATAGAACACTTGGTCAGGCCAAATGAGGTGAAGAATGTGGAGAGCCTCATTCGCATCTACCTCCGCCTCAACTGCCTGACCGAAGCGTACGCACCACTCTGGGAAGAGATCACTGGTGAGAAGTGGACGGTAGACACGCCGATCCGCAACGCCCTTGAGAGGCGGCGAGCACAGTGGGAGATTGACAGAATTGTCGCAGAAAGCCTCGGGGTCAGCGAGGACGAGCTTGAGATGATCTACCGCACCCAGTTCCCCGTCATGCACCGGTATGACCAGGAAGACCTTTACGACACGAACGGTCGCAGAGTACCGAAGGAGGTCGTCAAGGAACACGAAAAGTGCAAGGGTGACGCCCAACTCACCGAGCAAGAGCGCACTTGGACGCACCCACAATCGCAGGTGGAGTATACGTTTGAGTACCCGTTCCTCACCTACGACCAGTGGGAGCATCAAAGAGTGCGAGCAAAGGAATCGTAGCCTGACTCAGTTTGAAATAAAGTGCATATACGAATTGTGCTATTGCGACACGAAGGATGAACATGATCGAATGCCCACCAGTTTTCCAACTTCACTCACTTGATCTTTGGTGGGAAGAGTATCTTTGCGAAACAGACCGCGAGGAGATCATCGCATACCTAACTGAATTTTCGCCTGAGTCATTGCAGAATGGGTATGGCGAGACCACCATTTACATGCCAAAAGGTGGCGAAGACTATACCGTCGAAACTGAAATAAAAGGTATCGCGAGCGGGATGGCTAGATTTTCCGACAACTTTGAATGTGTCGTGAAACTGTTCACCCTCCGACTTGCTCTTTTGGCAGAATCTGAAAACTTATTTCGCCTGCACCTTGGAATAATTGAGTTCGCTCACTTCCTGTACAAACGCCGTTCTGAACCGGGGGTTCTAGATGAAGCGACAAGATTCTATGCTTTGGCAGTCTCAGTAAGTGATGAGGTTTACGCTGAGCTTTCAAAAGAGCCATGGTTCGACGGGAATTGTATTAATGAAGCGGCTAAAAGGCTCTCAATAATTTTTGAGAAATCTGAGTTGTTCAACGTCGCTTTACAGGTAATCGAGAAAGTACGTGCTGAAGGATGGCCCGGGGACTGGAGCAACAGGACCAGACGAATTCAGCGGAAGCTAGAGAAACAAGGCGTGAGTAGTGCGAACACTGATTACGCAGTAGAAGAAGCACTTGCTACTGCGCTGTTTCAGCCACGAGACGTCATCGAAGTATATGAGTCTCTAAAGGATGGTTTCGAGGATGTCTTGAACCGGGTTTCTGCGTCTCGGCCTTGGGTGATTGAGAGCAGTGACCCTCCCGAACCAATCCCGGGCCCGAAGTCAGGGCCGGTGAAACTGCAAAGGCTCGATGTGCGAGTAGCAGTTGATATGTCGAATAAGCTTTTCGAAGTAACTAAAGGCACGACAACTCGCCAGGCTCAATTTCCGCCTGTTACGCGAAAGTTTATCGATGTTGAATGGTGGGAATTCATAAATATCATCGCAGCTGCATCTGATCGACAAGGCGGAATCCGGGAAGGCGTTGAGCAATGGTGGGTGTTGGAAACTGAGCCCCTCGAGATGCAGAAAGTGAGTCCATCGAAAGCACCTCGATTTGAATTCACTCTGCTTTCCAATGACCCGTATGGATTAACAAAGAAATCTGACCCGTTCGCAAGTCTCCATGGATTCAGAAAACTCAACTGGAACACGGGTGAGTCGCTACTCAGGAAAAACAAATACGCTAATCGACCCCGGCCAGCCTATTTATACTTTGAATCGGATCATCATAGAAGGAGAGTAAGCACGGGATATATCGGCGGAGAGGATAGAAATATTTGGGATAACGAAATAAATCTAGGCGGAATTATGGATGATACAAACTTCGATTTATACTCTAAGCTCGCGAGTGCAGTCGAGTCCGGTCTAGAACATGGTTTCACGCCTACAGGCCCGTGGGTCGGGCGGTTTATCACCGGCGCCGAGCCAGGAACTTTTGAATGCGGTTTCTATGCGCGCGCTGAGTTTTCCAAACCGGGATTCAGCGCTCCGATGTGGCTTGATTAGAAGAAGGAAAGTTGACTCTGTCGGCACAGATCAGCACTTGCCTAGGGTCCTCTCGTGCAAAGATGCAAACTAGTGGATTACGTTGCAGTTGCATTGCCGAGGCCTTCATTAGGCCTGCGGTCTGAACAGAGCCTACTAATCACAGAAGAGCTTGCTGTCAGTGGATAGATTGAGGATGGTGTAATCCTTTATCTCCTGCTCTGTCAGGCCTGCGGATGCTAGTTTTTCGTGCAACACGGCTACGATCATTTGAGCTTCAGTGTCTTCACAAATATCGATTATGTGACGGAGATCGGCGCCCTCGATGTTTTCAACGACATCATGAATGAAAAAGCGTGGGGCAATAATGTTGTTCGATTTTGCAAATTCTTGGTAAGCAAGATCGTAGGCAGCCATTAATGACTTGCGGGAACCGCTGCTGGCTCCATTCGGTAGTACTATCTCCAATGGGAAATGGTCTATATCATGATAGTATTTGAGCACTGGATGTTCCTGATTAATTTCTTCAGAAAACTCGCTGAAGAAGTAGTTGAAAGACGCGATGCGTTGTTTCGCTTGGTGCTTGCTCGCTTCGATCGTTTTTTTGTGTTGCTCTAGTTCAGCCTCCAATGACGTAATCTCTTCCTCGAACTGTTCGGCGGTATTGACAAACTCTTGGAGCTCGCCAATTCTCAAGGTCAGTTCTGTTATTGCATGGTTTAACTCCCGGAATTCATCCAAAGCAGGATCATTCAGTACCTCGTGGTTGCCGACTAATTCTCCAATTTCATTCTGCGTGGCTAGCAGCTGTTCATGTGTATCGGATTTCAGATCGGAGAAGTATTTAAGTTTATTTTCTATTAGGCGTTGGTTGAAGCTGAGCATTTGCTTGAAAGTCTTATCCAAGTGCGGGACTAGTTCGGCGACCTCAGCATAGAATTTGCTCTGGATATCGATCTCAGCCTGTAGATCACGTTCTTGCTCTATTTCTTGGATACTAAGATCAATCATTGCTAGTTCATATTCGAGCTCGTTTCGCCTTTCGTACGCACGGGAGAATTGGCCATATAGTTCGGCTTGCGCATCTTTGAATTTACGAAAGGCCGGTAGATCTGTCAGTGCCTCGAGTTTTTGTTCGAGGGTATCGAGTGATTCAATCGATGCTTCGAGCTCCGATTTCTTTGTATTTATTTCATCAGTATCCCGAAGCTCTAGGAATGTTTTGTGGGCCTTCTTCAGGGCGTTTAGCTTCTTTTCAGTATCACCAGATTGAGTTTTGTGTGAATGAGCGCCGAGACCGAGCAATACATCGTAGATTGAGTGGTAAAATGCGAGACTTGTAGATTCAAGATTCTTCAAAAACCCTGGATCATCACTGCGGGCTGAAATTCGTATAAAGGACTTGATCAGCATCCGAAATGTCGGTTTAGCTGTACCATGTGCAAAGAAAATTCGATTTAGTTCTTGAACATAGTTTTCGTAGCTGTATCGAGAGCCGTTGATGTAACGACCGCCACGTTCAAACAAGTCAACTTTACAGGTTAATTCGTCCTCATGATCCGGGATAGAAAGATCCGGTGTAAAAACTCCTTCGATCGCAATTCGAGAGTCATTGATTAGATTTTTAAGCTCGGAGTTTTCCTGCTGAAGCTGGTGGTCATGGTGGATAGTTTTCTTGTCCTTGGCGCCTAGCAATATATCGAGACAGCGAAGGAACGTAGTTTTTCCAACTTTGTTGTGCTTGTCGGATTGTTCGTTGTCAACGACGAGATTAATACCTTGGCGAAATGCAACTGTGCGTATATCGGTGTCGTTATCCGTCGCTATTATCCGAAATGTTTTGATGTACATGTAAGAGGCCAAATTCGTCCAAATAAATCAAGCTGTTCAAGTATAGAAAGTCAAGAGCGAATAAGTAAGTATGGTACTGAATATGGAGCGACTGGTGTTCATTTTTTGTAGCTTTGAACAAGTCAAGTGAATCTATAGCTCCATGCTTTGTGATGGCCCGCAGAAGTTCAGTGGCCTTATAGAATACGGTATTCTTTGGACGTGCGTTTCGGTCTAATATGATCATCGTTTACGCACCTGGAACTTCTAGAACCTTACATTTCGATACCCCAACTTCAACGAGCGCCGTACAAAACATTTCAACTGTCTCAACCTCTATGTCAAGTGTGTCGAAGCGAGGGTCGTTTTGAACTGTCTCTTGAATGTGCTCCGCGAGTTCTTTTAGTATTTTGTCGGCGGCTCCCGGGGTTTCTCGCCATTTGGGATCTGAAGGCAATAGCAAACAGTATTTTCGTTCTAGCGATTTGATGATTGTTTCAGAATTTTCAATATCACCTAGTACTTGGTCAACTAATTGAAATTCATGAGCCAGGCTTCTAAAAAGTCGCCTGTGACTTGTGACGTTGTTAAACGACAACTTTTCCTCTAGTTCGGCGGGGAGATTGGTGAGGTCAAACGTCTCCGATTCGTCGTTGGCGTCCGAATATAGTTTGAGCAATTTGTAGATATGGGTTTTCTGAAGCTTTTGAGGCTCTCGGACGGCGTAGTGGATAACGTCGCCAAAATGCTGTGTCGAATTATTCCCTGAGTTTTTCGCACTGATTCTACCATTAGTGCTCAGCATGGTTGCCTACGCTCTGGGATGAATTCGCCCCGGAATTTTTCATCTTGATGTCCGAAAACGCTGTGCTATTACTGCCTTGTTTGATCTGCTTCTTGAGAGAATTGACTTGGCAAGTGCTGGCAATAGCTAGGGCGGATGCTATACAACTCAGCACAAGGGAGATAGTTTCGAGCATTGACTTCCATTCTTTAAAGGAGATACCTGTTTCCCTGGCCGTGAAATCGACGGGGGATGCTCGTATATTACATGCATAGACTTGTGATCGATTCCATTTTTAGCGAAACAAGATGCGAATGGCCCGGCCAACTGCACGCTCTCAATGACTAATCTAATGGCGGTGTGTAACATTCACCACGAATACGTCACCAGGGAGCCCGCATGTCCACGTTGATCCCCGTTCACGCCTCCAACCATGTGCTTGAAGGCGTCAGTGAGTACCTGGCCACCACATTCTCGCTGGCCAGTCAAGACACGTCGGCGGCGCTCAAAGCGTTCCTCGAAGACTCCAAGCAAGGCATGTTCCACGGGCCATACGTGCGCACACGCCTGCCGTATGCGCGGGCAACCGGGTGGGAAGAGCTACTCGGGTGGCTGCCGGACTGGTTCAAGCCCTACCACCACCAGGCGCAGGCATTTCGTCGGCTCCGCTCCCTCGACGAAGGCGGACAGCGTCGTCCAGAACCGACACTGGTGATCACGGGTACCGGCTCCGGTAAAACGGAAGCTTTCCTCTACCCCGTGCTGGACCACGCGCGGCGCATGCGCGCGCAGGGGCAACGCGGTGTGAAAGCGCTGCTGCTCTACCCCATGAACGCGCTGGCGAACGACCAGGCGAACCGCCTTGCAACGCTGCTCACTGAGGAGACCGCGCTCGCGGGGGTGACGGCTGGCATCTACACCGGTGAGCAAGCCGGAAGCAACGTGACCAAGGTGTCCAAGAAGTCCCTCATCACGTCGCGCCAACAGATCCAACAGGACCCACCAGACATCCTGTTGACGAACTACAAAATGTTGGACCAGCTGCTGCTCCGCCCGGCAGACAGGGAAATCTGGCGCAACTCCGCCACCAGCCTGCAATACATCGTGCTCGACGAGTTCCATACGTACGACGGCGCCCAAGGTACCGACGTCGCGCTCCTGCTGCGCAGGCTTGGTCTCCAGTTGAAGAAGCACCAACCGGCGGGGTTCCTCTCCCCGGAGGCCGCCGCGCGCCCGCTCGGGCAGGTCACGCCGGTGGCTACCTCCGCGACGCTGGGCGGGGAGGATGAGGCACACAAGGTGCTGGGGTTCGCAAAGACGATCTTCGGCGAGACCTTCAGCGAGGACGCGCTTGTCGGGGAGACAGTGCTCTCCTACGGGCAGTGGTGTGAAGAGATCGCGCAGGCCTATGGGCAGGCCCGGACGGACGCGTTCGTGCAAGTGGATGCGGATGTGATTCGTGGGGTCGTCGAGAAGGTGGCGGCGCGCGTGGAAGCAGGCGAAGAGTACGCAGCAACCTGCCTGGACGTATTCCGCAGCGAACTCCTGCACTGCGCGGACAACCTGGATGCCACCATCGCCGCCTTCGCCGCGCACCCGCTGACCAAGTCGGTGCTGGAGGCCTCCGCGCACGCGATCCCACTCACGCAACGCGAAGGCAGCGCGCAGGGCACGCTACCGCACCAGGTGCTCGACAGCCAAGACCAGTACCTTGTGCGCGCCGTTGGGGAGGAGACCGCGGCGGAGTTCACCACCCATGCGCTCACCGTGGTGTCCTACCTGCGCGCACTCGCAGGGGACGCCTACGGCTTCGAAGGCAAGCGCCTGCCCGGCGTGGAAACCCACCTGTGGGTTCGTGAAGTCTCCCGCGTGGACCGCGCCGTCACCCCAGTTGAGGACGGTCACATCTTCCGCTGGTCAGACGACGGCGCAGTGGAAGAAACCGGGGACTCCGCCGTGTGGCTGCCTGCCTGCTACTGCCGCAAGTGCGGGCGCGCAGGGTGGATGACGTCCCTGGAACCAGGCACGGACTCCCCCGTTTTCGACGTGGCCAAGATCCGCGCCGGGTCAATCGAGGATCGCAGCAGGCAACGCGCGCTGCTGGACGCCACGAATGAATACCACCAGGCGCAGAAGCGGGGCACCGACTTCACCACTGGCGGCAGCGGCTCGGACGCCCGCGCGCTCATGTGGCTGCACACCGGCACCCGCGAGTTGAGCC
Source organism: Corynebacterium pseudogenitalium (assembly GCF_024453815.1). Lineage (NCBI taxonomy): Bacteria > Bacillati > Actinomycetota > Actinomycetes > Mycobacteriales > Corynebacteriaceae > Corynebacterium > Corynebacterium pseudogenitalium. The sequence goes on along the minus strand of NZ_CP072934.1, from coordinate 2,286,246 downwards.
GCACTCAACCCTCCGAAGAAGCGCTCGCGGACGGCCTGTCCGTACCGGTGCTCACCTTCGCAGGCCTCGAAGCGGACGAGCTCGCCCAGGCACAAACCTGCCCCTCCTGCGGGGAGGCGGACTCCATCCGCTACATCGGCTCCGCCGTGGCAACGCTGCTCTCCGTGGGACTGTCGAACCTTTTCGGCATGGCGGACCTGGAGAGCCGGGAGAAGAAGACCCTCGTGTTCGCGGATACGGTGCAGGACGCGGCGCACCGCGCCGGGTTCGTGCAGTCGCGCTCCCACGCCTTCGGCCTGCGTACGTTCATGTACAACGCCGTGGGCGATGAGGTGCTCTCGCTGGCGGACGTGCCACGCCGCATGGTGGAGGCCGCCGACGCCTCCGGGGAGAAGTACCGTGCCCGCTACGAGCTACTCCCCGCCGAAATCGCGCACACCCCGAACTTCCGCGCCTTCTGGGACCCGGACGCAGACCCGCAAAGCAGGCGAGCCTCCCGCACGAGCGCGCTCGAGCGCATCGCCTTTGACGTCGCCCTCGAGTTCGGGCAGCGCGCGGACCTGCCGCGCTCCCTCGCCCAGACGGGCGCGCTGTCCGTGGCGGTGGACGTGCCAGACGCCGTGCTGGAATCCGCAGGCAAAGTGGCACTGGATGCCGTGGCCAGCCCCACCACCGCCATGCAGGACAAGCGTTTGCGGATGCAGTGGCTGCGCGGGCTGCTCGAGCAAGTCCGGGAACGCGGCGCCATCAACCACCCGTGGCTCAAGCAGTACCTCACCAATGACGGCAACGCCTGGTTCGTGAACAACCGAAACGCCAAATCCCGCGGCGTGCCCTCCTTCCCGCGCGGCGGAGCGCCGGAGTTCCCGCGCTCCGGGAAGAAGATCGACGACAAAGACCGCGGCATCACCCCGCTCGGCAGCCCACGCGGACGCTACGCACAGTGGACGGAGAAGGTCCTGGGCATTACGCCTCACGATGCCGCCACCGTCTTGACCACGCTCTTCCGCGAGTTGGCCAACCGCGACGTGCTCACGGCCATCCAGACCCAAAGTGGTGGCATCATGTACGCGCTTGAGCCTGAGCAGATCATCCTCACGCAAGAGGCGCAGCCGCACGTGCTGGAGTGCAACGTGTGCAACGCGCACATGGCGCTCGCCGCGACCACCCGCACGCTGCTTACCGGCATGGCGTGCACCACCCAAGGCTGCCCCGGCGCCTTCGAGCAAAGCGCGGTGCCCGCCAACTACTACCGCACCCTGTACACCTCGAAGCAGGTGCGCTCCGTCGTCGCCGCTGAACACACGGGCCTCATCCCCAAGGACGAGCGCCTTGCCCTGGAGCGCACCTTCCGCGGGGACCTCGCCAGCGGCACCCCGGCCCCGGATGCCCCGAACGTGCTGGTGGCCACCCCGACGCTCGAGATGGGTATCGATATCGGTGACCTGTCCACCGTCATGCTCTCCTCCCTGCCGAACAGCGTGGCCAACTACGTGCAGCGCGTCGGCCGCGCCGGGCGCCTCACCGGTAACTCGCTGGTGCTGGCCTTCGTGCGTGGGCGCGGGGCGTCGCTGCCGAAGCTGAACCAGCCGCTCTCCGTCATCGCGGGCAGCGTCGAGCCACCCGCCGCGTTCCTGTCCGCCACGGAGATCCTGCACCGGCAGATCACCGCCTACATCATCGACTCCATCGATTTCGACGTCTTGGGCATCCAACTGCGCCAGGCCACCTCGGTATTCTCCCCGAAGGCACGCCCCGCCCCGCTTGTCGACGTCCTCGTGGAACACCAGCACGACGCCCACGACACTGGCGCGTGGGTGGAAGAGTTCTTGGGCACCTTGGACGCGGAGCACGTCGATAAGCAGACGCTCGAGCACGCCCGCAACTGGGCGCTCGGTGGCGGGCCTGACTCCATGGCGGGGGACTTGAAGCGCGCGCAACAGCGCTGGGAGCAGCACGTGCGCGTCTACCAGGAACGCGAGCGCGTCCTCGATGCCCGCTGGAAGGAACTCGAGAAGCTCAACGCGTCCAACCAGGACGAACGCCACAAGGATGAGGACCTTGAGCGCGAACTGCGCGCCGTGAAGTCCGCCCTGCGCCGCGTGCGACGCGACCTGAAGGAGCTCGCACTCGACGAGCACTGGGTCTCCGCCATGGAGCGCTACGGGCTGCTGCCCAACTTCGCCCTCCTCGACGATTCTGTGGAACTGTCCGTCTCCGTGAGCACGCTGAACCCCTCCACCCTCGAGCTGGAGCCCGAACCCTTCGAGCTCACCCGCGGCGTAGCTTCTGCCCTGCAGGAATTCGCTCCCGGCGCGACGTTCTACGCCCGGGGTATCGCCGCGCGCATCGACTCCGTCGAGCTAGGCGACGACGCCTCCGACGTCACCGCGTGGCGGCTGTGCCCCGCGTGCTCCTACGCCGAGCCAGCGGACGCGCGTGAGCCCGGCGCGTGCCCGGTGTGCCACTCCGCGGCATTTGCGGATAACGGTCAGTGCATTGATGCGGTGCACCTGCGGAAGGTGTCCGCCTCTGTGGACCGTAGCCAGGCCACGATTGACGGGCGCAGTGAGCACCGCGTGAGTACCTGGTTCCATTCGACGATGAGCTTCTCCGTGCCCGAGCACGGTCAGGGCGGGGCGTGGTACCTTTCCGGCGGCTTCGGTGCCGAATACTTGCGTGTGGTGGACTTGAGCTGGTTCAACCTGGGTAACGGGCACGCGGTGCCGCGTATGTTTGCTGGCCGGGAGATCCAGGCGCCGCTGTTTACGGTGTGTAAGCACTGTGGTCACTTGGATTCGGCGCGTGGGGAGAACTCGAAGTGGGACCACAGGCCGTGGTGCCCGCAGCGCAACGAGCTCGACGAGGACGTCATGAGCGTGGCGCTCGCCCGCACGCTTCGCACCCAGGGCGTGCTGCTGCACATCCCGGAGCGCTTCAGCGCGGGCGATAACACCACGATCCCGTCGCTGGCGGCGGCGATCCGCCTCGGGTTCAAGGAGGTACTCGGCGGGGATCCGGACCACCTGAACGTCACCCCGGTGAAGGTGCCGAAGGAAAGCGGTGGCGCAGTCGAAGCGCTGATGCTGCACGATAACGTGCCAGGCGGCACCGGCTATCTCTCCCAGTTCGCGGACCCGGAATCGGTGCGCAACCTGCTGCTGCGTGCGTACGAGCGTGTCGTGTCCTGCACCTGCGCGGCCGATGAGCGCCTAGCCTGCCCGCAGTGCCTACTGCCGTACGCTCGCCCGCAGCAAATCGAGGTCACCTCGCGCGCCGCCGCGCAGCGTGCGCTGCTGTCCATCCTCGCCGACCAGGACCACCCCGACCCGGCAACGGACCCGGCCTCGGTCACCTGGGACCCACAGCGCGAAGCCCCCACGATCGACCAGGGCAGCCAGCTGGAAATCCGCTTTCGTGAAACCCTGCGCCAGGCGCTGGAGGACCGCAACGCGGAGATCACCCAGCGGCCCACCGCCACCAGCATGGAGTGGCACATCCGTTTCCCCTCCGGGGAGCAGTGGGTGATGAACGAGCAGGAGGACTTCGGCTACACCAGGCCCGACTTCCTCTTCCGCCACCGCAGCAACCGCCAGGTGCGCAGCGTCGCCCTCTTTACCGACGGCTACGCCTACCACGCCTCCCCCGACGTGTTCCGCTTCGCCAGCGACATGGACAAACGCGCCCGCCTCGCCACCGAGCGCTACCTGCCGTGGACCATCACCCACCAGGACCTCAACTGGTTCGACGCCGAAACCAAAGGCACCGCGGAACCACCCGCCTGGCGCGACCCCCGCGGTATGGCCCAAGGCGGCGCCCTGCCGGCCCTGGACTCGCAGGCCATGGAGACCATCGTCTCCTCCCCACTTACCCAGCTGCTGCACTACCTGGACAACCCACGCGACAAAGCGTTCGCCTCCTACGGGGAGGGTCTTACCGTGCTGCTCTTGGCCAGGATGTTCAGCACCGTTGATGCCCCTGACGGGAATGTGTTGCGCTACCTCAACGACATTGAGCTCACCTTCGAGCAAATCGGCAACCGGCTGCTGCCCACCACGCTCAACATCGACGTGACCGGCCACAGCATCCCTACCGAACTCTGGAACGACTACCTGCGCTTTTCCAACCTGCTCTACCTCTCCGACGAGCCCGTCACCGTCACCACCAGCGAATCCACCAGCGCCAGCGTGCCCGCGCTCCCGGAGGTGGGCGTCGACAAGCCTGCCGCTGACGAGGTCGCACCCGAGTGGGTCGAAGCCATCGAAGAATTCGAAGGCGAAGGTGCCGTCACCGAAGCCCTGCAGAAACTCGCCGCCGCCGGCGCCTCCACCAACATCCTGGTCGGCGAGGAACTCGAAGGCCTCATGACTGTGGTGCAATGGCCCGAGCGGCACGTCGTGGTCCTCTACGACGCCGCCGACGCCGAATCCCCCGCCGAAGCCGCCCTCCGGCGCGCCGGGTGGACCGTGCTCACCCCAGAAACCATCACTGACGACGCAATGAGAAAGGTCATGCCATGAGCATCCCCGTCACCATCAGCTACTACGAAAAGCTCAACGTCGACGGCAGCCTCAAGTCCCAAGTGTTCGACTTCGGCCAGAAGCTCATGAAGGACCCCACCAACCCGTCGCTCAACATCAAGACGATCAATAACGCGGTGGACAAGCGCGTGCGCACCGGGCGCATCAACAAACAGTTCCGCGCCGTCCTCTTCGAACTTCGCGACGCCACCACCCACCACTTCGTCCTCGTCGACGTCGACTCCCACGACGAAGGCATCTCCAAAGCCCGCCGCCTCGACCCTGCCAAACTGCGCCTGGACGTCAACCCCATCAACGGCATTACCACGCTCATCCAGGAGACAGGGCCGGCCTCGGAGCCTGCTGCTTCGGTCGATGCTTCTGCTGTTGCTGCCCCTTCGGCTCCGCCTGCCGCGGCCTCGCGCCCCGGCGACGCCCTCGCCGCCCACGGCTACACCCCGGACTCCCTCTACACCGACCTCGGCATCGACCCGCACTTCACCCAACAGGTCCTCGACCTAGCCACCGACGCCGACCTCGACCCCCTCCTCGCCACCCGCCCCGCCTGGGAAAACGAGGCCATGACCGGCCTGCTCGCCGGGTTCAGCGTCGACGAAGTCCGCGACCAACTCGACCTCTACGTCACCTCCCCAGCCGACGCCCCCGACCCCACCGACGATTCCCGCGTCATCGCCGGCCTCAAACAAACCGCCGCCGCCCTCGAGTTCGCCTACATCGGCGACGGCGACACCGACGCCCTGCGCAACGTCATCGAAACCGGCGACTTCGACAAGTGGCGCACCTTCATCCACCCCGAACAGCGCCGCATGGCCAAAGGCGACTACAAAGGCTCCGCCCGCGTCTTCGGCGGCGCCGGCACCGGCAAAACCGTCGTCGCGCTGCACCGCGCCAACAACCTCATCACCACCCGCCCGCAGGCCCGCATCCTCCTCACCACCTACACGCGCGGCCTCGCCGACGGCCTCAAATCCCAAATGACCATCCTCAACCCCACCTTCCCCGAAGCCACCTCACCAGGCGCGCCGGGCCTCTACATCGAGAACATCGACGCCATCGTGCGCAAAATTCTTCTCGACGCCACCACCGCCGAAATCGAACACGCCACCCGCAGCGTCCTCGGCGTCGCCGCGAAGGCCGTCAAACCCTACACCGACGCCCAGGCCCAAAGCGTGTGGGACAGCGTCCTGTTCGACGCCGACGACGCCCTGCCCACCGAGATCGCGAACCAGACCTTCCTCGCCGCCGAGTACGAAACCATCGTGCTTGCCCACGGCATCACCACCCAGGCCGAGTACCTCCGCGTCGCCCGCACCGGCCGCGGCACCCCGCTCAACCGCAAGCAGCGCAAGCTGGTCTGGCCGCTGCTCGAGTCCGTCCTGCAAACCCAAGCTATCGACGGCAAACTCCTCTGGCCCACCATGTCCGCCATCGGCGCCGCCGTCCTCACCATGCGCGGCCCGATCTTCGACCACGTCGTCGTCGACGAGGCCCAGGACTTCAACGCCGGACACTGGCACTTCCTGCGCGCCAGCGTCGCCCCCGGCCCCAACGACATCTTCCTCGCCGAAGATTCCCACCAGCGCATTTACGGCCATCCCCTCGTGCTGAGCCGCTTCGGCATCTCCACTCGCGGCCGCGCTTCTCGACGCCTCACCCTCAACTACCGCACCACCCGCGAAAACCTCGACTACGCCCTCCGCATCCTCGACGGCTCCGAGAACGCCTACATCGACGGCGAAGGCGAAACCGACAACACCTTCGGCTACCGCTCCGCACGCTCCGGCCCCGAACCGACGCTCGTGCGCTGCACCGACCCCACCGAGGAGTTCGACGCCGCCGCCCACTTCATCGGCACCTGGCTGGAGGAGGACCCCAACGCCCGTATCGGCGTCATGTGCCGCACACGCGGCCAGATTCCCCGCATCCTCTCCGGACTTCGCGACCACGGCATCGAAGCCATCCAAACCAAAAACGCCGACACCGCCGCCCACGAACAGGTCTCCGTCATGACCATGCACGGCGCCAAAGGCATGGAGTTCACCCACGTCGTCCTGATGGGCGTCGGCCGCAACATTCTCCCCCAGCGCTTCCGCCTCCGCGGACTCGCCGAAGCCGAAGTGGCACACGCCCTCCAACAGGAGCGCTCCCTCCTCTACGTCGCCGCCTCCCGCGCCCGCGACGCTCTCCTCGTCACCACCCACGGCGAGCCCTCCGACCTGCTGCCGGAGGTGTAGAAGTCGGCTGTAATTCCCGGGCGGCTTCGGATTACTCCCACCCGCAATTCTGTTCACAAAATCCCGACTCCGCGCGCGAAGCACTTCCCCACCCCACCTCAGAACGCCTCCAGCCTCCGCACCCACTGGGCGAGGGTGCTACCTTTTTCGCTGCTAGCGGGAACTGCAGAAACGGGACAAACGCTTCCACGCATCCCGCCAGTCCGTGGCTGAGCACGGATTTTTCCGAAGGAGCCTGCTTGTAGAGGTGGGAACAGGATGCCGACATCCATTGCCGTTGCCATTTGTGGGGGTGTGGAAGGAGCCATCAACTTTGCTTTCTAACACTCCACCCCGTTGCGGAAATCGAGTAGGAAGAAAACCTCCTATGAACTAGCAGATAATTTGGAAAGCGGAACCAAGTCATCGCCATCTTCTAAGGCCCAGAACTCTTCGCCCTTGAGGTTCGTTACGCCGAGGGAGTGCGTGGCTTCATCCAGTGAGTCAAAAATATTGACGCCATCGATGACAAGGTGGCCGTCCTCATTAATGACGGCATCAACAATCCAATCTGGATCAACCGGATCGAGAAGGTCGCCAGGTTTCAGCAGTCCGGCCTCAAAGAACTCCTGCAGGGTTCTAGACCCGGAACGTTCTTCAACGTCAGACGTAGAAATCACCGGTGCAGAGCCAGCTGTGATGTGGGCGAAAGCATCACGGATAACCTGGGCAATGAGGCTACGGCGGTTGGAAAGGAACTCGTCGTAGGACATGTTTTCCCAACCTTCTGGAATGGCATGCCAGTACATCTGTTGTTTCAGCCATTCCTCGTCTGGCGCGCGCTTCTCGACGAGTTCTTGCCAATAGTCCTTCGGGGCGCGATCCGAAATATGGATGTTGGTAGCCCAATCAGTGGGAGCGAAGTTAGCCACCTGGTTGATGCGCTTGAAGTCCGTAATCCCCAAAACCTTTTCCAGGTATTTGCGTGGAAACAGATGGTGGCCTTCGGTGCCCTTAGCCGCGGGCTGATTGGGATCCATCCAATCACGGACGCGCTCGTTGAGCATGAACATCTTGGCATCCAGGATGTTCAGCGCAGCGAGGTAGCACTGGTAATGCGGTGATAGGGCAGCGCCGGAAGTAACCAAGTTCTGAGGCAGATTGAAACGCCAGTAGTCTTCGGTGAGTTGAGTGCTAATCGTACGGTTAAGCAGCTCTTCGAAGCCATCCGCGTCGCCCTTGTCCAGCGCAGCAATCTGGTCGAGGTCCTTCTGGATTTGGGATTCCGATGAGCCCGTGTAGCGGGCGGTGAGTTGCGACATGAAGAGCCAGCGGGCAACCAGTGCGCGAAGGCGAGCGAGCTCGACGTCAAAATCATTGCGTCCAAGCAAGAAGATCACGTAAGAGTAGATGATGTTCATGTGCGAGGTGACGTTCCGGTTGGTTCGGAATCCAGCGGCCTGAATCGAACGAATGAATTCCGTCCAGTTCGTGTGATCCACGACGACCGGTAGAGCGTCCTTGAGGAGCCCTAGTTCGCGTTCTTGACGCTCAGAGTTCACGCGGCCGGTGTGACGATCCTTTGCTTGAAGAGCGGCGTACGCATCTTGCAGTCGGCCTCGTCGCTGCCCGACAGCAACCATTGCACGAACAAGGTGGCCGTTCTCAACGTCAATATAGGGGTTGTGAGCCGTCCACTGAATTTCTTTCCCCAGTGCGGAGCTCGCATGAGCTGGGGACATACGGGAGTTGCGTGAAAACTCCTCGATTTGTTCACGGCCTTCAGGCCAAAAGACGCTGAGCCACGTCAGAATGTAGTCGTATGCCTTCAGTCGAACTCCTTCTGAGTTGATGCGAACGAAGACGTCAGCAACGAGGCGCTTGTCGGCCTCGCTCTGAAGGTGAACGACGTTGAACCGGTATTTCTCTAGCCCAGACAGTTTGCTAAAGACATCATGAACTGCCTCTTCTTCTTCATCGCTGAGAGTTCCGCCGGATTCTTCATACCTCTTGAAGAATGCTTTTCTTGCCTTGTAGGAGCTGGCGAAATAGGTCGAAATGTCTTCGACCCACTCCGGGGATTTGGCAATAGGTGGTGTACGAACCTCAAACTTCTCACTAAATGGATTGAACGCAATACGGATCCGCTTCTCGTTATAGTTAACGTCCCGGACAGGAAAGCCTTTTATTGCGGCATAAAGACTGGTCAAGCGCTGCTGGCCGTCGATAATTTGGTGCTGGCCGATGAAATTCGCGTCACCTGAAATTGATCGAGACTCACCGTCGGCAGCAACGTCCCAAAACATAAGCTCGCCTACTGGGTAGCCGCGGTACATCGAATCAAAAAGGTCACGAACCTTCGACGTGGGCCAGACAAATGGCCTCTGGAGATCTGGAAGTTGAATCCTTCCAGAGTGAACATCATTGACAAGTTGCTGCACGTCCCACGGGACAGTGCGGAAGATGGAGGCCATGGAGAGACCTTTCTAGAGTGACGTGAAAGAATTGATACCTTTTTAGAGTATCGCGCACTTCTGACACCTCTGCATGCGATTGCGCTGATGTGTTCGAGTGACGAAACTGCACCTGAAAAAGGCTCCGAACTTCGGGAAAACCTCGTTAGAGTTTCCGGCTCAGGATGGAAAGCCGATCGCCACAGTAGAACACCCTTTGCCACAAACCCCGAGTCCGGAAGGCCGGTGGTGCAAAGGCTTCTCTGTAGAAGCGAGGACGAGTGCTGTTTGCGTGGCCTGATCGTAAGCACCTGAATGACTTGTGGGGTATCGATGCAGATGCGCTCGTTGTGATCGAGTGGAACACAGAGGAAACCCAAGAGTGGATTGAGGACAATCAGCCCATCTTGCTACTTCATGATCGAACAACGCCCTACGTACCAGACGAAGAAGAAACGACTCATGCTGAGCCTCTGCCTAATGGGATTGATCGCATTCTGGAGTACGTTGCAAGGATGGCAGCCGGTTACTCCAGCGGGTTGAAATGGAATGAAGTAGACAAGCTAAAAGCGGACATGATGAATCGTCCTGATAGGTGGAAACCTGTAACGGTTGAGCAAGTTCGCGCTAAATGTAAAGAACTTGGTATGCGGCCGAACGATGTGGACACGATCGCAGATCTATTGCAGCGCCGGAAAGACGGGCGTTCTTTCCGGGTCGAACCTTCATATCGGAACTTTCATTCCTAGAAGAAACCAGCTTTAGAGACAGCCACGCGGACACGAGAGTTCGTAGAGCTTGCGGACTGTCTCGAGTCCGCGAGGCATCCTTGTCTATGGCGAGTACCTCGAGCTGCAAGGCAAATAGGCTCTGGCCCCGAGCAATCGGGGCCATCTTTTATCTCCCCATTCCCGTCGCTCTCCATCTGCAATTCTGTTCACGAATTCCCGACTCCGTGCGTGAAGCACATCCCCCACCCACTGCCTAATCCCCTTCTGCCCTCATGTCTCCGATTCGCCGATCGCCGAACCGCGAAATCGGCCCAGATACTCAGAATGGGCCGAAAACTCCGTGACCAGCATTGGTCGACGAGACCGAAGTAGCATGCGGAGCGCACTGGGCACCCGGGGTGCGGAGAGGCGTCGATAATTAAAGCTCTATTAAAACCGTCTGCAAAGGGTTATTGTTATCCGTGTAAGTCGCCTGTGTTCGGCGTTGTGCAGATTTGTGGAGAAATAGAAAATGAACCGGAAGAAACTGGTTGCGCTGTGTGGTGCCATCGCTATTGCGTGCGGGTCAATTACTGCGGTGGGTGGCCCGGTGGCGGGCGCGTATGTGGAGAAGCAAGACACTGCAGGCATGCAGCCGAGCCCCGATGTGACAGACGCGGCGAAGATTCCGGCTGTGGACGTGAAGGTCGAAACGGATAAGGCGGACGAGGTCAAAGCTGGTGACACGTTTAATATAACGATTTCGGGAACAGCGGAGGCGCCGTTTCCTGCTGGGGACGCAGCTGCTCAACCTGGTCAATCCAACATTTTAGGCTTCACTGTTGAGGTAACGCTGCCAGACGGCATCGAGCTTGCCGACCAAGCGGCAGTAAACATCAATGGCCAGTCCTTGGGCACTCTGGCGTTTAATCAACTCCCGTCAGGGTCGTACGAAGTAGACCTTCGTGGCGCTATGGGCGAGAAAGGCAACTTCCAGATCACCGTCCCCGTCAAAGCAACGAAAGATGCTCCCGCGGGTGAGACTTTGACGTTTTCTGGCGCTGCCCAAGCGCTGATTAATCCGGAGTTCTCTTTCGACGCTGTCCCGGGTAAGCGTACTGTTTCGCCTCAGGAAGTTGACGGCAAGTGCACCTGGATTGCCAAGACGGAATACGAACTCCACGCTGGTGAATACGGCGCCTGGCTTACCGAGCTTTTCCTCGGCGTCATCGACCCAGCCAATGTTCAGCTTGGCGACGCCACCATTACCATTTTTGACGCCGACGGCAAGAAGGTCACCGGCAAAGCTGGTGAGTTCGACGCTGAGGGACGGTTGACAGACCCGAGAACGTTGGAGAAGCGCAATGAGCAGTATAAAAACACGACTTGGCAGCAAACTTACGACTGGGGTTTGAACCTCAATCGCGCCGACCTGAACAAAACGCTTGGGCAGGTGTTCCTTCCTAGCGGTAGCCGCGTAGTCATCGAGCAGCCCGTATACGATAACCAGCGTCATTGTTCGATGACGGAGGTGTACCCGTCGGATATTTACAGCAGCTACGTCGGCGGCGTCATCATGAACCCAATCAAGCGTGAGACCGCCAAGACCCAAATCTCAGCGCCGGAAGCCCCGACCTCGCCTGCCGAGACGCCAACGCCCACCGTAACTACGACGGCAACTACGACGGCGACTACCACCGCAACCACCACGGCAACGACGACCGCAACCACCACGGCGACGACCACGGCGACGACGACTGCGACGACGACGGCAACTACCACCGCGACCACGACCGCAGACTGCGATTGCTCTCCAACGACGGTGACTGAGACCGCGACGACGACGGAGAAGGCCCCTGAGCCGACCACCGAAACCGCCACGGTGACCACCAAGGAGATCACCCCGACCACCGTTACGAAGAAGGTCCCTGAGCCGACCACCGAAACAACCACGGTGACCACCAAGGAGACCACCCCGACCACCGTAACGGCCACAGCAACCGAGACCACTACGACGACCACCACAACGACCGAAAAGGCCACGGAGACCGTCACGACCACTGTCACCACGACTCCGGTTGCTCCGGCGGACCCGCAGGATCCCACGCCGACCGTCACCGCAACGTCGACCCCGACCGCGCCTGGCAAGACTGCCGAGCGCTGCTTCGCTAACGCGTTGGCGTCGCCATTGTTCTATTTCGTGCCGGTGGGTGTGCTCGCGGCGGTTGGCGGTGAGCTCGCCCGCCCGTACGCCGGTGCGCTGAATGAGCAGCTCGCACGCATCAATGCGGATATTCAGGCAGCGTTCCAGCAGGATTCGCCAGATCGCGGTCGCAATGGTCGCACTCCGCGTAACGACGACCCCTCCGCCGCCCTCCGCGCCCAATTAGAGGAAGCGAACCGGAGGTTCCAGGAGATTGCTTCTGACCCGAACGTCCAGCGTATCGGCACGGTCGCCGCAGTGATCTTCGGTTTAGCTGCCGCCTCTGCCATCCTTTACGACTGGTGCTCCTCCGAGCCCGGCAAAGCCTTCACCGCCGTAGAGGGAAGCAGTGCCGCGGAGCGCTTCCTGAACCGGAACCGCTAACCCCCTGCCCTGCCCCAACCGAAAACGGGATACTAGTGAACTGAATTGAGCAGCGACTGTGTAGTGCCTCAACCCCCATTACTCCCATCTGCAATTCTGTTCACAAAATCCCGACTCCGCTGGAGGCAACTACTTCAGAAGGCCTCCAGCCTCCGCACCCACTGGGCGAGCGTGCCGTCGATAATCGCGGCATGCAACATAGCGGGGCCAACGATCCGCCGCCCGGTGAACTCGCTTGAGCCCCCCATCGCTTCGGTGGGGAGCACGGTTTGGGGCGGGTGAGCGTAGTCGTCGCCATGCGCCGTAGAATCCGGTTGATCGCAGTGCAGTTGGCGCGATTCGGCCCCATCATCACCTACGGTGGGTCGTGTTGACTCAATTTTGACTAGCGGGCGTCGATGAGTAGCTCGGTTGCGTAGTTCTTTGACCGCAAGCGCCTGGCTTTGGAAACGCCTGCGATTACTGGAGCTTCGGCCATAGGGCGAGAGGTTCGGTTCAAGCGCCTCATTCCAAAGAATTACGCGAGCATTGCGTTCTCCCGCATGAGGCTTGGGGAGAAGATGCATCCACTGACCAAACGTCAGCCCCGCCAACGAGTCATCCTGCGTACGCCACACTCTGCGGACTGAGCCGATAACATGGTGCGTAAACGCCCAGACACCACCACCCCCGATACCCCACAGATTGGATCAACGATGTCTCAGCCAAAAGATGACCTCCCCGTCAACCGCCCCGAAGTGTTTGGTGCTGCAGACTCGACAGGCTCGATCGACCGCGCCACCTGCATCCAGACGATCAACGCCGTTGCTCCGCGGCCAGACAACGCGCGGCCAGGGGTCAAGCGACTGCTGCAGGGCGACGGCGCGAACCTTATCGTCTTCAATTTCTGCCCTGGCCAGACGTTGCCGGCTCACAAGGCGGCCCACCCGATCACCGTGCAGTGCCTCAACGGGTCCCTCGAGTTCGAGTGCGGCGGCGAGCGTTTCCCGCTCAAGCAGGGAGAAGTTGTCCACCTGCGCGCGTATGTGCCACACGCGGTGTACTGCCCGGATAACGCTCTGTCGGCGGGCAACATTTTGCTGCTCAGCATGCTTACGGGCGAACGCCACGGCGAGCAGGACAGCTAAGCCCAAACATAGCCCCTAAAGGTGCACGATCTCCACGTCGTCCCAAACTTCGGCGAGGTACTCGGCGGCAACTAACCGATGGCAGGTGGAGGGGTCTGCTTCGGAGCAAAGCAGCACGGCGTCGTCAAAAAGCGAGCGGTCCAGGGACGAAACCTCCCCAGCGTCGTACTCCTCGCGCAACTGCTTCGAAAACTCATCGAAGCCAACCTCGTCATGCCGATACGCGTGCATCAGATCCGCTGACGGCGCGAGAGCGAGCTCGTGCGTGTACGGCATGTCCAGGATGACCCGCAGGAAGTAGCGCAGGTCGTCCTTCTTGGTAAACCCGGCGAGCTGATTCGTGTTGGAGCGGCGAATATCCACCACGCGCCGCACGCCGGACTCGCGCAGAATGTCGAAGAACTCCTCCGCGCTCTTGTGTGAAAACCCGAGTGTGTAAATTCGCATAATCCTCCTAGATCACGAAGCCTTGCCCGCAGCCACCGGGTCGTAGCCCTGCTCGCGCAGCTCCGACGGCGCGTCGATCGAAAGGTCTTCAGGCTTCGGTGCAAGTGCATCAGTCACGCAGCCCACGGTACCGCAGGGACTCTTGCTTATCGACGCCCCACTGTCCCACCAAACGTCTTCCGCTGCGCCCTAATGTCCCTTAAGCCCGGATTACTCCCATCTGCAATTCTGTTCACAAATTCCCGACTCCGTTTGTGACGCCTATCCCTTCCCCTATCCTGTCCCCATGCCTACGATCCGCCGCGCCAGGCCCGACGACGCCGAAGCCCTCGTCGAACTGTCTATCGCCACGTTCACGCAGACCTTCGGCCACCTCTACGACCCCGCCGACCTCGCAGCCTTCCTCAACGAGGCCTACGACCTGCAGAAACACAAAATCCTCCTCGCCGACCCCGACCACGCCACCTGGGTCGTCGAGGACAACGGCGCCCTCGTGGGCTACGCCCTCGCTGGGCCCTGCAGCCTCCCCCACCCCGACGTCCTCCCCGAAGACCGCGAGCTCAAACGCCTCTACCTCCTTGCCGATCACCAACAGTCCGGCCTCGGCTCCACCCTCATTGAGCTCGTCCTCGACTGGATCGGTCCGCGTACCGCGTGGCTCGGGGTCTGGTCGCAGAACTTTGGGGCGCAGCGTTTCTATCACCGCTACGGCTTCTCCAAGGCTGGCGAGTACTTCTTCAAGGTCGGCAATCACCGCGACCACGAGTTCATCTACCGGCGCCCCGCCCTCTAACCTCTTCCGTTCAATCTCGAACGATTTTGGCGTCGTTATCCGACGGGCATTCCCAATTTTCGGGCACGGGCATTTGGAACTCATTCACGAGTATCTCGTATGCCGTTTGAGGACAGTCGCGTATAACGGCTGCTGTTTGGATCTTTCGCCATTTCAAGCGTGACTTATTTAGGTGCGCTTTCCATCTGCCTAGATCGGTATCGAGGTTGAACTCCTGGCGGAGGCTCTCTAAGACATCTTCCAATGACGGGCGGAAACGGTGCCCACCAGTAGGGAAATGGATTTTTGAGAGTCGAGGGAATTCCGAAGTAAATTTCTTTATCTTCTGATCGTTCGTTGAATCCAACTTCTTTGTTAGGCCTAGAAGGTGGGCTACTTCGTCCCGATGCGCGTGAACGTGGAAGTGCGAACTCGGTCTGTTGCTTTTGTTGCGGTCGTACTCAACTCTGAAAAGCGGTTCGTCGTTTGATTTTGCTTGAGCGTGAACAGCGAAGCTGGAGTTCTCCACGGCCAAGAAACTGTGAGTTGAATCCCAGGTGCATTTAAACGTCGGACGCAATCCGAGTATTACGTGCCCGTTCCAAGATAGAGGAATGATGCCTACACGGTCCTCTATCTGCTTTAGGCGGATCGAAATGCTGCCGTTCTCAACTATTTTGCTACTAAACTCAAAATGCTGTCCGGTGAAGGCTTCCACCGTAGCGGCGAGGTCTGCGCTGAACTCGGCGACCAGGGCCTGTAATTGCTCAGCGTTTTTAGTCATCGCCAAGGAGCCAGCGCAGTTCCGAAACACGCTCCCACACGGCGAATTCACGGGGTGTGAGATTGTAGTTGTCCGCACGCTCTTCAAACTCTTCGAACGAGTCCCCAGAAAGGGATTCGATCGACTTTTTGAGTTCAGCAAGCTCATGACGTGCAGCTTCTTTCGACAGATTTTCAACGAGCGGGGCGGTCATGATCGCTCCTTTCGAGTAGGGCAAGTGAAAATTGAAAATGAACTATATGCCTTTATCTTAACTTTGCAAAGGACAAACGGATCCTGCCACCCCCAAACGATATGGAACAAACGTGCGATATGTTTCTGGATTTTCCTCGTGAATGCGATGCTGACCAAACTCCGTGAAACCGGCACGATCGTGCCGAAACTGCCTCTTGCGCACCACTATTCCGCACAATATACTTCAAAACGGCACGATCGTGCCGAAACTCCAAAAGGCCGAAACCCCTCCAGAATCACAACACCGAAAGGCCCCCATGTCCCCCACGCCCCGCAGTCTCGGCGAGCAGGCTCGCGAGCAACGCCGTGCCATGCGCCTGACGCAGGCGGACGTGGCCGACCTGTCGATGGTGTCGGAACGGTTCATTCGAGAGTTTGAGCAGGGAAAACGTTCTGTCCGGCTGGATAAGGTTGAGGCCGTGCTGGCTGTGCTTGGCTTGGATGTGGTGGCGGTACAGCACGTTCCGGAGGCACTCCGATAGCGAGGCGCAATTCTGTTCACAAAATCGCTAAGGACAGTTTTCGACACCTTCCGCCCAAGCTTCCGCGCAGCTGGCCGTCGATAAGTTAGCTCAATTTCATTCATCGGCTAAGGTGTGTGGGGTCACATTATTGTCGAGCGAGAGAGGATTTCATGAGCGAGCGCGCCACGGACCCCGTACCTTTCAGCAGCGAGCACCAGGAGGTTGCCGCTGACGAGTTCGAGCTGGAGAACCTCACACCGGCGGACAAGCGCGAGATCCGCCGTACGCGCCGAGCCCCGTCTCCGGACGGTAGTACCTGGTCGTGGGCGATTACGCTGTTCGGCACCGCCGTCGGCGCCGGAATCCTCTTCCTGCCTATCGACGCCGGCTCCTTCGGCTTCTGGCCCCTCCTGCTTGCGACGATTCTGGTTGGACCAATGGTGTTTTTCTCGCATCGGATGTATTCGAGGATTGTGTCGGCGTCGCCGGTGAAGGGCCTGGACGTGCTGCAGGTCATCACTTCCCTGGCTGGGCGGAAGCGTGGCCTGGCCACGGCGCTGATGTATTGGCTCGCCATCTACCCCATCGTGCTGATTTATGGCGTTTCGGTGACGAACACGATGGACAGTTTCATCGTGAACCAGATGGGCGGCCCGCACGTGGACCGTTGGCTGCTGGCCACGATTTGCGTCGGCGTGATGACGGGCGCCTACGCCCTCGGCAAGAAGGCGACGCTGTGGTTCGCGAATCTGCTGGTGTATCCGCTGATCGTGGCGCTCGCTGCCGTCTCCCTGTACTTGATTCCGTACTGGGATCTGGAGAGTTTCATGGCGTACAAGTCGGATGTGCCGCTGTGGAAGGCGATGCTGTTTGTGCTGCCTGTGCTGGTGTTTTCCTTTTCGCATATGGCGGCGGTGTCGCAGTCGGCGTTGGATGTGCAGAAGTCGCACGACGGTGATGTGGCCGGTACGGAGAAGGAGGTCTCCAAGATTGAGTTGATCACTTGTACGCTCCTGGTCAGCTTCACGATGTTCTTCGTCTGGTCCTGCACGCTCGCCCTCGGCGCGGATGGCATGGCCGCCGTGCGCGAGGAGAACATTCCGGTCCTTTCCTACTTCGCCAACACGACGAATGCCCCGTTCATGGCGGTGGTGACTCCGGTGGTCGCGCTGTGTGCGATTGCGTCGTCGTACTTCGGGCACATGCTTGGCACGGAGGAGGGCACGCAGTATTTGCTGCGCGCGGTCGCGCCGAAGGCTTCGGAGAAGTGGAATCCGCGTGCGGTCCGCGCGGGCATCTATCTCTTCGTCTTCGTATCGACGGTCGCTGTCGCCATCTTCAACCCGTCAATCCTGGATTTGATTTCGGTCGTCGGCGGTATCTTCATTACTTTGCTGGTCTACATCGTGCCGATGCTCCTCTTCCGCCACGCGACCGCCTTCCGTCATTACGCCAACCAGCCGGAGGCGATCTTCGTGTTCGGCCTGGGCATCGTGATTATTTGCGTGACGGTCTGGCAGATGGTGGCGTAGTACGGCGGGTTGCACGTTTATGGTGTGGATGTTACAGTTATAAGTGTAAACCCTCTGGAGGTGAAGCGCTGTGACAACGAAAACTAATCCGGCAATTGAGGTCACTCAAGCTGTCGAGCAGCAGGCCAGCCAGGTCGTGGCTAACCCCGAAACGTTTCATGATGCCGTGCGCGGTACGTTTCCACCTGCATTAGCCTCATTTATCGAGTCCATCTTGGCCAGGGTCGCGCGCGGAGAGAGCGTCGCGCTTTCCCGCCCCTCCGAGATACTCACCACCACTGAGGCCGCTGAGTATCTCGGGATCTCTCGGCCGACTCTGATGAAACGGATTCGAGAAGGCGAAATCGATTACTTCAAAGCCGGGTCACACACGCGGCTTCGCAGGGAAGACGTCGTCGCATACTTGCAGCGGTGCCGTGCGCGCGCACGGCACGAGTTCGATGCGATTCGAGAGCTCGATAATGAGATCGAAGGCCTGTGAGTATTCCAGTCCTTTTTGACGCTAACGTCTGGTACTTGCGCACTCTCACCGACTGGTGCTTCCTTCTCTTCCTGGGCTCTGATAAAGATGTCGAGCCACCATTCTTTCCAGTGTGGACCGAGGATATTATCGCCGAAGCTCAGTATCATTTGCGCAGAAATAACCCACACGCTCCCGAGGGTGCTATTTCAAAACGCTTCAAGCGAATTCGCGGTGCGGTGGCGGAATGGGAAATCTCCGGTTTTGCTGTTGGCAAGTATGGGTACGCGGACATTCATGATCATCACGTTCTCAGCGCTGCCGTGGCTGGCAACGTCCAGTACGTCGTCACCAGCGACAGGGGACTCGTTGACTATGTTGGCTCACAGCAGTTTCTGTTTGACGTGGTGACTCCGGATGATTTCTTTTGCCACATTTTTGAGGCGTTCCCAGGGCTTTGTAAGAGGGTGGCGCAGGAAAACGAGGCTTATTGGGAGAAGGTGAAGGGCATCAAAGCGGCGGACCGGCCGATAACTGCTGTAATGCTAGAGCGCTCGGGCTGTCCGAATTTCGCAACGGTTATTGATTACGTTTTAAGATAGTGGGCACGGTCGGTGCCGTGCAGCAAATTCCATTGTGGACTGTTTGCGACCTGGACGTTTCAGAATCGCTCCTCCACCCCGGTAGGTAAAACCCCAGGTAATTCTTTTTAGGACCATTTTAAGGCTCTGAAAGATATCGGAAAGATATCACGCGCCGAGAAGTGGCAATTCTGGCCGTTTGTGCAGGTCAGAGAATTGTTTCGATATCTTTCTATCTCTTTCTACGCCCGAATCCAACGGGTGCCGCGGCCTCGCGGAGGACCATCCGGGTCGATCTTCGCGCGCCCGAGGCTGCGCAAGTGTCGAAGGATCCGGCCTGCTTCGGCGACGCTGACACCGGTCTGGTCGGCGATGTCGGCGGATTGGAGTGCGGCACCGTCGTGGAGTTTGGCCTCGATCCATTCCTGGACGCTCACGGTGGCCAGGTCGCCGGGTTGTCCCAGGTTAAGGAGTTTCCGGGCTTCACCGCTGAGGGTCCACTCGTCGGCGTCGGTGACGGGGTCGAGAAGGCCGCGGGCGACGAGGTCGTCCATAAGCTCATGTACCTCAAGGGTAGTGAGCTGGGTTTTCTGTGCAGCCGTTGTTGCTGTAATGAGCGGCGCGGAGTTGAGGTGCCAGAGCACAATCAGTGCCGCAACACTATCGACGACCTCCTCGCCGAAACGCTCCGAAAGCTTCCGCAAGCCCTTGATGAAGTTGGTATCTGGCTGCTGCGCTGCTAGCACCACCTGCACATTTGCCTCGGTCGCGGTTACCTCCGGGGCGCTGCGGCCGGTGCGGATCATGGTGGTCCACATGCGGTCGAAACCGCGCGAGCTTTCCTCTGCGAGGCCGAGCGTGCGCATCGCTGCCATGAGTCGATTGTTCCGTGGCACTGAGGGCGTCGATAGCAATGTATCAACCGTTACGCCTGGTGGGAGAGGTCCCGGAGAAGTGATCTTGAGCGTGCGGTTCGTTTGCTCGACCACTACTGGGCCGGGCAGGCGCCAGTCGCGGTGAATGAATGCGTTCGAGACGGCCTCGTCGACTGCCTGCGACGGGAACCTACTGATGGCGACTTCCTCACCATCTGCAAACTGCACGCGCTCAATCTCGCGGTCACCATTTTCCGCAATCAGACGTCGCAGGCGTGGCAACGCCAGCAGCAGAGGGTCTGAAATGAGCGTGGCCTGCGGTTCTTGCCCTGGGATGCTGCGCCACAGGTGGCGGACCACCACGTCTGTCGGGTTTGGTTGGGCGAGGAGGATTTCGGCGGCGCGCTTGAGTTGGCCGTCGTCACGCATGAGCCCGAGCTCTCGAAGCAGGCCAGTGGTGGTCTGCGGGACTGCCGCGTCTGAGCCCCGCGAGCGGCGATGCTCCCGCAGCATCCGCCGAGCCTCCTCGATGACGGGAAGTTGCAGGTCATCGACAGTGATATCGGCTGGGTCGTTCGAATAGTCAGGGTCTCGCCGCGCGGCATCAATCGCTCGGCGTAGCTCCTCTGTCATCGGCTGGCACGAGAACTGCGAGTCCGCCGTCCGCCTTTTCGCCGCACCATCACCCCGCGTGTACAGCGCACGAGCTTCCGGCACGTGAATCACTACAAGCCGAGCACCCCACGCATACACCGCTGTGACCTGCACATTCATGTTCGGCTTCGTGCCATTGAAGATTCTGCGGGCAATGTCCTCCTCGCCCAGCTCAGTGCCAGTGAATGCGCCCGCGCCGGGAGTCCGGTCCGCAACGCCGACAACAATGTGCCCCGTCGCCGCCTCGCTGTTGGCCATACAAATAGCCTCATTCAACAGCTTCTCGACGAGCTTCGCCCTCCCGCCCTTCCCCTCACGAGCAGTGGGATCCTCCTTGAATTCCAAAATCAGCGACTCTTGCGAGTCCGCCGTCGCTCCATCATGAATCGCCTCCAGCGCTAAACGAACATACGAGGGGAGCGCGTCCCAAGCTGATTCCGTGACCATGTGGCAGATTGTACATTCCCCAGGTAATTCTTTTCGGAGCCAATTTTGGGAGTTGAAAGATATCGGAAAGATATAGGGAGCCTGGAAGCCTCGCCGAAATGTTATTTGTGCAGGTCAGCAATTTGTTTCGATATCTTTCTATCTCTTTCTATATCTTTCGGTGTGAGGGCGCCGGGTGCACCAAATTCCACCTCGCGCAATCAGCGACCTGGCCTTTTACCCTCCAGCCCCGCCAAAAACCCGGGTTCTGGTGCACAGCTAATTGCTAGAAACCCTTTCGCCAGCGGAGCCAGTGCCAAAGGACGCACCCGAAAATTCACGACCTGGGAAAACAGCCGTTTCCAAAACCGAAATTGCGTCCTTTGGCACTCGCTCCCTGTGACCAAGCCACCAGCAAGCCACCAACAAGCCACCAACCTGCCACCAACCCGTCGTGCGCATTCCCTCACAACCGATGTGCGAGTAAAGTAGGCCCGTAATTTATGGGCAAACAGCCCAGAAGCCACGAGCCCAAAGGGCCACGAGGAAAGGGAGGCGCATTATGCGTGTTGGCATTGTCGGCTATGGAAACTTGGGCAAGAGCGTGGAGCAGCTGGTGAAGCTGCAGCCGGATATGGAGTTGTCGGCGATCTTCTCGCGCCGCAGCAAGCTGGACACGGACACCCGCGTGTTGCCGGTGGCGGAGTTTGGCCAGTACAAGGACGAGATTGACGTCGCGATTCTGTGCCTGGGTTCGGCGACGGATATTCCGGAGCAGGCGCCGGAGTTTGCGAAGTACGTGCCTACCGTGGACACCTACGATAACCACCGTGACATCCCACGTCATCGCAAGGCGATGGACGAGGTCGCGCGCGAGCACAACACGGTGTCCATCGTTTCCACTGGTTGGGACCCGGGCATGTTCTCGTTGAACCGCGCGATGGCGGAGGCAATTCTGCCGAATGCGCAGCAGCACACGTTCTGGGGCCCGGGCTTGTCGCAGGGTCACTCGGATGCGGTGCGCAGGATTGAGGGCGTCGCGAAGGGTGTGCAGTACACGATCCCAGCGCCGGATGCGTTGGATCGCGCGCGCCGCGGCGAGACCGAGGGTCTCGACGGCAAGTCCGCCCACAAGCGCGTCGTTTACATCGTGCCGGAGGATGGCGCCGACACCGCCGCCATCGAGCACACCATCCGCACGATGCCGGACTACTTCGTCGGCTACGAGGTAGAGGTCAACTTTATTGACGACGCCACCTTCGTCCGCGAGCATTCCGGCATGCCGCACGGCGGTCACGTGATCACCACTGGTGGCGTCGGCGAGAACCACCAGCTTGTCGAGTACACCCTGGAACTCTCCAGCAACCCCGACTTCACCGGCGCCGTCGCCGTCGCGTACGCGCGCGCGGCTGCCCGCCTCGCGGAGGATGGCAAGTCGGGCGCGTTCACGGTGTTGGAGGTCCCGCCGTACCTGCTCTCCCCGGTCGCTCTCGACGACCTGATCGCCCGCGACGTCTAACTCACGGGTAGAAGGTGCCGCAAAAGGCCCTTAGAGATTTTGTGAACAGATTTGCACATGCAGATCTGTTCACATTTTTCTGACTCTTCTGGCTACACTTCCTGGAAGTGGCATTTTCAGGAGGCCCCTGTGAAGAAGTTCATTGCCCTGTTTATCGCGTTCGTGCTCGCAGTTCTTGTAGCGCCGAGTGCTTCGGCGATCTCCGTGCGTGGCGACGCCGCTTCGCCCCGATCCGCAGTTGCTGTGGTGCATGCGGGTGGGGGAGTGGAGGCGTCGAGAAATGGGTGGGAGGCGCGGCCGGCGCTGAGCCTGAGCAAGCTCTACCTGGGCTATTGGGTGCTGTACCACGGGGCGCCGCGGCATAAGGCGATGGTGGAGGAGATGGTGCGCACCTCGAGCGATGGCATCGCGAGCGTTCTCGATGCGGCGTACCCGCAGGCCATTGATGCGATCGCGCGCGACTTCAAACTGAGTGCCACTCAACGGCGTGGCAATTGGGGATTGGCGAGTACGTCGGCGGTGGACGTCGCGAGGTTTGTGCAGGCCATCAGGCACGATCCGGTAGCTGCGCCACTGCTGCGTGGCATGGCGCACGCGGCACCCGTCGCCGCGGATGGCTTCCCGCAGAACTACGGCACCTCGAGACTGCCCGGTGTGCAGGGCACGAAGTTCGGCTGGGCCGACGACCGGCGCAGCTCCACCGCGACGGTTAGTTACGGTGCCGGGTTCGCGGTCGCGGTGCTCACGTACGGTGATGTGCATGCGAACACGGTCGATGCGCAGCGTGCCGTCGATACCTCGGTGATGCCGGGGCCGAGCGGTGGCCGACGAGTTGTTGATATGTTGCCGCCGCAGACGCCGAACGAGATCAGGAACCTGGTTCCGAAGCATTGGGAGGTCCCGGCGGGCTCGTCGGTGCCGTGGTAAGGCGAGGTCCTGACCAGCCATTACGAGAATAGAGGGGGCTAATCGTCCAAGGTTTCGACGTTTCAGGAAAACCTTGGGAGATTAGGGGCAGGCGCAATTCTGTTCACAAAATCCCGAGCAAACTTGGCAACACACCTTCCACCCCGGAACCCCGAAACCCGCACCACTACTACTCACCCTTGCGGTACCTGCGGGAGCGCCCTCCGCCCACGGCGACGAGTAGGCCGTCGTCTTCCCACCCGCTGATGAGGTTGGTGGCCGTGGAACGGGAGATGTCGCAAAGTTCGACGAGGTCCGCGGTCCGGATTTCGCCGAATACGGAGAGCCATTGCAGCACAACGTTGCGTGCGTTTTCCGGGTCGGTGCCGAGGTACCAGGCGGGCTTCGAGGTGGGGGATTCGTGGTCGCGGAGTACGGCACGGCTTGTCTCGTTGAGGAGCCACGCGTCCCCATGCTTGCGGATCAGCGGTTCGCCATTGACCGTCGTTTGGTGCGCCGCGGTCAGGGCCAGTTCGGCGGCTTCCTCCGTGGACTGTAGTGCTTCGGCAACGCTTCGGCGGGTGATGAAAGGGTGGTTGAACAGGAGGTACAGGATGATGGCGATGCGTGTGTCGCGCTGGCGGGGCGTCGGCACGATGCGTGAAACGAGGTCCAGCACGGGCAGCTCAGGCTGGCCGCCCACGAGCGTCGTTTCGATGTATGGTCCTGGAACCTCGATGATCTCCGGAGACCGGTGGCCGAGCGTGATCATGGATTGGTACATGCGGTCAACGCCGACGCCCTGCTTGTCCACGAGGCCGATTGCGCGGTAGAGGTCGGCAAGGGCGGGGTAGCGGGCTTCCCGGTTGCTGAGCACGTTTGCCGCAGAGATGGCGGGCATGAATGGGCCGGGGCTGCGCACGATGAGGGTGCTGTCGAGTTCGATCCAGCGGACGTCGACTGGTTCTTGTCGGTTCCAGTCGCGGTGAATCATCGCGTTGAGCAGGGCTTCACGTACGGCGCTGTGCGGAATCTGTGGAATCGGTTGGTGCACGAACCCGGACACGATCGTGTTGTTCTTGTTCACGATGCGCAGCGCTCGCTCGATATCCTCAAGTTGTTCAAGTGCCGACGTCCCCGCGTTGCCACTGACACGATTCAGCACGTTGCCGCCGTGGACGTCGAAAATTGTGAGCTCGAGTACCGCGCGCGGGGCAGCGGCGAAGAGCGTGACGCCTGCTTGGGTGAGGTTGTTGTTCGCGTCGAGTGCCCCGAGTCCACGTAATAGTTCCTCGTCGGTGAGCTCGCGGAAGGCTTCTTGTTGACGCCGAACAATCTCAAGCGCACGCGGCCGGACGTCCTCAACTCCCAGGTCGGAGGCCTGTGCCATCGGGTCGATATTCATTTGTGAGCGCTGGTACTCCCACCATTCGGAAAGGTCCACCGGCTTGCACGAGTCGCCAATGCGCCAGCGCAGCTGATCACTCGTGTTGGGGACTGGTTGCTGGGACGCTGCCACAAAGAGGATCAACAGCCGCTGCCCTTCAACTACTCGTTCTTCGATGGAAGGGGCAACCTGCACACGCTGGTAAATTTCTTGCCGCAGCCAATCGACGTCCAACTCCGTCCCAATAATGCGCCCCGTTTTGTCTTCGACACCGACGATGAGCGCACCACCGCCGGGGGTGTTGGCCATGCAGGCAACTTCGTCAGCGAGTTTGGTGGCCGCCATCGGGTTCCGGGGTGCGCCCGGTTCGATCTCAGGCCCGTTGCGACGTCCGGCTTCTTCCTTGAAGTCGACATCCTGGGTTTCAGTCGTCCTATGGACGCGTCCACCTGCTGCCGTCGCCAGAATTGCGTCGACTTGTTCAGCCAAATCTTGCCGCAGGGGGTGAAAGCCGGGCTGCATACGAACCCTCCGACCTGCGATTGTTTGAATAACTATGTCTAATCTACCAAGGTTTCTGCGTTTCGGGGAAACCTTGGACGATTAGGCAGCTGTATTCGGTTAGGGTGGCAGGGGCCGTGATGGTGTTACGGCAGCATTGCTGCGATGTTGGCTGGCAGCATTGGCTTGAGCGCTGGCAGCGCGACAGCGCCGAGCACACCCGCGATCAGCAGTGCAACCGGTGTCCAGAATGTCGCAGCGCGTTCGGACTGCGTCATCTTCGAGGACTTAAGCCCCCAGAAGAGCTTGCCCGGCAATAGGACTTCGGACGCGTTGGCGAGAAGGCCGCACGAGCTGCTTGGGCCAAAGAAACACAAAATGTCCCTCAAGCTAAAAATGAAGGGACCCCGTCCGATGCTTCGGCACTAGCCGGTATTCGGACGTGATCCCTTCCCATCCGGAATACATAGGAGGCGATTACCGCCTTCTTGTACCCTCTCGTGTGTGATGCTAGTTCACACTGGAAAATACATCAAGCGCTATGCGTCGATTGACCGTGTTACAGTGTTACCTCACAGGGGGATTCGGCGGGAGGCAACACATAGAAATGCATGGTTCCGAGCAAGATAAGCGAGTCGTACGGGCGCTCGGTATGCAGCGTATGGAGAAATACCTGTCACAAATGGGTGACCATGCCGGTCGAGCAATCAAGCTTTACAAATGGGACGCCGAAATCTCGGCCGCTTTGTGGAACTTAGTTGCTCTTGTTGAGGTGGTTTTGCGGAATAAGATCTGTGAACAGGCCGAAATTTGGAGTGTTCAAAATAACCCACGAAGCAACCCAGATTGGATTTTGCAACCACGTCAAAACGTCCAGGAACCATTATCAAAGGTGAGCGCGAGCATCTCTGATCCGGCGTTAAACAAAGCTATAAAAGCCAAGCAAATCCGAGACGAGGGAACCGGTCTAACCGGGGGAGATCATCCGCGAAAAGGACAGCCAATCACGAAAGATGATGTGATCTCCCAGGTCACCTTATCCCAGTGGAAAGAATATTTCTTTTACCGTGAACCAATCAAAGCGCCAGATGGGTCCGTCCAGTACTACCCCGATAAAGTCACCTATGAATTTCGCAAAGCAATCTACCAAAAGATTACGTGCGAAGCCTTTTCCGCGCTTCCCGATACTGACCGAATTGATCCGGACGACGTCAGCCGAATCATGAACCGCGTTGTTCTACTTCGGAACAGAATTGGACATCAAGAGCCACTCATCGACATCAATTGTGCAAAATCTCGCGATGGCCTGCTCATTCTGCTCAAGCATTTGGATAGCGACGTCCTGAACAATTACACGGCATCCGACCCAATTCCTAGGATACTGAAGGCGGATCCACGGATACGCAGGGGTAGACGATAGGTACTTCGCTTCGCCACTTCTTTCGCCGTTTCTACAACGGGCGCAGCATTCTGGAGAGGCATCCCACCCCGTAGTAGCCCTCTACGCCCATGACGCCAGGTTGCGCCTAATACCTGACGTGCTCGGGTACAGCGCTATGATTCCTCATTCAGTGCGTCGTAGTCGAAGCCCGTGGAAGGTATGAACTCCTTCACGGGGTTCAACTCGTCGAGGCTCTCCGCCCTCTCAATCGCTTGAGGCACCATGAACGCATTACCTAGCGACGCCCCGTTGGTGATGCTTCCGGCGCGTCTGCACCCGCCCCGTCACGTCGGTGACAATCTGCGGCCACAGATTTGCTCTCAAGCCGCCGTCGGCGCCAGCAATGCGTTCTATGCGCAGACCAGACTGCTCTATCAACTCGATGTTGTGACGCACAGCCAGCGCGGTTCCCTCAAGCACCGCTCGGTACATGTGGCGACGGGTATGATGCGGCCGCAGCCCGGTAATCACCATGGACACGAACCCGTCAGGAGTGCGCGAGACCGGGTACTCACAAGTCTCGCTCCCCAGCATGGTGCCGTCCGACGCCACGAGTACCGCCTTCGAACTCGAGGTACCGACATCAAATCCCAGCACTGCTTCTTGGCCCGTCTACGCTCCCCTGGGTTGATAGGTTGTCTGCCCGATATCGTGAGTTTGGATTAGGGCAATGCCGCTTCTGACGACGCGCTCATCGCTGGCGCGGCGCTTGGGTTTACCAGTAGGGGTCCGGTTGTAAGGTATTCGGGGATGTGCCCGAGAACGTCTCTGGGCGCAACCCCACAGGAGATAAGATATGTTTTCTAATTTGTTTGAGGAGGGCGCAATCGATCAGTACTTTTTCGTCGGGGAAAGACCCCCATGGCATCGTAGAAAGACTCAAGAAGTTATACGTTAGGAATCTAACTAGGGTGAAACCAAAACAGAAAATACCCTGCGCGTCGTCCTAAATTTCCTGATTGAACACGTGGCTGACTAAGCGGCTCATAAGCTGCTGGGCTGCTGGGCGCCGATACGCCTCAGACTGCAGCGCTTCCTTAAGCTTTTCTGGCTTGCTCTTCTGCCCTTCTATCGACGGAAATAAATCCTCCAGCTCTCCTTCACGAACCAAATGTACGCCGAAACCATCCAAAGCATTCAACATTTCTTGCGCAAGTTCATTGAATTCCTTATCAGGAGAAACCGCACCGCAATTCTTGGCAGCGTTTTTACTACCAAATAGTTTTACACTTGCCACTCTCACTTTCTCGATGGTCGGACGAACATTCGTAATCGCTTCCGCAGAGTGTAGTGCACTAACCATGGAATACACAGCTCGCTGGGCGTGTACGTCGAAATCCGTTATTATTGCGACCTTTGCGCCCACCTCTCGAAGTGATTTTGCAAGTGGAGGAATCCCAGATGCACCACCTGCGCCAAGAAAAAGGACCCTGTCTGGCAAGTTCCGCACGTCCGAGTCAGTATTTGCCTCAGCAAACGCTCTCAATGCCTCGTCGTAGAATACGGCGTCTCTTTCGTTCTCGACCAAAATCGTGAGATCGGCGAAAAGACTGTCCAGAAACGGAGTAAAGCGCACTTGGCTAGCTTGTTGCGCTGAGCGGATAATCTCCGAGTTGAGCTTCTTGATTACCGGGAGGCGGTTACCCCTGTCTCGTCTCAGCGAGAGAATTGTCAGTGGAGTCTCTGTCGATCTAATTAGCGAAGCAATGAGGTTACGGTCGTGCGTTGCAATAAATATTTGCCTGTTGTGAAATTTCGTCAACTCCGACAAGATGGAGCCTAACGCAGAGGCTTGAGGCGGGTGTAGAAATGCTTCTGGCTCATCCAACAAGGCAATTGATGAATCACTCGCGTGTATGCGTAGAAGAAGACCAACTACACTGCGCATCCCATACCCTTGCTCCCACAGCTTCGGTCTTGTCTCCATATAAGCCCGCGTCTTCGTGTCAATCGGCTCCATCAGACTTGAGGCCTTGTTGAATGGTGGCGCTAAGAGCAGACCTATCTTGCCCTCTCCAAGGTTATAAAATGACAGATCTTCGTTAAAGATACGTCTGAATGCAGACGCGATCCTATTAAATACTGGCGGTTCATCCCAAGCTTGTTGGACTAATGTTTTGCCCCAGTATGCCGAGTTTTGCTCTTGCGGCTCTGTTTCATCCAATCTGTCCTTCACATCGTCAAAAGAGACAAAGACATTCGTCAATTCGGACAGCTTTGACTCGCTTTCAAACGCCGAATACACATCGCCCTCAGTCAGAAAACTCTGACTCTGTGTAGGTCGTCCTCGAACCGGCACTCTAAAGTACCGATCTGAACCGCTGCGGTATTTTTTGAGCTGCTTTATCAGCTGGGCGACACCATCTTCCCCTTGGTATTTCCAATTGATTTTTATTTTTTCCACGATTGAGTCGGCGTAATGATTTTGATCCAAAACATCGGCTTTGCCCGCTAATTGAAACTCGAGCGCCTTCAGGAAATAAGATTTCCCAGCATTATTGGGACCCACCAAAAGAACGACTTCGCCTGGCTTAAATTCCAGAGCTTCACCACTCGCCAAACGAATTTCATCGATATAAGGAGCATTAAGCAATTTTGGTTCTGAATAATCTAACATAAAGCCTTCCTTTTGCTTCTAACCTTTGCCCACGCACATTCAAAGACCACGAGAAGGAAATATGATTGAGACATGGGCCGACGTTTGATTGCTAATCCTAGAGAGAATTTGCGGCAAGAGTTTGAGGCAAAGCTTCAAGAGCGCGATAAGGAGATTGAAATGCTAAAGAGACGGATTGATGAACTGGGGATAGAACTTCGACGGCTTCATATCCAAATTCGGGAGAGATGATTCTCCTGCCGTAACTTCGCTGAGTCGAGATTTGAAAACCTGGAGAAGGCGCCCCTATATTTGAGCACAAATAATCTACACTCCCCACACCGGTATCCTCTTAAATCGCACCAGATTGTTTTAGGGGATTCGGCAGAGTTAGGCTAACGATTCCCGAAAGGAAAGCCAGAGAAGATGGTACAGGGGAAGCATGAACTAGCAATAATTAGTTTTCGACAAGTCAGATTATGAAGCTTTCGAGCCAAACGGCCAACACAACATTATGATGCTTGTTGGCATTGGTTTCGATATTTCGGTTCTGCAAATGCTCAATACCGACCGCCTCACTAGCTATCAGTCATTCTTTTACTACTTAGAGCACGACGTTTCAATGAAGAATGTTCTTTTCCAACAGTGCTGCCCGGCAACTTCTGCTTAATCCACTGGATACCCGCCGAGTCAAGGCGTATCAGCGGGGTAGCAAAACGGATCCACATCTCCTGTTGGAACTGTTCCATGATGTGTTTTGGATGACCATCAGGATATGCTCACCGCGACCGCGCCGGATCAGCTCCGCCACAATCATGCGGATCTCCACCGTCTTGCCCAGGCCCGTCGCGTCTGCGACGACCACGCGCGGACGCCAATTGTCCTGCGAGATCGCATTCGTCACCGCAGCGAGCTGTGAGTCCAGTAGATGCATCAGCAAGTCCTTTGTCACCGACAACTCGTCCTGATACCTGGTCACCGGATTCTGGCGCAGCGTGGTCTCCAGTCTCCAGCCACAGGCGCGGCGGGCGGTAGCCGGGTGAGTCATCCGGAGCAACCTGTACCTTCGCCGGGTTCACCACCTCGGTTGCGTCGATCGCGGTGTAGAAGCTGCTGGCGGTAGAATCACGTACGAAGTCCGACAAGCCCACGCACCGTAAGCAGAGAGCCGTCCACCGACTGCGCCACCTTGGTAATCGACCACAGCTCGTCGCGCACACGGACTGTCAGGTCCGGGACAGAATCGCTCTCGCAGAGCGAGATGAACCTTTGACCTGCAGGTCTTGAATGCGATTTTGAGTTTTATTTTCTTTGCGTGAGCGAAACCGTTATCAATCAAAATCACCATCAACACTCTGCGAGACATGGGCCGAGCTGGTTAAGGTTGGCATTCCTCTAAGTTCTGCTTCTTGTGTGGTCGGCTGTCCACCAAGTGGTAAGACTTGACCCCAGTTCGTGCTACCAGCGACCACTGTGATTGAAACCGGCGATTACATCGCCCAATTCGACACTGGTGGCACCTGGCGACTGATTGCAGAGAGGTTCGGAAAAATGCTTGAAAATGTGTGAGAGAGTGCAACGCCATGGGCTCTTCATGACTTTGAATGGGGCGAAGCGCTTCTCCGCTTGTTCCTCGATGGAGCTGACACTCAAGCAATCTGGTACGACCGTGTCAGACAGCAAGTCGGTGGGTGGCCTGTCATTTAAAGATGTATCAAAGTCGCCTCCAGATTCAAAGCGAGATTTGGACCTACGGCGAAGGTTTGCGGGCACACGCTTCCAACAGTGCCTCGAGTAGCTAGTTCGCGCTCAAATGGTCTCCCACTGTCTAACCAGCTGGCCGTTTTGAAAAAGGGGCCTGATCTGCAAAGGCTTCTTGAAATTCTAGAAACTTTGGCAGATCAGGCCCCGCGCATTTGATGTGAAGCGGCGGAGTGCCCCGTGGCGGTGTTACGGCAGCATCGCTGTGATGTTGGCTGGCAGCATCGGCTTGAGTGCTGGCAGCGCGACCGCGCCGAGCACGCCTGCGCTGCCAATGACACGATTCAGTATGTTGCCGCCGTGCGGCCAGGGGTGGACGTCGAAAATTGTAAGGTCGATTACCGCGCGCGGCGGCGGAAGTCATGCCAAACGTGCTGGTCGGCTGGGTGTGGATGCAGGGGAGAATGTGCTGTGGGTTTTGAGGGTGATTTTGATTTATGTTTTGAGTTTTACTGCCTTATGCGAGCGAAACTGCTATCAAAACCACCATCAACACTTTGAGAGACATAGGCAACGGCACCTATAGAATCAAAGCAAAAGATGCCTCGCACGGCTTTTCGCCCGTCATCATTTGTCAAGACTGCTGCCCGGGCGCGAAGCCAGGTGCAATTCTGTTCACAAAATCCCGAGCAAGCTTTTCACCACACCTTCCGCCCCCGAAACCCCGCAGCCTCCGCCGCCGCAGCGCCCCGGCCTACCCCAACAGCGCGTTATCGATGAGCCGCACGCCGTCCACCGTCGCCGCAACCAGCGCCAGGCCAGGACCGGACGTCGGCTGCAGCGTATCTGGATCAACGACCACCAGGTAGTCCAACGTCACGCCCTCCGAAGCGGCAAGCTCCGCACGCACGGCGTCCACGTCGAGCGCGCCCGCGCCGACCTGTTCCTGCAGCGTCCGCAGCGAACGTGACAGCGCCAGTGCCTGCGAGCGTCCCGCCTCGGAGAGGCGCACATTCCGCGAGGACTGCGCCAGGCCGTCCTCGGCGCGCGCGATGGGCAGGGTGCGGATCTCCACGTCGTGGTTCAGGTCGCGAACCATCCGGCGTAGCACCGCGACCTGCTGCGCGTCCTTCTGTCCGAAGTAGGCGACGTCCGGTTTGGCTAGGTTGAACAGCTTGTTCACGACGGTCGCTACGCCGTCGAAGTGCCCAGGCCGCGACGCGCCCTCCAGGACGGTGCCCATCTCGCCGGTGCGGACCCAGATCTGTGGAATCCCGCCGGGGTACATCTCCTCAACGCTGGGCGCGAACACGATGTCCACGCCGAGGCTTTCGCAAAACGTTGAGTCCGCCTCAATATCGCGTGGGTAGTTGCGGTAGTCGTCGCAGTCGCCGAGGTTGTCGAACTGTAGCGGGTTGAGGAACACGCTGGTAATAAGCGTATCGACCTCTCGCCGAGCACGTTCGATGAGCGTGCCGTGCCCGGAGTGCAGTGCGCCCATCGTCGGTACCAGTCCGACGGTCCCGTTCGCCTCCGCTCGTACCGCGCGGAGCTCTTCAACAGTGGTAATGACTCGCATGATGCCCTTTCCTAGTCCTCGAACGATTCGGCAGCAGCAGGGAAGTCTCCCTTTTCGACGTCCTCCCGGTACCTCCGCGCCCCCTCCAGCAGCTGTGTTCCCAGGTCCGCGTACTGACGCACAAACCGCGGCGTTTTTCCGCCGGCGCGGAACCCGAACGCGTCCTGCCACACCAGGATTTGCCCATCGGTGCCGTTGCCTGCGCCGATGCCGATAGTCGGGATCGGAACCTCCTGGGTCACCCGCGTTGCGATTTCGGAGGGCACCATCTCCAGCACGACCGCGAAAGCACCCGCGTTTGCGACGGCGGTGGCGTCCTCAAGCACCTGCTGGGCTGCGTCACCGCGACCCTGTACCACGTAGCCGCCGAGTGCGTGCTCGGACTGCGGCGTGAACCCTATGTGGGCGCAGACGGGAATGCCGGCGTCGACAAGCGTTTTGATCGTCGGCGCCACCTCGACGCCGCCCTCCAGCTTCACTGCCTGCGCTCCAGTCTCCTTCATCACGCGGACCGCCGCGGCGAGCGCCTGCGCCGGCGACTCCTCATACGTGCCGAACGGCAGGTCAACCACCACAAACGTACGCTGCGTCGAGCGCACCACGGCCGAGGCGAACGCGATCATCTCGTCGAGCGTGATCGGCAGGGTAGTGGTGTGGCCAAGCACCACGTTGGCCGCCGAATCTCCGACGAGCAGGAAGTCGATCCCGGCCTCGTCGAAGAGTTGGGCGGTCATGGTGTCGTAGCTGGTCAGGGCCGTAAATTTGCGACCCTCAGCCTTGGCCTGGGCGAAGTAACGAGTACGAAGGCGTTTCATACCGCCTTATATTAGGACGGCGCGTGGCGGTTTGTTGGCGGTTATTGAAAACCGGATGTCCACCATGGTGTACACAAAACCCTTTACAATCGCGCGAAATGCACTAGGTTGTGTAGAAACACTTTCAAAACGGGGGGACACTTTGCGCACCTACACATTGGCACCACTACTCGCCGCCACACTGCTCGCTGGCTGCTCCAGCACCACCCTTATCGACGCCCCCTCCGCCCCCTCCAACGCCCCTCCCTCGGATTCTGCTGGTCAAAGAGCCTTTGTCTTCGAATCCGGCACCGTCCCCATCGGCGACTTCGACCCATTCACTCTCGCACCCGAGGACTACTTCGACCCCTGCAACGACATCACCGAGGACGAATTCCGCCGTGCGGGCTTCACTGGGGAAATCAAGCGGAGCACGGACGGGGAGATTGACTCGCCGCATGGGACTTCGGTTTGTACGTTCTCAAACTCGGAGGATTTTACGACAATCGGACTAGCAATGGTTGATAGCGCGCGGGAGCAGGTTAGTCAGCACCGAGAAATCCTTAACGGTCATTTCTCAAAACTGCTTCCAGAAATCTATGTATATAACGATGGGGTTGAATACGCTGCGATGACACCATGCGTTGCTCAGATTGACACAGAGCGGGGTGCGATTGGAACTTTCTTCCAAACAATGGATGAAAGTGTCGATCTTGACGAGTATTGCGAAATTGCCATTCAGAACTTGGAATCACTCTACGAAGCGTCCATTAAAAACTAATTAAGGATATTGGGGGAACTATGACAAAAATAGTTATTGAAGTTGATGACATCAACGGGGCAGTTAATGAACTTTTCTCTGTTGTGCAGTCTGCTGCGGGTGGGTCGGGTTTTGCAGTAATGCCAGCCTCCACCTTCTCCGCCGTCTCCGGCCTCCGCGAGGCAGGGGAGAAGCACGGGGCGATCTACTCGGAGCACGCTCCACTTGCGACGGACGCGTTCACGGGGAATGTGAAGTCGTCGGCAAAGGTGTTGAAGGTCTGCCTGGACAATACGGTGATGGCGGACGATTCGATTGCGGGGATTGTGAACGCGGTCGGGCTTAGTGGAACGCCTGGGTTGAGTGGTTTGGGTTCCAATCTTGGGATGTCGTCGGCGGCTGCGGTTGCGAAGAGTTACAAGACGCAGCCGTTCAATAACAGTTCGGTGTATGCGTCGACGGATGGGAGCTTCGAGTCGCTGGTGAGCAACATCCTGACCACGAACACAGCGATTCCGTCGGGGTTGGCGTCGAATTGGACGTCGAATGCGCAGCGTATTTACGAGATGGTGGAGGCCATCGCCCCGGCCATTGCGTCGCTTGAGTCTTCAGCAGAGACCGAGTTCGTCGCCCAGGCGATTGCGCGTCTCCAGCTGATTCAGGCAGCGGGGTCCGAGTACGCAGCCAACTCGGCGGCGCTTGCGGGGAATAACACGGGGTTGGCGGCGTTGGCGTCGTCGTCGCAACTTATGGCGGCGGCAGCTCAGGCTGCGGCGATAGCAGCTGAGGCCGTCTCCCCGGCCGCGGTGAAGGCTGTGAAGGAGGCCTTCGTCAGTTCCTACCCGATGTACGTGAACTCGTACCTGCCGGCGACGAACCCGACCTTCGTCAAGCTGCTTCCGGATCTCACCGATGTCACCGGTTCAGACTTCTCCATCAGCGGCCCACCTGCGCCGACCGCTCCCGAGTTCGCGGACGCCCCGATGCCAGCGGGACTGGCCAGCATCTTTGCCAACAACGGCTACACGGATCTCGCGAACGCGCGTGGTCCGCAGGATGTGTTGCAGCAGTTCGGGAAGCCGAACCCGGACATGCTCAACGCCATCGCGTCCGGCGCCACCCCGACCCAAGTCGCTTCGGCGCAGGCCCCGACGCTTCCTCCACCGGGCGCGCTGAACGCGTCGGCAGCGAACGTCGCGCCGGGCGCTGGCCTCCACGGCGGTCTCGCATCCGGTGCAGGCGGGCTCAGCGGTGCGACGACCGGCGCCGCCTCCGCAGCAGGCTCCGGCGTAGGCGCAGGCCAAGGCGCATTCGGTGGCATGCCAATGGGCGGCGCAGGCGGTGGTGGCCGCCATCGCGCCGGGTCGCTGCACCAACAGACACCAGGGTTCGGCTCGTCGGCAGGCGCAGCCTCAGGCTCAGCCACAGGCTTCGGCTCCAACGCTGGCCTCGCCGGCGGCGGCGCGGGAGGCTTCGCGGGTCGGCCGGGTACCGGGTCCACAGGTGGCTTCGGCGGCCAACCAGGCGCAGCGGGTGCCACAGGTTCTGCCGCCAACACCGCAGGTCAGCAAGGGCAGAGAGGCGGCTTCATGGGTGCGCCAATGTCGCAGGGCCGCGGCAAAGATGACAAGAAGCAACGCCCGAGAGCGGTCACCAGTGCCGTCGAGAGGGAGGGCAACATCCACGCCCTGCTTGGCGACGCCCCCTTGGTCAATCCCGGCGTCATCGGGTTCAACGTGCGTGGTCGGTAGGCAGTCCAGCGCGCTGGCGTAGTTCGGCGGCGCGCTCGGGGCGTGGCCGCAGCCGCCAGATGTGCGCGCTCACCGCAACACCAATCGCGGCGAGCAGCAACGCCACCGGCCACAGCCCGACCACCACTATCACCACCCATATGGAGGCGCCCATCCCCAACCACAGCAGCCCCAGAATCCGCAGTTTCTGTGCCCGCGTCAGCTGGCCTGAGTAGTAGTCAATAATGAACGGCCCGAACGTATCGTGGCGCAGCAGGTAGCGCTCCAACCTTGGCGAGCTCCTCGTAAAGCACACCAGCGCAAGCAGCAGAAACGGTGTCGTGGGCAGGATCGGCACCCACACGCCGACCGCGCCCAGGCCAAGCGCCACCAGCCCCACAATCATGTACACGTACCGCATCGTCGCCACATTCTAGCCGGAACATGCAACAATAGTTGTATGACTGCCTGCACTATCCTGTACGCCTCGTTCTACGGCTCTACCAAGGAATACGCCGATGAGCTGGCAAAACGCCTCGGCACTACCGCCGAACCAATCCCCGATGCCGGCTTCACCCCCGAAGGCCCCATCGTGGTCCTCGCCCCAATCCACGGCCCGAACAACCCCGGCGCCAGCTTCATCCGCAAGCTCCCCGACCCACTTTTCGACGCCCACTCCGTCTCCCTCGTCACCGTTGGCATGAGCCTGGACGAAGTGGCCGTCGATAAGGACTTTTCTGCCAAACTTTTGGGGAGCCGCGCGGACAGCGTCACGCGCTTCTACCTGCCCGGACGCATGAACTACTCCGAGCTGTCGGCCGCCCACGCCGCCACGATGGCGGGCGTCGTCGGCGCTTTGCGGCTGAAACCGCGCAAGTCCGCGAACGACCGCATGATGATCGACACCTATAACAAGGACGTCGACCGCGTCGACTTCACCCGCCTCGCCCCCGTCGAGGCCTGGGTGCGCGAACACATGTAGCCCAGCAGAAAAACCTGCCGGGCTACGAAACTGCAGAATGATCAGCGCTGATTACTTGAAGTACGTGTTCAGGAAGTTCAGCACTGGCGCTGGCAGCATGTGGCGGAACTCAGGCGAGAACGCCGCACCAAGCGCCGCAATGCCGATGCCAAGAGGCACAATGACCTTCAACAGCCAGTACGCAGCCGCGCGGCCCTGGTAAGGTTCGGCCACGGAGGAGAGCGAGTTCACGAAGTTGGTGGTGTAGTTCTCGCCGTTCGCGCAGGCCTGCAGTGCGAGCAGGTCCTCGCCCATCTTAAAGTTCTGGAGCGTAGCTTCTTTGTCACCCTGTAGGTAGAGCCCGTGGTACAGGAGAATGGCATTAGCGGTAGTGGCATCTGGCATCTTCAGCTTCGCCTGTGCAGTGGTCAGCGTGTCTTTCACGTTGTTTGGCTTGCTGATCTTGCACGTATTGCCGGAGACGACGGTGGTCACCACGTATGCGTCGTCATAGCTGCTGCCCTTGTCTTCTGCGGCACCGGCCGTCGGGACTGCTAGGCCGAGTGCCATGGTTGCAGCTACGGCTGCGGTTGCGAACTTCTTCACAGTGAGATCTCCTTTAGTTGACAGGAAGAAATAAGGATTAAGTTGATTTAAGCCCCCCCCCCCCCATCATTTGTCAAGGCGGGGAGATGTAGAGGTTTAGCGGAGCAGCTCGGCCTGCTGCGCGATTCCCCCGAGCAGGCCGAGGATGCCAAGCGGGAAACCGATGATGATGCCGGCTTTTTCCTTCGTCCATCGGTATGGATTGGAAGTTCTTGCCCTGCAGGCATGCCTGGAGTGCCAGGGCGTCGTTCATGCGCGCTACGTCGTTAATGTTCGAAGGGTCGAATGCCTCGCTGAGCTCGTACGACTGTTGGACTCCTGAGAGATCTTCTTCATGAGTGTCCTTCCGGGAGCCAAGAACTTTACAACGGGTACTGGCAGCATGTGGCGGAACTCAGGCGAGAAGGCCGCACCGAGCGCTGCGATGCCGAGGGGTGGCGGCACGATTTTTGACAACCAGTACGCTACCGCGCGACCTTCGTGCGGCTCGATAATAGAAGAAAGTCAGTTCTCGGGGCTCGTGGTGTAGTTATTGCCATTCTGAGATAGCGGTCGTTCTTTGTGGCTGGAGTTAGGTTAGGGCTTGCGTTTGATGACTTCGGGTATGCGTGCTGGGCCGGTAATCCAAACTTCAGCGCCAGGCCATAGTGCGTGAACCGTACGGCTGGCAATTCGGTGCCAGTGCTGCAGCGTGCCGGTATCTAGAAGAGGCTCGAGGTGTGAGGCCCTGTTTCTGGCATGTAGGAGGGTTGAGCACCAGAAATAGGCGGTACCAGCTGAAGCGTCGAATCCTTTGCCTGTTGCGCAGATATTTGTCCGAAGGTCTATTGCCTGGTCCCAGATATCGAATTGTGGCGCGTTCGCACGACCTCCGAGCCGAATTGGTTTCGGTATGAGGTGCCTCCATGACCCAAAAGTTAGCGCGGCCACGAGGTCGTCGTGGGTTGGGTGTGGTTTGACTGCATGCCCGTTCAGTGGATCTCCCATCGAAGCCTTTGCTTTTGCTTCCCACCATGATCCATGAAGGTCTCCTTGGCGCCTGTGGGGGCTATTGGTCCAGCTGGATGGTGGAGTGCGGCGGACAATATGTGATAAGGGTACCTGTGGCTGGGTAATCCATTCTGGTGTACCGCCGACTTGCATGTTCCATGCTCGTAGCTGTTGATCAATCGTATCCCGCAGCGCAACTTCAACTAGCGCTAGGGTGCTTGTCACTGCGGCGGCTGCATCGATATTCCATTGATATAGTGCGAGGGCTTTTTCTGGTTCCTGGTGTGCTGCATCAAGATAGGTTTGAAACCGTGGGGCAGGGATATTTGTGATGAGCTTTTGATATGAAGACGGTTGCATTTGTTTTCCTTCATTATGTCAGCGTTGGCTGGTTTGCTCTGTAGAAAAGGGATGGGTATGATTGCGGTCATTGAGCAGGAATCACCTGCAAATTAAAGGAAATTCCGGTCCCGAACATTTTTGTTTGGGGCCGTTTTTCATTTCCGACTGCTTGGATCTAGCGACCCCCTAAGCCAAATTTACAGGTCGCACCCTCAGTAAAAAGGAGAAAGCCCTACAGGCGCCAATTGTCCTGTAGAGCTTTCTCCACTCATAGCGAGGGACCTTGTCCTCACTTTCTGCAGATTCACAGTACTCCTGGAAACGTTCAATGCAAGCTATTCCTAACCCGATGGCGGCAGAAGGGTCTGCCAGCAGAGCGTCTCTCTAAAGCGCAGGGCCCGCAACCCGTCGAGGTTCCCGTCGACCTCTTCCGGTCGACCAACGCAGGTCACGGCATTTTGAGGCTTTTCGACGCCAATTCCCCCATCTTGCGCTGACCTGCATTGGTCGACGCTAAGAGGTCGACCGGAACAGCCCAGCCCCCAACACCCCACCAGCCAAGCCGCATGCAATTCTGTTCACGAATTCTCTAGCAACGTTTAGACGACACATCCCACCCAGCCACATCCCACCCGCCAACACCACCACACACCCCACCTCCGGGCCCCACCCACTACACTGTGTATCCATGACTAACGCGAGCGAATCCCCAGCGCACCGTTACGGCGCTGGCCTGGCAAATCAGATTGAGCAGAAGTGGCAGACGTTCTGGAAGGACAACGGCACGTTTAACGCGCCGAACCCGGTCGGCGACCTCGCCACGGGCGACCCACTGCCCGAGGACAAACTGAATGTGCAGGACATGTTCCCGTACCCGTCGGGGGCGGGGCTGCATGTGGGGCACCCGCTTGGCTACATCGCGACGGACGTGTTTGCCCGCTACAACCGCATGTTGGGTAAGAACGTGCTGCATACGTTGGGCTATGACGCGTTTGGTCTTCCGGCGGAGCAGTACGCGATTCAGACGGGTACGCATCCGCGTACGACGACTGAGGCGAATATCCAGAATATGAAGCGTCAGCTGGGCCAGTTGGGTCTGGGCCATGATCCGCGTCGTTCGGTGGCGACGACGGATCCGGAGTTTTATATGTGGACGCAGTGGATTTTCCTGCAGATTTATAACGCCTGGTTTGATGAGGAGCTGCAGAAGGCGCGTCCGATTGAGGAGCTGGTCCGTGACCTGCTCACGGGCGCCCGCCTGACCAAGGATGGCCGTAACTTCCGCGACTTGACGCATGCGGAGAAGCACAAGGCGATTGATGAGTTCCGCTTGGTGTACCTGTCTGATTCGATGGTGAACTGGTGCCCTGGTTTGGGCACGGTGCTGGCGAATGAGGAGGTCACGGCGGAGGGCCGTTCGGAGCGCGGGAATTTCCCGGTGTTCCGCAAGCGGCTGCGTCAGTGGATGATGCGTATTACTGACTACTCGGATCGTCTGCTCGATGACCTGGACTTGCTGGATTGGCCGGAGAAGGTCAAGGCGATGCAGCGTAATTGGATTGGTCGTTCGCGTGGTGCGCAGGTGGCGTTCGCGTCGGAGGCGGGCCCGCTCGAGGTGTTCACGACGCGCCCGGACACGCTGTTCGGCGCGACCTACATGGTGCTTGCGCCTGAGCACCCGCTTGTCGACGCCCTCACCGCCGATGCCTTCCCGGCCGAGACGGATGAGCGTTGGATGAATGGGGCGGGGTCGCCGAAGGTGGCCGTCGAGAAGTATAGGGCGGCGATTGCTGCGAAGAGTGACTTGGAGCGCCAGGAGAATAAGGAGAAGACTGGCGTGTTCCTGGGTTCGTTTGCGACGAACCCGGTGAGTGGCGAGCAGGTGCCGATCTTCATCGCGGATTACGTGCTGACCGGTTATGGTACGGGCGCGATCATGGCGGTGCCGGCGCACGATGAGCGCGACTACGAGTTCGCGACCGTTTTTGGTCTGCCGATCGTGCCGGTGCTCGACGGCGACATTTCCGAAGAAGCGTTCACCGGCGACGCGCCGCACATCAACTCTGCGAACGAGCAGGGCCTGGACCTCAACGGCCTGGGCAAGGACGAGGGCATCGCGAAGGCGATCGAGTGGCTGGCCGCGAACGGTGCTGGTGAGGAGAAGATCCAGTACAAGCTTCGCGACTGGCTCTTTGCCCGCCAGCGCTACTGGGGCGAGCCGTTCCCGATCGTGTACGACGAGAACGGCCAGGCGCACGGCCTGCCGGAGGACATGCTGCCGGTGGAGTTGCCGCAGGTGGAGGACTACAACCCGGTGTCCTTCGACCCGGAGGACGCGGATTCTGAGCCGGCGCCGCCGCTGGCGAAGGCCACCGACTGGGTTGAGGTCGAGCTCGACCTTGGTGAGGGCACGAAGAAGTACTGGCGCGACACGAACGTGATGCCGCAGTGGGCGGGTTCTTCCTGGTACCAGCTGCGCTACATCGACCCGACGAACCAGGACGCGTTCTGCGACATCGAGAACGAGCGCTACTGGACCGGCCCGCGCGGCGAGAATGACCCGGGCGGCGTGGACCTCTACGTCGGCGGTGTGGAGCACGCGGTGCTGCACCTGCTCTACGCCCGTTTCTGGCACAAGGTGCTCTACGACCTGGGCTTTGTCTCCTCGAAGGAGCCGTACCGCCGCCTGTTTAACCAGGGTTATATCCAGGCGTACGCCTACACGGATTCGCGTGGCGTGTACGTCCCGGCCGCCGAAGTGGAGGAGAAGGACGGCAAGTTCTACCGCAACGGCGAGGAGGTCAACCGCGAGTACGGCAAGATGGGCAAGTCCCTGAAGAACGCCGTCGCGCCGGATGACATTTGCCGCGATTACGGTGCGGATACCCTGCGCGTCTATGAGATGTCGATGGGCCCGCTGGACACGTCGCGCCCGTGGGCGACGAAGGACGTCGTCGGCGCGCACCGTTTCCTGCAGCGCCTGTGGCGCCTGGTTGTGGACGAGGAGTCCGGCGAGGTCACCGTCACCGACGCGGCGCTCACTGAGGATGACAACAAGCAGCTGCACCGCACCATCGCCGGTGTCCGCGACGATTACGAGCACCTGCGGGACAACACGGTCGTCGCAAAGCTGATTGAGTTCACGAACTACCTGACCAAGACGTACCCGTCGGGCGCCCCGCGCGCGGCGGTCACGCCGCTGGTGCAGATGGTCGCGCCGCTCGCCCCGCACATCGCCGAGGAACTCTGGGCAAAGCTCGGCCACGCCGACACCATCACGTTCGAGCCGTTCCCGACCTTCGAGGAATCATTCCTTGTCGACGCCACCATCGAACTGCCCGTCCAGATCAACGGCAAGGTGAAGGCCCGGATCAACGTCCCGACGGACGCCTCCAAGGAGGACACCGAGTCCCTCGCCCTGGCTGACGAGCGGGTCAAGGAGCTGACCGACGGCAAGAACGTGGTCAAGGTGATCGTGGTGCCGGGCCGAATGGTGAACCTGGTCGTTAAGTAAACATTCAGGAAACGTGTAGGTGCTGCGGAGCGTTTGTGTGTACTGTTGGGCACCATGACTGAACCAAATACACCTAACAACGATCCGCAGAACCCGGGTGGCATCCCGTCCTACCCGGAATACGGCGCGTCGCCATACGGCCAGCCCTCGGGACAGCCCTACGAGGAGCAGGCTGATTTCGGTGCGTTTGACGTCAACTCGGCCGCCCAGGCGTCCGGGGAGAGTGCGTTGCGTTACCACGGCGCCCAGCTCGCCGTCCCGACGAGCCCCGCAGCCGCCATGCTCGCTAACGACGACGGCTTCGTCGGCATCACGCCCGCCCAGTACGGCGACGGCGTCACCCCGCACCCGATCAGCAACCCGGCCGTCAACGGCGTCGCGCACGGGCTGGGCACCGGGAAGCTGTCCGTCGGCGCTGCGCTGAAGTACGGTTTCAAAACCGCCTACGCTAACCCGGGCACCTGGCTGGTGCTCGCGTTTGTGTACGCGCTGCTGAACAACATCGGGGCCGTCTTCCAGAGCGACGGCGTGAGCGCCCTGGGCATGCTGGCCCTATTCTTCGTCACGCCGCTGTTCCTGGCCGCCGCGCTGCAGCAGACCCTGGTCGGCCCGAAGCAGTTCGTCCTGAAGGACATCAAGTCGGCTGCCTACGGCAAGACGCTGGGTATGTCGGTGGTCGTCGGCATCATCACGACTCTGATCTTCGCCCTGCTCATGGTGATCGGGTTCGTCGCTGGTTTCGCCGGCGCGGACCCGGAGGCGCTCCTGACCGCCTCGAGCGGTGATCTCAGCGCTATCGACCCATCCGCGTTCGTGACCCTATTCGTTGGGATCGGCATCGCGGTGCTGATCATGTTGCTTATCTCGCCGTTCTTCATCTTCCAGTCGTTCTACGCAGCCGACAACAACGGCACTTTCGGTGACGCCTTCAAGGCCGG
Organism: Corynebacterium pseudogenitalium; assembly: GCF_024453815.1. Taxonomy (NCBI): domain Bacteria; kingdom Bacillati; phylum Actinomycetota; class Actinomycetes; order Mycobacteriales; family Corynebacteriaceae; genus Corynebacterium; species Corynebacterium pseudogenitalium. The sequence goes on along the minus strand of NZ_CP072934.1, from coordinate 2,243,121 downwards.
CTTCACCACAGCGAAGAGCAACTACGGTGGTCTGCTCGGCCTGATGATCGTCTGCGGGATCCTGATGGCCACCGTCTCCGGCAGTGGCGCCGCCTCCGGCGTGGCCGCTTTTGTCTCGCTGGTGTTGGGCACGCTGCTGGCCGCCCCAGCACTCCTGGCGATGGTGTACGCCTACCGCCAGGTCTCCGGCGGCCCCGTCCCGCACGAGGTAGCCGTTGCCTAAGCGCAGCACCTATTACACGGCCGTGGCACTGACCGCCGCGGCCGTGCTCTTTTTTACCATCGGCAAGGCGTACGTTGGCCTGCCCGGGGTGTGGGAAGCATCCTCGCACGAGGTCCGCCACCTGCGCCTCATCCCCTTCGGCTCCTTCATCTACTACCGAGTCTGGTGGGGGCCGTGGCTCAACCTCATTGGCAACATCGTCCTCTTCCTCCCGGTCGGCTACCTGGCTGGCCTTCGGCTCGGCTCCGTCTGGAAGGCCGCCCTGGTGTCGATGGTGGCGTCACTAAGCATTGAAGCAGCCCAGTACGCGCTCGCCGCCGGCTACTCAGATATCGACGACCTCATCATCAACACCGCCGGCGGCACCCTGGGCGCTACACTTGCCCACATGCCCAGCTTCACCCGCACCATCTTCCCCGACGGCAACGAGCCCGACGCCCGCTTCACCCTCGCCAACGAGCGCACCTTCCTCGCCTGGACCCGCACCGCGCTCGCCTTCCTCGCCGGTGGCATCGCGCTGGGCGCCTTCGACGTCACCGGCATCCCACCCGGCACCCAAACCTTTGCCGCCGCCACCGTGATCGTGATCGGCATGGCTATCGCTGCCGGCGCCGCCATCCGCTGGGTCCGCGTCGAACGAGCGCTGCGCCACGGCCGCCCCCTGCCTGCCCCCGCGATCGCGCCGCTGCTCGGCGTCGGTATCCTGGTCGCCTCCATCGTGGTGTTAGTGGGGCTCCTCTCGTGACCATCCCCGTCCCAGACCCCGGCCTCCAGCCCGAGCGCACCGCCCTGAGCTGGACCCGCACCGCCCTAGCCATGCTCGTGTGCTCGATGGTGCTCCTGCGCTGGTCCCACGCCTACCCGGTGCCCGTCTTCGGCGCCATCGGGCTCCTGCTCACCCTGGCAGTGGTGCTCATCTCCAGATATCGACGCCTCTACCGCACCGAAGCCCACAACCTCGCCCAGGAGCGCTCCCAACCAAACACGATCTCCGTCTTCGCCACCGCCGTTGCCCTGGTGGCCTTGGGCGGGTTGGGCCTGTGGCTGGTCCTTGTGCAGTAGGTGTGCGCACCTTTTTCCTGCCTGGAAAATCCGTGACCTGGGGAAACGTGCCTGGCTTCGCGCGAAATCAGGGAATTTGGTGTCTTGCAGCGGGGTGCAGTGCCAAATCACGCAGCTAGGAAAAACTAGCCCTTTTCTGACCAGCGACTATGAACATCTATACCAAGCGTGGCTGCGTCCTTTGGCACTGGCTGCCGATCCTGTGCACCTTTTTCCTACCCGAGGAATCCGCGACCTGGGGAAACACGCCGGGCTGCGTGCGCGGGACTTCGCAAAGTCTGTCAGGACCAATTTCTGACCAGGTACGATGCCGACCGCTGACAAAGTCCGCCGGAATCTGTCAGCCCGGCCCTACCCCGACTCACAGCAGCGCAAAACCCCTTGACCCCAACGGGGACCGTGATAGTATCGACGAGGAGTTGTCCCCGAGGGAAGGAGTAGGCCGTGCTCATGTTCCGTGTTTCCGCCTAACACGAAACAGAAAGTTGAATGAGCATGCCTATTACCCTGAATAACGTCTCCCTCGAGTGGCCTAACGGAACCTCGTGCTTCTCGGACTTAAATGCCATATTCTCAAGTCACCTCACCGGCCTGATCGGTGATAACGGTTCCGGAAAAACGACTCTGATCAGGATCATTCTCGGCGAGCTACAACCGAGCACTGGTTCGGTCGAACGCCCGTCGAAAATCGCTTACCTACCTCAGGATCTTGGACTGCAACCGGGCACTACGGTTTCAGACATTTTTGGGGTCACCGAAATCATCGAGGCAATCAACGCCGTCGAAGGTGGCCAGTTCAATCCCGAATTGTTCGAGCTCATTGGCGACCGGTGGGATGCTGCTGAAGAGACTCAGGCTGTGTTGTCAGCTCATGGACTCGAGCTCAACTTGGACAGGTCACTGTCTACTATGTCCGGTGGAGAGGCTGTTCGTGTTGCACTAGTTGCGCTCATGGCTGACAACCCCGATTTCATCGTGATGGACGAGCCCACGAACAACCTCGATGCGGAAGCGAAAGCCCAGCTGATCCGATCTCTTTCCAAATCCACTGTTCCTGCGATTGTGGTGAGCCATGATCGCGACTTATTGGATTCCGTGGACGAAATTGCAGAACTTCACGACGGGAAGCTACGTCTTTTCCTCGGCAACTACTCTGCCTACCGCGAAACTCTGGCCAACGAACAGGACGCAGCGATGCGGGAGGTGCGGGACAAGAAGGCAATTCACAGTAGGCAGGTTCGGGAGCGTGAGGCGATGCAAACTCGCATTGCTCGGGACGCTCGTCGCGGAAAGAAGTTCGCGGCTCACAAACGCAAACCTGGCATGGCGATGGGGCTGGACAAGGATCGCTCTGAGAAGACTGCTGCTCGGCGTGGTGCGGCTCATGCCGAGTCTGTGGAGTCGTCTCTCGCTGCGTATCGTCACGCGCAAGACAAGGTTCGCGACGATCAACATGTGTTCATTGAGCTTCCCGGTACGGCGCTTCCGAACGGAACCCGTGTTATGGAAATCCCAGGGCTCACTGTTGTGGGCCCCGAGCGTGTCCGGATCACTGGGCCGAACGGCAGCGGAAAGACGACCCTGCTCAACTCTGTTGCAGACGGTAGCGCGGGGTATGTGATTAGGAATGTGGGGTACCTCCGGCAACGCATTGTTCTTGACCCTAATCAGACAGTCTTGGAGTTGGTCTCGGAGGCCAACGCGTCTGCTGACCCGCAGTATATTAGGGACCAACTCGCGCAACTGTTGTTTCAGAATGAGACTGTGCACGCGCCTATTGGAACGCTTTCGGGTGGTGAGCGTTTCCGCGTTGAGTTTGCCCGTGTTCTTCTTTCGTCGCCTGCTCCGCAGCTATTGCTTCTCGACGAGCCCACCAACAACATCGATATCTCAACCGTGAACTGGCTTGTCTCCGCTCTTGAGAGTTATGCAGGTGCGGTTCTTCTCGTCAGTCACGACGAAGACTTCTGTGAGCGTATGAACCTTGACAGGGAAGTTTCCATCGATGATCTGACCTGATGCCCCCAGGCATCCTCCCGCCAGAAAAGCGAAACCGGGAACTTTCTTGCGTCTCCGGACAGCCGACCTGGAGAAACACCGCCGTTGTGGGGCGCTAAGGGAAAACAAGGAATTTGGTGCGCGTACCCCGCCCCGCGTACCCCGCACCGCACAAGTACTAGGAAGAAAAGTCGATCGCGATGCATTTCAGCATGTCGTAGCCGTCCCCGTTGAGGGCGAACCCGTCGTCGGTGTCCTCGCCGAACCCGAAGGCCTCGAGCAACGCGGTGCCTTCTTTGTAGATGGTTGAGTCGGGAAGGTGGGGGGAGTCGGAGATGAGGTTGAACATGAGTTGGTTCCAGTTTTCGCGGCCGAAGGTCGCGTAGAATCCGCGGGCGATGTTTTCGGCGAAGTCGAATGGGTTGTCGCCGCCGCTGAGCAGCTCGACGCCCTCGTTGGTGATGGTGTAGCGCCCGGTTTGTTCGGCGCGCATGAAGCCGGATTCGACGAAGAAGTTGTGGAGGTGCCTGCGCCAGATGGGGTCGTCGGGGAGGAGTCCGTCCATGAGGTTGTAGAGGGCTTCGGTGATGCCGGTGTAGACGGGGGAGTCGAAGGTTGGGTTGGGCCCGTAGTAGTCCTCGAGGAATTCGCCGATGGCGGCCATGACGGCGGGGTTGCTTTCGGGGTTGGGGTCGATGGCCATGATGTCTTTGAGGTCTTCGCGGTTGGCCAGGTATTCGCGGAGCGCTTCGCGAACGTCTTCGTCTTCTTCGGCGGCAGCCTCGGGGTTCATCATGTTGCGGGCGACCATGGTTTCGACGCTGTAGTACATGCGGTTCGAGATACTGACCGGGTCTGCCTTGGTAAGCCTGTCCACCATGTGGCCCGGCGACATGACGGGCATCGCGGAGAACAGGGTTGGCGTGATGTGCATGTCGGCGGGTTGGCCGGCTGCGAGGCGGACGGCTTCGTCATAGAGCTCGCTCATCATGGCGGGGCCTTTGAGGTGCTCGATGACGTCGGGGCCGAGTGCGGAGATGAGGACGGGGGTCGGGCCTGCGATGGTGGATGGCCCGAGTACTTGGACGTTGATGTTCCAGTTGGCGCCGGCGTCGTAGATGTAACTCATGGTTTCGGGCATGTCTTGGACGGTGAGGTCGTTTTCGTCGTATTCGCCGGCGGCTGGTTGGGCGGTGTAGACGCGTTGTTCGCCGTTGATGTTCCCCGAAAACATGTGTGTTGCTGCGCTCGAGAAGCCGAGGGTGGCGTCGATAATGAGTGCGAGTTCCCCCAGGTACATCGAGTGATCAACATTAATGCATCGTGAAATCTCGGGTCGGGAGTTTTCTACGGTGATTAATAGAGAGATGTTCATGTCGTTCACTCTATAGTTTTGTATCTTTTAGCGCTCGCGAACTACCCAGAATGTGCAGCGGGTGACGCAGAGGAGCCAGTGGAAGACGAGGAGGGCTGGCAGTGCGGTGGCGATGATGGTGAGCCATTCGAGGTTCCAGACTTCGGCGAGGTGGTGGCTGCCGACGCTGATGGTGCCGGTGGGGAAGGTGGAGGCCCACCAGGCGGGGGAGTATCGCACCCAGTGCGCGACGGCGGGGTAGAAGTGCCACATGGCGAAGGCGATCATGGGGATCGCGATGATGAGCAGCACGGTGCCAACGATAAGCTCGGCATCCTTGCCGAACAGCAGGTCCACGGCGGACACTGTCTGCCCGACGACGCCGAGGGGGATCCAGGCGGTCGCCGCGTTCGGCCCGCTCAGGTCCACTTTTCGACGCCACGCCGCCACATACACCCTGGCAAACAGCGGATACGCTGCGCCTATCGACGCCACCAAGCAGCACACGCCGAGTATCCAGTAGATGTCGCCGCCGCCTTTGGCGTGGGTCGTCCCGGCCGTGTTGGCCGCCATGATGGGGCCGACGAGCGCGAGCCCCCACGCGAAGTTCGGTTCCCCTTGGAAGCCGCGGAGCTGGTTGGCGTACACGGCGAGGCAGGCGGGAGCCCCGACCCAGAACCCGACGAGGATGTACGTCAGGTTGTCGGTGAGGTTGGTCCAGGCGGTGCCGAGCGACATGATCCCGATGAACGTCATGGCCCACGGCGCCATCATGTCCTGGTGGAAGCGGGGCGTGCGGTAGATGATGAACCCGACGACGAGCGCCACCAGGATGGCCACCCCGATACAGGCCACGACCCACGCCAGAGGGTCGAGTCCGCTGATGACCAGCAGCGTCGCCACCAGCGAGGTCCCCATGAGGCTGCCGCCCCACGCCGGGCCCGCTGGCGGCAGGCTATAGCTGGTCCTGGTTTTCACACGCGCTCACGCTGCCAGGAACGGAATCGGAGTGCGCACGCGCACCAGTGGAACAGCAGCAGGAGCAGCAGCCCGAAGGAGAGGGCGTGCCAGCCCTCGGTCCAGGAGCCCAGGCACAGGGTGCCCACCGGGAATGTGGAGCCCCACCAGCCCGGGCCGTACGGCGCCCAGGTGAAGACCGCCTGGTAGAAGCAGTACATGCCGAAGAGGACGCACGGTACGCCGATGGCGAACATGATGATGCCGTAGAGGTGGGCGTCGAAAAGGAAGGTGGAGGCGGCCGTCGACTGGCCGACAACCCCGAGCGGAATCCAGGCCGTGCCTGCCGCCGCGCCGCGCGGGCGATCGCGGCGCCGCCACAGCGACCAGTAGCAGTAAGCGAACAGCGGGATCGCCGGGATGAACGTGAAGAAGAAGCACACGATGCCAGCGTGGTGGTAGAACATGCCGTGCTCGGCGGCGAGCTGCCCACCGGACGTCGCCGCGACCATCGGCGTGACCGGCGCCAGCCCCCATGGGAACGCCGGGGTGGTGTAGTGCTCCGATACCTTCCAGAAGCCCCACAGCTGCCACAGGCACACCGCGATCGACAGCGGCGCGCCAATCCACCAGCTGATCAGCTGGAAGATGTCGTTGCCGGTCAGCGCCGTCCACGCAGAGCCGCACGCCAAAAGCCCCATCGTGTACATGCCCCACGCCGCCATGTTCTGGTGCCGCGGCGGCTCGTTGCGAATACCCACCGTGAACACCGCCAATAACACGGCCGCTACCAGTGCAAACGCGATCTGGCCGAAGCGGAACCCGTGCAACCCGGACAGTGTAGAGGCGATCGACGTCCCCATCAGGGACCCGGCCCACGCGGGGCCATACTTAGGCAACTGCATGCACCTACGCTAAGCCCGCCAGGCCTGTTTGGCCAACTACGAAACGCTGCCGAACAGCAGCGCTCGGCCCGTTTCTGTCCCCGTGTTGCGGACCGTCACCGCCAGGTGCCCGGCCCCAACCTTGCCTGCCTGGCCGCGCTCCAGCGCGACCCCCTCCAGACGCAGCCCCTCCGACTGAGCAAGTAGGTGGTGCTCGTAGTCCTCGTTGACCCAGAGCGTGACCTGCGCGCCGGGCTCCACCCGCAGCTCCGCGGCAAGTCGCCCCTTGGGCCCCGGCCTTGACTGCCCCGCCAGGCGCCCCGCATAGACTCGCAGCTTCCCGCCGGGCGTGGTGTCCACCGCCTTGAGCACCACCCACTCCGACGGCTCGCGGTCCGTGAGCGCCTTCGTTGTCGTTGGTATGTCTTCAGCCGAACAGATTTCTACAGTCGCACGCATGCAGCTATCCTACCGACGTGCAGAAACTTTCCGGTGGCCTCCTACTTGCGCTGGCCCTGCTCACCGCAGCGGGCCCGCTCGGCATCGACATGTACTTGCCCGGCATGCCCGAGCTCGCCACCCAATTATCGACGTCCCCCTCCTCCGCCCAACTGACCATCTCGGGGTTCATGCTCGGGATGGCACTCGGCAACCTGGTCTTCGGCGCCATCTCTGACGGTACGGGCCGCAAACCCGCCATCCTGGTCTCCTCGGTGGTGGCGCTCGCGGCATCGGTGGCGTGCGCCGTCGCCCCCACGATCTCCTTCCTGATCGCCGCCCGATTCCTGCAGGGCCTGGCAGGGGGCTGTGCCGTCGTCGTCACCCGGGCCGTCATCCCCGACATCGCCCACGGCCGCGAGGCCGCCCGCGGACTGTCTGGCCTCATGGCGATCTCCGGCTTCATGCCCGCCATCGCCCCCGTGCTCGGCGGCCTAATCATCCCCGCCTTCACCTGGCGAGGCGTCTTCTGGACCATCGCCGCCGTCAACCTCGCCCAGATCCTCATCGCCTGGCGCTTCGTCCCCGAAACCCTCCCACCCGCCAAGCGGACTCGCGGCACACTGCGCACCATCTTCCCTCGCATGGTCCAGTGCCTGCGGCGCCCCGCCTTCCTCGGCTACATGTTCGCCGCCGGCCTCGGCTTTGGCACCCTGTTCTCGTACATCTCGGCATCACCGCTGGTCCTGCAGGTGCAGCTCGGCGTTACACCGACTGCCTTCTCCCTCATCTTCGGCGGCATCGCCCTGCTCATCCCGCTGTCGAACTCCATCAACATGCGCCTGGTCAAGACCCACCAGCCACGCACCCTGCTCGTTGTGGCGTTATCTGTTGACATCCTCGCCGGGCTGATCCTGCTCGCTTACAGCCAGCTCGGTCCCAACCTCACGATGCTCCCCTTCATCGCCACGCTGTCCGCCATGGCCGGGTTCATCATGGCCAACGCCTCGGCGCTCGCCGTGGAGGAGATCCGGGACATCGGGATCGGCGCCGGCACCGGCGCGATGGGCTTCTTCCAATTCATCATCGGCGGCCTGGTCCCTCCCCTGGTGGCGCTCGGGTCCAACCCGACCGCATCGATGGCCAACGGCATCCTCACCTGCGCCGGCCTGGCCCTTCTGGGAGTGCTTTTGGGTAGCGCTGCACCACATTCCAGGCCTAAAAACATCTAGCACTTCTGTGGCGTGCAGGTATCCTGGGGCCGCTTTTCAAATGCTGGAATTTGGTGCATGGAGTGGGGAGCGAGTGACAATGGACGCAATCCTGTCGGCTGAACCCGGTAAAAGCCCAGGTCGTGAAAAGTGGGTTGCGTCTTTTGTCACTCGGGTCGGCGAGGGTGACACCAAATTCCTTTGCGCAGAGATCGCGACCTGGGGAAATAGCCAGGCACCTTTCCGGAAAATCGGGAATTTGGTGCACGTTCTGCCGCGGTTAGCGCCAAATACCCACATTAACAATCAGCGACCTGGTCTTTTGCGTGCACGTCCAGCTCAACGCTCGAACTTAGAGAAAAAGAGCTATCGATTTCGATCCGGTTCTACTTATCCTCAGAGCGATTGTCCTTGAGAAAGCCCATGAAACTGAAGTATGGGACATCTTCTGTCGCTCGTTGAACGGCTTCGAAAACAGCATCACTAATAGGGTCAATTACCTGGTCACTTAGGTTTAAGACTTCCAAGAAGAAGTGCTGGGTAATCACGTATGGACGAAAGCTCTCCTGATTGCTACCAGGTTCTAATTCTTTAGCAAGTTCGTACTCGTCTTCATCGCATTCACTAACTGTGAAATCAGGAAGAGCGTCAATTTCGGAGAAGGAAAGTTTGAGTTCCTTCTGGAAACGCTCTGCAATGTGGTAAGAATCCTTTTCAGAGCAATACACGTAAAGCTCTTCGTAAAAGCCTTGCAGCTCACCATTTGACAAGGAAGAAAGACTGGTCATTCGAAAGCCGCTCCGTTCATGAGTAGTTGGGATAGTAAGTTTAGCTTTCACGGGGGCAGCAATTTCGGTTGCGCCGAGTGCTAGTGCTTATGCACCGAAGCCAGCATCGGAAGTCTTCCCAGCGCAGAAAAAGCCTCCACGAGGAAAAGGATTCAAGCTCAAGCACTGCCGAGCAATCTAGCGCCCAACCAACACCTAAATAATCTTGCGCTCCCTCGCCCGGTCCACGGCGGCGGTCCGGTTGTCCACGCCGAGTTTGTTATAGATGTGGATCAGGTGGGTTTTCACCGTGGCCTGCGAGATGAAGAGTCGGTCGGCGATGGCGCGGTTGGAGGCGCCGGTCTGCAGGGCGCGCAGGATTTCGATTTCGCGGGCGCTTAAGGCTTCGTCGGGGCGCATGAGGCGCTCGGCGAGGACCCCGGCGACTTCCTGGGATAAGACCCGTTTGCGCTGGGAGGCGGCGACGATAGCATCGTGGAGTTCGTCCTCGGGGGCGTCTTTGAGCAGGTAGCCGAGGGCGCCGGCTTCGACGGCGGCGACGACGTCGGCTTCGGTGTCGTAGGTGGTCAGGATGAGCACGGGCGGGCCGCCTGCTTCGCCGAGGCGGCGGGTGACTTCGATGCCGTCCACGTGCGGCATCTGGATGTCGGTGACCACAACGTCGACGTTGTCGGGCATCCGCTCGATGGCGCGCCCGTCCGCGCCTTCGCCAACAACGGTGATGTCGCCGAAGGAGTCGAGCACTGCGCGGAGGCCGGCGCGGACGACGGGGTGGTCGTCGAGAAGCATGACGTTGATCTCACTCATGGGTGTCCTTTCCCAGGGGGATGCTTGCTGCTAGTACGTTACCTTCGACGCTGAGGGTGCCGCCGACTTCCGCGACGCGCGCCCGCAGCCCGCGCAGGCCGTAGCCTTCGGGCCCGGTGATGCCGCGGCCGTTGTCGAAGACGTCGACGGTGGCGACGTCCCCAAGCTTCTCCACCGTGACCACGGCGCGGGTGGCGCCGGCGTGGCGCACGATGTTGGAGAGCCCCTCGCGCACGACTCGCTCGATGACGCCGGCGGCGGGCTCGGGCACGTCCTCGACGTTGAGGTCCACCGTGAGCCGTTGCCCGAGTGCTTGTTGACGCCCCTCCGCTCCCCGCGCGAGCTCCTCCAGCCTGCGTGGCAGGGGTTCGGCGGGCCCGGCGTTGACGGCGACGAAGCGGCGTGCTTCGGCGAGGTTGTCGGAGGCGGTGGCGCGGATGGTGTCGAGGATCTGTTTCGCGCCGGGCTCGGTGATCTGTTTGTCCAGCGTGCGGCCGAGCAGCACGATGGAGCTGAGGCCTTGCGCGATGGTGTCGTGGACTTCGCGGGAGAGGCGGGCGCGTTCCTCGAGGACGCCGGAGGCGTGTTCGGCGGCGGCGAGTTCCATGTGGGTGGCCTGGAGTTCGTAGGCGAGGTGTTTGTAGTGGTCGGCTTCGGCGCGGAGTGCCCGGTAGGAGTGGTAGATCAGCAGCGCCAGCACGGTGCCGAGCAGCGGTCCGACCACTCCGCCGATTCCCGCGCCCGGCGCTGTGACCGACAGCGTGAATGCCAGCAGCAGCGCCGCCACCGCGATACCGGACCAGGTGGGCAGCACCACGGAGACCAGGATGACCAGCGGGAACTCCAGCCAGACGAACTCCGCGGCGTGCAGCGCCATAACCACCCACAGCGCGAGGACGGCGGCGAGCCAGGTGTACATAGCAGCGCGGGGGAAGCGCTTGCCTTCGTTGTAGGCCACGGTCCCGGCCAGGTAGAGCAACGCGAAGGGGACCGCCATGCAGATGGCCAGCGGGTTCCACCCGCTGGAGACAACGCCGACGAGCAGCAGCACGGCAACGAGTACGTGCAGGCTGACGCGCAGGAAGGTGAGGATCCGGTTGGTGGTGTTCACGCAGATCACCTTAGACGCTGCACCCGACATGCGATTGAGAGCGCATCAACCGGACGGTTGATTCGAGGTTCAACCCCGCTCCCGATGTGGATTATGCCTGCTCACACGCACAATGTGGGCATGTTCGTCGGATTGAGAGAAATTGTGAAAGCCAAGGGGCGGTTCGGCCTCATTGTCGGCACGGTCGGGTTGATCACGTTGCTCGTGGTGATGCTGACCGGGTTGACCAACGGTTTGGGCAAGCAGAACACGGAGGCCCTGGAGGCACTGGATGCAAAGTCGGTCGTCTTCCAGGACATGGATGAGCCTTCCTATATGACGTCGCGCGTGACGGCGGAGGAGGGCACGGTCCCGCTGGGCACCGGCCAAACCTTGCTGCTGCGCGAGAACGGCAAGGAGGAGTCCATCTCCATCCTGGGTCTGCCGAAGGGCACGGAGCTGCCCGGCGGCGAGGTGCTCGGCGACGGCGCGGTCGCGTCGCGTTCGCTGAACGTCGCTCCTGGCGACGAGCTCTCCGTCGGCGGCACCCCGATCACCGTCGACGCCGTCACGGATGACTTGTACTTCTCCCACACCGCGGTCCTGTGGGTGAACACGGAGGACTGGAAGGCCGCTATGCACACCGACGCGGACGGCACGGTGCTGCTCGCTAGCGATGACCGTGGCATGAGTATGAAGGACTCCTTCAACGGCCTGGCTGCGTACAAGTCGGAGCAGGCGTCCTTCAACATGATCCTGGGCTTCCTGTACGCCATCGCGGCGCTGGTCATCGTGGCCTTCTTGACGGTGTGGACCATGCAGCGCACCCGTGACCTGGCCATTTTGAAGGCGATTGGGGCGTCGAATAGCTACTTGCGCAAGGATGCGCTGGGTCAGGCGGCGGTGCTGCTGGGCATCGGCGCGGCGGTTGGCGCGCTGATCGCGCTGGGCATTGGCCTGGCGGCGTCGAAGGTGGCGCCGTTCTCGCTGACGGTGCTCACGGTCGCCGGCCCGCCGCTCGCGATTTGGGCGATCGGGATGGTGGGCGCGTTCATCGCGACGCGCCAAATTACAAAAGTTGAGCCGCAGCTCGCACTGGGAGGTATTGCGTAAATGTTGCACATGGAAAACGTCACCGTCACGTACCAAGACGGCGAGGACACACTCACGGCGCTGGATAACGTCAGTTTCGACGCCAACCCCGGCCACCTCACCTTCATCATTGGTGAGTCCGGCTCCGGCAAGTCCACCCTGCTTTCCGCGGCGGCGGGCCTGCTCACCCCGGACAGCGGCACCGTTCTTGTCGACGCCACCCCGGTCTCCGACGAAGTCCGCCTGCAGAAGATCGGGATGATTTTCCAGCAGGCCAACCTGATCGGGGCGTTGAACGTCCGGGATCAGTTGCTGGTCACCGACCACATTCGTGGCGTGAAGCCTCGCGTGGACCGCGCGAACGAGCTGCTCGCGGAAGTAGGCCTGGACGGCCTCGGGGACCGCAGCATGCAGCAGCTCTCCGGCGGGCAGCGCCAGCGCGTCGGCATTGCCCGTGCGCTGATGGGGGAGCCGAAGCTGATCCTCGCGGACGAGCCGACGGCGGCGCTCGACTCGGAGCGCTCCCACGAGATCGTCGCACTGCTGCGGACCCTGGTGCAGGAGCACGACGTCGCCTGCGGGTTTGTCACCCACAACGCCAGCCTCATCTCCGAGAGCGACGAGGTAGTCCGCGTCCGCGACGGCCACGTGTCGCGCGAGCGGGTGCTAGCGTAGCTTCGGGCGCGACCCAAGCACCAGGGTGATGAATGCGCAGGCCGCCAGTCCGGCCGTCATACAGAGCGTGCCGGGCAGGAAGCCCGCGTCCACCACCGCGGCGCCGAGCGCGGATCCGGCCGCGATCCCGACCTGGTAGGTCACCACGTAGATGGAGCTTGCCAGGTCTTCGTTGCGTTTTCCGGCGTGCAGGAAGATGGTGGTTGCCGACGGCGGCAGCGCCCCGTTCGCCAGCCCGAACACGATGATCATCGCGATGATGAGCAGCACCGATTTCGTCTCCAGTGCGAGCAGCCCCAGCGCCGCCGACCCGACCAGCAGCACGGCGACGAACCCGTTAACCCGGATCATGCGCCGGTCCACCGTGTTGCCCGCCGTCAACACGCCAATCACCCCGCAGATGCCGAAGAGGGACAGCCCGAACGGGACCAGCTTCGGCCCGGCTGTCGTCGTCATGAGCAGCGCCAGGTAGGTAAAGGTGGTGAACACGGCGGTGACATTGAACGTCAGGAAGAGTACCAGCGACGGGATCGCCGACTTTGTCCGCTTCGCCCCCGTTGCCGGTTCCGGGTGCTTCGCCGGCATCGAGGGTAGCGACGCCACCAACGCCACCACCGAGAAAATCACCGCGACGCCCAACACCCAGGTAGAGCCGCGCCACCCGATCATCCCGCCGAGCATGGTGGTCAACGGCGTACCGATCACCGCCGACATCGTCGACCCGAACGACACCGTCGCCACCGCCTTGCCCGTCATCCCCTTCGGCGCCAGCCGTGCCGCCATCGGGTTGATCAGCGACCAGAACAGCCCGTGCGTAAACGCCGCGGTCACGCGGGCAGCGACGAGCACCGCGTAGCTGTTCGCGATGCCCTGCAGAATCACGCCCCCGGCGAGGAAGCCGAGCGTGGCCAGGAAGACGGGCCTGCGGTCCCAGTTGCGCGTGAAGTGCATCAGCGGGATGGTCACCACGGCGACCAGACCGGCGTACACGCTCATGAGGAGGCCGATCTGGCCTTCCGTCACGCCGAGGTCCTGCGCCATGGGTCGAATCAGGCCGACCGCGAACATCTCGTAGGTGACGTAGACGAACGCCGCGAAGCTCATCGCGGAAAGAGGCAGCATAGGAAGCGACGACTGTTTACTCACACGTGACAACCTACACCGGGCGTGTTAGGCGAACGCCCCCAGGTTGAGAGCCTGCATGATAAGGGTGCCTCCCGCTAGCACCGCGCCCAGCACACCCAGCACGATCCCGGCGATCGCGAGCGGCGTGAGCTCCTTCTCTTCCTCGGTCTCGGTCGGGGTCGTGGTTGTGGGCGCGGGCGTGGTTGTGGTTGGGGCTGGCTTCGTTGTGGCCGTTGCGGTCGGCGCAGGCGCTTGTGCAGCGGGCGTCGAGGGCTTCGGCGCCACCGTAACCGCGGTGCTGGTGGTCGGCTCGGGGATCGGCGGCACCACCGTATTCACCGCGTTCGGCGGGATCGGGAGCGCCAGGGTGGCGTCGCCGCCGGCGGCACAGAGCTGCTCAGCCCGCTCCCGTAGGCTGACGTATTCCTTGACGCGCCGCAGGTTGGTGTAGAAGAACGTGTCTGCGTACTGCTGCGCCCAGGCGGTTGCGGCGGCGTCGCTGAGCCCGGGGAAGCGGGTTTGGAGCTCGCGCGCGATGTCTGGGGTTTCAGTGGCTTGGGTGACCGGCCGGAACAGGGCGCGTTGCCCTGGCCCGAGCACCTGGTATTGCCCCATGAGTTCGTAGTAGTGGTAGGTCAGCACGTCATCCGCCGACGCCTGCGGTGTGGTGCGCTGCGGACTGTACTTGAAGAGGTACCACTCGGCGACACTCGCGGGCAGCCCCGCCTCTGTGAAGGCCTCAACCGCGTACGTGTGCTGCAGCGAGTCGGGCCGCGCGAAGTTGCTGGGAGCGAGAAACTCTCGCCCTTCCTCTTCCCTAATCCGCTTATAGACGTCCTCTTCGACCTTCCCCAGCTCCGGAAATGCTTGCCGGAATGTTTGATAGTCCAGCGCGTACTCTTTTTCGGGCGCGGAGAAGTGGAGGCGCGCTGCGTTCATGAGGCGGGCGTATTCGGCGGGGGAGAGGTAGAACGCGCAGAGTTTCGTTGCGGGATCTTGGGGGCCGATGACGGCGGCGTCCGCGACTGGAGACAACAAACTGGCGCTGAGCCCGAGGGCTACAACGCCAGTGAAAAATCTCCGAGACTCCATGGAGATGAGATTACAGCATCTTGGCTGCCGTCAGGCCGAGGACCGCCAGGATTGCAATCACGATGGTGCCAACAATGCCACCGATAAGGGCAGCCGAGTTATCGCTCGTATCGACTGTCTTCGAAGGCTCCTGGGTGACGGTGGTCTTCCCGTTCAATGGGTTGACCTGAACGTCAACGGAAACCGTGGTGGTCGGAGAGGAAGGCGTGGTGGTTGGCTGCTCCTTGCTGCGCTCAGTGCCCTCAGCACCCTGCGAGACTGCGTCCGGGTTGGAGTGCTGCGTTGGGAAGAGCACGATGCCGGACTTGCCGTCGCGGCAGTTGTCCTTCGACTGGTTCAGCGCTGCTTCGACTTCCGCCATGGTGCGGGTCTCTGCGACGCCTTCCTGGTTCTCGAACTGGTCAACCCAAGCAGCTGCCTGTTCGTCGGTGAGGCCCTTGAACTGGTCCTTCTTCTCCTGGATCAGGGCGTCGCGGTCACCGATGGTCGGGAAGACTGGTTCCGGTGCGCGGAACGACTGCTTCGAGGCTGGGATCTCGCCGTTCTCGAAGTACTTGTCGTACTCCAGGATCTCTGGGAGGCGACCCGGGTTCTCGAAGCCTGCCACGACTGCGTCGCTCCACTTGTGGGTGACGTAGTCGAGTGCGACAGACTCTGGCAGTTCCGAGTCCTCAGCGACCTGCTTAGCGAGCTCAGCGAGCTTCGGGCGAGGATCTGGCTGGAACTGCTGCTGGTACGCAAAGTCCGACTTCAGATCGTTGTACAGCTTCTCGCCGTGCATCTTGGCTGCTGGGAAAGCCTGCTCGAATGCGAGCTTCCACGCCTTGTCGACGTCGAAGCTTGCCGCCTTGCCTTTCGACTGCTCATAAAGCTTTGTCTCTTCGGCGTTAAGGCGGATGGAGCATACGCCGGAGACATTCTCGCCAACGGTTGCGCCTTCAGCGGAAGGGGCGACCATGGCGCACGCGCCGAGCGAGAGCGCGATTGCGATTGCTTGGAGTCTCCGATTGTTGAACATATTTCTGAGTGTAGCCGAGGGAGCTGCGGAAACGTATTCGTTCGTTGACGCGTGTTTCTGTATTTATCCAGGAAAAACGTAAATAAACCTTAATATTCACATACTCGCAGGTCCATGACATGTGTTTGCGGGATTGTTCAACATCTACATTTAAGGAAGCCACAAACCAAACAAAGGGACCATACCCCACCTAACCCTTTCTGGGGGTGTGGAGGGTGAAAATGCAGTTCATCGGCATTAAATTACAGCGGTGTAATTTAGACCCACATACACTGCTTTTGCTAAAAACGTGCGCACCACGCCGTAGCGCTACGCACATTGGATGCAATTTCGCTAGCAGAAGTCTGTGCGTGGCCGTACGGTGTCCGGGAAGCGAGCCACGCAGCCACCGCGTGTACCTGAACCGACTGGGCCAAAAGTAGGACGTCGTCTATCCCGTCGCGCGCCACACGAGCCCCAATAATCCCGGCAAGCACATCGCCGGAGCCGGGTGTGGCGGCCCAGGAGGAGCCGGCGTCGATAAGGATGGATTCCTGGCCGTCTGAAACGACCGTGGCACGCCCCTTCCGGACCACCGTGCAGCCGAGCGCCCGTGCGCAGTCGGCAGTCTCCTCGACGCGATCGTTGGTCATACCTGTATATAGGCGTGAAAATTCACCGTCGTGCGGGGTCACCACAACCCGCGCCAACTTACGCGGCGCGCGGGCCACAAGGGTGAGCGCATCCGCGTCGAGCACCACCGGCACACCCTGCCGCAACACCCAATCGACGGCAGCATCCGCCTCCCCATCGATCCCGATACCAGGGCCGCACACCCACGCCTGCACCTGACCGGCTTGCTCCAACTCGCGGGTGGCCACGACCTCCGGCCGCGCCCGTACCACCTCAAGCGCCTGCGCGCCCGCGAACCGCACCATCGCCGGTGTCGCCGTCACCGCCCCAGCCGTGCACAGCAGCGCCGCGCCCGGATACGTGCCGCTGCCAGCGTGGATGCCGACCACACCGCCTGTGTATTTGTCGTCATCGGCGCCGGGCTCCTTGACGCTCACCGGCACCGGGCCCATCGGCCTGATGCCCTCGAGGTCCAGGCCCGTGTTGGGCACCGCGCGGTACGCCCGCACGTGGCTCTCCGGCAGTGGTAGGCCAATGTCCGCGCACAGCACATTCCCGCAGCGCGTCGAGAGGGCATGCGCGTAGCGCCACCCGCCGAACGTCACCGTCACGTTGGCCTGCAGCGCGTTGCGGCCGGCCTTGCCGGTGTCGGCATCCACGCCGCTCGGCACGTCCACGGCCAGCACCTGGTTCGCGTCGATGTCGGCGACAGCGTCGGGCAGGTCGCCGGCCCCGCCGAGGCCGAAGAGGCCGTCGATAAGGAGGTCGCACGCCCCAGGCTTCTCGACGACCCCACCTCCGGCCCCCACAAACGCATCCAACGCCCGCTGCTGCGCCCTGCCCAGCGGCAGCCAGGCCTCGACCTGCCATCCCTCCCTGGCGAGCTCCGCCCCCGCGTACAGCGCATCCCCACCGTTGCCGCCCGGGCCCACCAGCAACAACACTCGCTCCCGCGGCCCCGACATCTCGCGCGCCACGCGCGCCACAGCATGCGCGGCGCGTTGCATCAACGCATCTGGAGACGCCTCAGCGGCAAGGAGGGGAGCTTCCGCGGCTCGAATCTCCGCGGCGGAATAGGCAAACGGTGCAGCAAACATTCCGCCATTCTACGCGCTATTCCGCCTGGCAGGAGGGGCACCAGAACAAATTGCGGCCCTCGTACTTGCGCACCTCGATTGGTGTGCCACAAACAAAGCAGGGCTCGCCGGCGCGGCGGTACACGTAGACCTCACCGCCGTGGTCGTCCTTCCGGGGTGGTCTGTCCATCGCCTCGGGGCTGTGCTCGGGGCGCACAGTATCTATCCGGCCGTGCTCCACCCCGTACTCCATCAGCTCGCGCACGTCCTGCCACAGGCGCAGGAACGCCTCGTGGTCCAACGCGCGGCCCGGCACGAACGGGGAAATACCCAGGCGGAACAGCGGCTCCGCACGGTATATATTGCCCACGCCCGCGAAGTACTGCTGGTCCATCATCAATGACCCAATCGTGCGTCTCGACGCCCGCACCCTCTCCCACAGCGCCTCCGGGTCCGCGTCCGGGTCAAGGGGGTCTTCGCCGCTGCGGTCCAGAATCACCTGCTCCTCCGGTGGGGAGACGTAGCGGCAGTACTGCGGGCCGCGCAGGTTCGCCGCCACGTCCTCGTTGGCCAGCCGCAGCCGGATCTGGCCCCACACGTCCTCCGCCGGTTCGAAACGGAAGGAACCAATCAGGCCCAGGTGCACATGCACCGTCGCCGTGGAGAACTCCAGGAACAGGTGCTTGCCCACCGCGCGGGCCTCCGTCAGGGTGGCGCCAGCGAGCGGGGAGACGTCGAAACGTCCTTGCGGGGAGGAAATCTCGATGGGCTGCCCCGCAAACGTGTCGTTCAAGTGGCGGGCGAGGCGGTGGATGACGTGGCCTTCGGGCATTGGACTCTGCTACTCCTTATATCTCACCGATTAAGGTACAGTGCGCACCCGCTTCCGCTCCGGTCGACCTCTTAGCGTCGACCAATGCAGGTCACGGCAATTTGGGGCTTTTCGACGCCAAAAACCTGATTTCGCCCTGACCAGGGTTGGTCGACCGTAAGAGGTCGACGGGAACCAACCCCGCCCCAACGTGCACAAATAGAGATGCGCGGGCTGGCCCGGTATACTTCAGGTTCCATGCCATATAGCGTTGGATTTGATCGGGATAAGTACATTGCGATGCAGTCGGAGCACATTTCGGCCCGACGAAAAGCAATTGGGGGAAAGCTCTACCTAGAGATGGGTGGCAAGCTCTTCGACGACAATCATGCCTCCCGCGTGCTGCCGGGGTTTACGCCGGATAACAAGATTGCGATGTTGGACCGCATCAAGGATGAGGTCGAGATCGTGATCGCGTTTAATGCGGGTGACGTGGTGCGCCAGAAGATGCGGGCGGACCTCGGGATTTCCTACGAGGAGGACGTGCTGCGCCTCGTGGACGTGTTCCGGGAGCGAGGGTTCCTCGTCGAGAATGTGGTGGTGACCCAGCTGGAGGGTGAGAACCCGCTGGTGGAGGCGTTCATTGAGAGGCTGCAGCGTCTGGGCCTGACGGTGTCGCGCCACTACATGATTGCCGGGTACCCGCACGATACGCAGCGCATCGTATCCGAGGAGGGCTTCGGCCGCAACGAGTACGTGGAGACGTCCCGCGACCTGATCGTGATGACGGCACCGGGCCCGGGCTCCGGCAAGCTGGCCACGTGCCTGAGCCAGATCTACCACGAGCACCGTCGCGGTATTAACGCTGGCTACGCCAAGTTTGAGACGTTCCCCATCTGGAACTTGCCGCTGTCGCACCCGGTGAACCTCGCGTACGAGGCCGCGACGGCCGACCTTGATGACGTCAACGTGATCGACCAGTACCACCTGGACGCCTACGGGGAGACCGTCACCAGCTACAACCGTGATATCGAAGTGTTCCCGCTGCTCAAGGCGCTGCTGCGTGAGGTGACGGGGGAGGAGCCGTACCAGTCACCGACGGACATGGGCGTGAACATGGCGGGCTACTGCATTAGTGATGACGCCGCCTGCCGCCACGCCGCGAAGCAGGAGATCGTGCGCCGCTACTACAAGACGCTCGTGGACGAGCGCCGCGACGACTCCGACCACACCGTCTCCGACCGGATCCTGAACATCATGCGCAAGGCGGAGGTGACCCCGCAGGACCGCGTGGTGGTCGCTCCGGCCCTGGAGGTCGCACAAACCACCGGCACGCCGGGCGCTGCGCTGGAGCTGCCTGACGGCACCATCGTGACCGGCAAGACCACGGACCTGTTGGGCCCGTCGGCGGCGGTGCTGCTCAACGCGCTGAAGGTGCTCGCGGGGATCGACGACTCCGTCCACCTCCTGTCGCCGGATTCCATCGAGCCGATCCAGACGCTGAAGACGCGCCACCTCGGGTCCGTGAACCCGCGGCTACATACTGATGAGGTGCTCATTGCGTTGTCGGTGTCGGCGTCGACAAGCAGTGATGCGGCGGCGGCGCTGGAGCAGCTGAAGAACCTGCGCGGCTGCGACGCGCACACCAGCACCATTCTTGGCTCCGTCGACGAGGGCATTTTCCGTAACCTGGGCGTGCTAGTGACCTCGGAGCCGAAGTACTGGAAGAAGGGGCTCTACCACAAGCGCTAAACTCGTGGGCATGACGAGCAAGATCCTCCTGTATTACAAGTTCCAGCCCATCGCGGACCCGGACGCGGTACGCCTCTGGCAGCGCGACCTCTGCGAGGGCCTGGGACTGACCGGCCGCATCCTGATCTCGAAGGACGGTATCAACGGCACCGTCGGCGGTGACATTAAGGCCTGCAAGACCTACGTGAAGAAGACGAAGGAGTACTTCCGGGGCATCGAGTTCAAGTGGTCCGAGGGCGGCGCGGAGGACTTCCCGAAGCTGTCGGTCAAGGCGCGCGATGAGATCGTGGCGTTCGGCGCGCCGGGCGAGCTGAAGGTCGACGAGCACGGTGTCGTCGGAGGCGGCACACACCTGAAGCCGGAGGAGGTCAACGAGCTGGTGGCCAACAACCCGGATGTTGTGTTTTTCGACGGCCGCAACGCCCGCGAGGCTGAGATTGGCAAGTTTAAGAACGCCGTGGTCCCGGACGTGGAAACCACCCACGACTTCATCAAGGAGCTGGAGAGCGGCAAGTACGACTGGATGAAGGACAAGCCAGTCATCTCTTATTGCACCGGCGGTATCCGCTGCGAGATCCTGTCCAGCCTGATGAAGAACCGCGGCTTCGAGGAGGTCTACCAGATCGACGGCGGCATCGTCCGCTACGGCGAGAAGTACGGCAACTCGGGCCTGTGGGAGGGCTCGCTGTACGTGTTTGATAAGCGGATGCACACCGAGTTCGGCCCGGAGAATGACCCGGACTATGTGCAGCTTGGCCACTGCGTGCACTGCGGGGCGCCGTCGAACATGTTCTATAACTGCGTGAACGAGCCGGAGTGCCGCCACCAGTACTTAAGCTGCGAGGCCTGCCGGGAGGAGAACCCGTACTGCGCAGATTGCGCTAGTGCGTCGCATCAAGCGCCAGCATCCCAATCGTGACCGTCAGCCACCACATGGTGAACGGCACGATGGGCAGCCAGAACACGCCCATCCAGGGGATCCAGCGCTCGTAGCGGTTGAGCTTGCGCACCATCAGCACCGCGCAGGTGAGTAGGCCCGCCACCGGCGGAATCGAGGTGACGACGGCCCACCACGTCCGCCACGACTCGGTGCACAGCCACGCCGCGTCCCCGGCCTCGCACAGGGGGCCGCCCTGCACGCGGGCGACGGCGGCGAGTGCCCACGCGAACAGCAGCGTGCCAAGCACCGTCACCACCGCAAGCGTGATCGCCTGCTTCGTCGACGCCTTGTTGCGCCGCGCGACCTCCAGCGGGTCCGGCTCTAAGGCCAGCTCGTCGAAGCTGGCCGGTTCCGGCCGGACGCGGGAGAAGCGGTCCGCGCCGGAATGCAGATCGTTTTCGGGGTGGTCAAACACGTCAGCCATGGTTAGTGCTTCCCTCGTGGGTACACGATGACGGGCACCGGGGCGAAGCGGATGAACTCGCCCTCGCGGGTGCCAACGAACACGCGCTTGAGCGGGCCCGAGGACTTCGAGCCCAGGCACAAAATGTCGCCCTTCTTCCACTTCACCGAGTCGATGGCCTTCTTCCAACCCTTGCCGGTGGCGACGAAGTTGGAGACGTCGAGACGCTCGGTGTGCTCCGGCCCGAGGTGTTCCGCGACAGCAAACGCCGAGTCGCGTGCGCGGTCCAACAGGCCGAGCGCGGCCTCGTTCCACTCCATCTGGTCTTCCTGGTCATCGAAACCGCCGCCCTCGCTGGGGGAAAACGCGATGATGCGCAGCGGGACGTCGAGAAGGCTGGCGAGCGTGGTGGCGTACGCCAGGCCGGAGAAGCTCGGTTGCACCGCGCCAGAGTCGATGAGCGAGTAGGTGACGCGGGTGATGCCCTTCTTCGAAAGCTGCACGCCCTTCGGCGCCAGGCCCAGCGGAAGCGGGGAGGAGTGCATCATCTCGTCCGCGTCGGAGGTCGGCCGGAAACGGCCCTTCGACGTCTTCGACTTCGAGCCGAGCAGCAAAATATCAGCCTCAAAACCGTCCGCCATCTCGAACAGGCACTCCGCGAGGCTGCCGCGCTCCAGCACCTGCGCCACCGGGTCCGCCCACTGCGAACGCGGCAACTCGTGCTTCAGCGCCTTCGTGGCCTTCTCGCTGATGGTGTCTCGCTGCTTCTGCAGCCACTTGTCGTACTTCTTCGACGACAGCGACTTCGTCCACGAACCCGACACCGACGCCGCAACCCGCACCGTCACGGGCAGGCTCCGCCCCAGCCAGGCGGCGAACTCGATCGCCTCCGAGTTGGAAGCATCCCAACCGACGAGCACTCGAAGTGGGCGCTCAGACTCAAAGGACTGGGCTAGTTCAGAAGAGAAAGATCGTGGCGCCATACCGACCTAGTGTATTAGCTTTCCGGGTTCGCGTAGACGTCTGCCAGGGTATTAATTGCCTCGGTGGCGGCGTCGAGCTGCTGCAGCGAGGCGTCATCAAGCGTGGCGAGCATATCCGCGAGGTACTGCGTGCGTTCCTTGCCCACTCGCCTCAGCTCGCGTTTGCCCTGGTCAGTCAGGTCGACGAGCACGCCGCGCCTGTCCTCCGCGGAGCGCGTGCGGTGCACGAGGCCGCGCTTCTCCAGTTGGTTGATGGTGTTCGAGGCCGTCGGCATCCGCACGCCCTCTGACGTGGCGATATGGCTGATCCGGCTCGGCCCTTCCACCTCGAGGCGACGCAAGATCGAAAGCTGGGGGCCGGTGAGGTCGGAGCGTTCCGTATTTCGGAAATACGCGACATACAAACTCGTCATCGCCGGGCGAATACGCTGTGCCAACTCCAACGGGTCAGGACGATCAGCCATAAGGACCTGCCTTGTACAAAAGAGACGAACAAAACGTGCAACGCATCATTCTATACATAGGCGAAGGAAACTATGTTGTTGCGCTAGTATGGCGGCGATGTTCACCTACCAGCACGAAGTTTCGCACGAATGGCAACGCCGGGCGGCCCTTCGCGCCTATCACGCCGGGCACATTCCCAGAGAAGAGCTTTGCGACGCCGACTTCCTTCTCCGCGCAGCCGCAGAACATCACGGAGAGGCGTCGAAAAGAAACTGCCCAATTTGCGGCCGTGACTTGCGAGAAGTGCGCTGGGTGTACAGCGAAAAGCTTGGACGTCGCACCGGCACCGCACGCAGCGAGGCCGAGATTGACACCCTTGTGGGTGAGGTCGGCCCAATCACCGTGCACAAGGTGGAAGTGTGCCCCCACTGCCACTGGAACCACTTGTTGCAAGAATGGACCGCCACTCCAGTGCGGTAAAAACGCCCGGTACGGGTAGTGTGTGCTGTAGCAATTCTGTAGGTGATCGTACAGGGACAATGTGTGACTAACGTAGACGAGAAAACCAAGACCCCATCCAAGTCCCGGTCGCGGACGGGCCAATGGGTCCTAGCCATGCTCCTGCTCGTGGTGTTGCTGGCCAGCATCCCAGCTGTGTGGTTTATCTGGAACTACCAGCGGGCGAACATCCCGGAGCCGCATGAGATCGAAACGGCGCAGATCTCAAACCTCTACTTTAACGACGGCAAAACCGACCTGGCTCGCATCGTGCCGCCGGAGGGCAACCGCGTTCAGATCCCGCTGGAGCAGGTGCCAGTTGACGTGCAAAACGCCGTCCTCGCTGCCGAGGACCGCGACTTCTGGGACAACTCCGGCTTCTCCTTCACCGGCTTCGGTCGCGCCGTGATCGGCCAGATTACCGGCAACGCATCAGCCGGTGGTGGCTCCACGATTACGCAGCAGTACGTGAAGAACGCCCTGGTCGGCAATGAGCACTCCTATGAGCGCAAGGCCAAGGAGCTGGTGTACTCCATCAAGATGACCCACTCTTGGACCAAGGAAGAAATCCTCAACGCCTACCTCAACACCGTCTACTTCGGGCGCAACGCATACGGCATCGAGGCTGCTGCGCACGCATTCTTCGACAAGCCGGCCAGCGAGCTGACGCTGGAGGAGGGCGGCGTGCTTGCGTCCTCCATCCAGCTGCCGAGCCAGCTCGACCCGTGGACCAACCCTGATGGCGCGAAAGCCCGCTGGAACTACGTGATGGATGGGCTCGTTGAGACGAACAAGCTCGACCCTGCGAAGCGCGCCGGGCTGCAGTACCCGGAGACCCGCGATCCGGCGACCTACTCGGCCTACACCGAGGCCAGCGGCCCGAACGGCCTGATTAAGAACCAGGTGATGACGGAGCTGGCCACCATTGGCATCTCCGAGTCGGACCTTACCAACCGTGGTTTGAAGATCACCACCACGATTGACCCGAACTCGCAGGCAGAGGTCGAGCGGATTTCCCGCGAGCAGCTTTCGCTCCTGCAGGACGACGCCCGCACCGGCGTCGTGGCCATCGACCCGAAGACGGGCGCAGTACGCGCCTACTACGGCGGCGACGACCCCTCCGGCTGGGACTACGCCAACGCAGGTCTGCAGACCGGTTCCACCTTCAAGATCTTCGCGCTGGCCGCGGCGCTGCAGCAGGGCATCCCGCTCAACGCGATGTACTCGGCAACCCCTGTGACGCTGCCGGGTGGCCACGTGGTGACGAACTGGGACGGCGGCGGCGCAGGCATGATCTCCATGCTGGATGCCACCCGCACCTCCTCGAACACCGCGTTCATGCGCATTCAGGATGACCTGGATAACACCACGCAGGACACCGCGGACATGGCGCACGCTCTCGGCGTGGCCCGCTCCATCCCAGGTATCCCGGTGACGCTGCGTGAAAACGGTGGCCAGCCCTACGAGGGCATCGTGCTGGGCCAGTACCAGTCCCGCGTGCTCGATATGGCTACGGCGGTGTCCACGTTGACGAACCGCGGCCTGGCGCACCCGACACACTTCGTGCAGCGCGTCACCGACGCCTACGGCGAGGTCCTCTACGAGTTCGACCCGGGCTACACGGAGCGCCGTGTTTCCCAGCAAGTCGCCGACAACGTGATTAAGGCGATGCAGTCCGTCGTCCCGTACTCCAACGCCGTGTTGGCCGGCGGCCGTCCGTCGGCCGCGAAGACCGGTACTGCCCAGCTGGGCAACACCGGCCTGAACAAGGACGCCTGGACCGTCGGCTCGACGCCGCAGCTCGCCGTGGCCGTGTGGGTGGGCACTGCCGACAACACCTCGGCCATCTTCAACTCCTACGGCGGCAACATGTTCGGCGCCGACACCCCGGGCCGGATCTGGAAGAACGTGCTGGACTCCCTCCTGCAGGGCCAGGACTTCGAGTACTTCCCTGAGGCATCCCCGGTGTACTGGGGCGTCCACCCCTACTCGGGCGGCGTGAACCTGGGCGGCTACTACGGTGGCTTCTCCGGTAATTCGACCACGGGTGCTCCGGCTGATGCGGCGTCGCCAAGCGCCGACGCCAACGCGCCGACGGGCGAGGCCGGACCTGGCCAGCCGGCGGCACCAGCCCCCGCACCGGCTCCGGCTCCGGCGCCAGCACCGGCGCCCGCGCCGCGGCCGGACCCGGTACAGGACGCAATCGACCAGGTTATAAACGATATCTTTGGATAACGGAGCAACGATGACAGCAACCACGTGGCCTGACCCGAAGGATCGCGTCCAGCCAGCCCTCACCGAACCCGCCGCCCGCGGTTGGGTTGAGTTCCTCGGCGGGCCGATGGGGCGCTTCGCCCAAATTGGTCGCTCCAAGTTCTGGACGCCGCTACGCACCATCTTCGCGCTCGCCTACGTCTTCATTGGCCTCGGCGCGCTGTCGAAGTCGAACTGCGCAATGGGCAAGTTGGACGATAACGGCATCATGCAGGTCAACTGGGACGGAAACCGGCAGTACACCTCCTTTTGCTACAACGACATCCTGCCGCTGTACGGCGGCCGCGGCCTGGACCAGCCGGGCTTCGTCTACGACTTCTCCTGGGTTGAGGGTGACCTGACGCGCTACATGGAGTACCCAGTGCTCGCTGGCCTGTTCCAGCAGTTCTGCGCGTTCATCTCCCGCAACACCTACTTTGCGGTCTCCCGCATCCTGCCGGAATCCGGCTGGTACTTCTACGTCACCGTGCTCATCCTGGCCGCCATCTGGGTGGTCACGGCGCGCATGGTGGCGGAGCTAGCCGGTAACCGAATCTGGGACACCTTGCTCGTCGTCGGCTCCCCGTTGCTGATCATGCACCTGTTCACCAACTGGGACATCCCATCCATCTTCTTCGTCGTGGCAGCCATGCTCGCCGTGCGCAACAAGAAGTACTGGCTGGCAGGCGTCCTGATCGGCGCCGGCACCGCATTCAAACTGTGGCCACTGTTCATCCTCGGGGCCTACCTGGTGCTGGCGATCAGGAAGCGCACCTTCGTGCCCTTCCTGAAGATGGTGGCCGCCACCGCACTGACCTGGGTGGCGGTGAACCTGCCGGTGTACCTGCACAACCCGGAGGCATGGAACGAGTTCAACCGCTTGAACACTGACCGCGGCTGGGAGTGGACCACCATCTACGCAGTGATCAACCGCGTCTTCGGCTGGAGCGGATTCGACAGTGGCGAAGGAGCCCCCGTCATCCTGAACACGGTTACGCTGGTGCTCTTCCTCGCGGGCTGCGCAGCCGTCCTCGTGCTTGGCCTGAAGGCGCCGCGCACGCCGCGCGTCGCCGAGCTGTTCGTGCTCATCGTCGGCTTCTTCCTCCTCTTCAACAAGGTGTGGAGCCCCCAGTACTCCATCTGGTTCATCGTTCCCGCTGTCCTTGCCCTGCCGTACTGGCGCCTGCTGCTGACCTGGATGACCGTGGACATGATGGTGTGGCCAGTGCTGATGTGGCACATGATGGGCGAGGACCAAAAGGGTGCTCCTGGCGCGCTGCTGGACACCGTCATCATCTCCCGCGACGCACTCATCATCGCCATTATGGTGCTGGTTATCCAGCAGATGTTCGGCAAGCGCGAGGACAAAGTTGCTGCCGCACACAACGGCCACGACCCGCTTCTGACTACCCCTGAAGATTGGAAGGAGCCAGCATGGGATCCGCAACCGTTACCGGAATCGCCTCAATCGCAGTCGGATTCGGTTTCATCGCCGCAGCGTTCGTAGCGACGAACCGTCAAGAAATCCCTCGCGCCGTTGGCTACGGTCTTGCCGCTTTTGTCTTCATTACCGTCATTCCGGTGATCCTCGCGGTCTTCGTAGCCGTGCCCAATCCGCAGTAGGGCGGAGGGGGCGTCGAGAAGTATTTTGCCCAGCGTAACGGGTGGGGTACGCTGGTGGGGTTGCTTGACGCAACGACCCTCCTGCCACCGCACAATGCGGCGGCCGAAAACATTCAAATCTAGACCATAGGAGGTGATGAGGTCCGTGCGTCACTACGAAGTAATGATCATCCTCGATCCACAGCAGGATGAACGCACCGTTGCCCCGTCCCTGGACAAGTTCCTCGAGATCGTCCGTAAGGAAAACGGCAAGGTAGAAAACGTTGATGTGTGGGGCAAGCAGCGTCTTGCGTACCCAATCAACAAGAAGGAAGAGGGCATCTACGCTGTCATCAATCTTGAATGCGCAGCAGATACCGTCCAAGAGCTCGATCGTGTGCTGAGCCTGAGCGAATCAGTGCTGCGCACCAAGGTTCTGCGAACCGACAAGTAAAGAACGGCTTTCGGAACCACGGAAACGAAGGAGTCAAAACAATGGCACAAGGCGATACACCGATCACCGTCGTCGGCAACCTGGTTGCGGACCCGGAACTGCGGTTTATTCCAAGTGGTGCAGCGGTAGCGAACTTCCGCATCGCTTCCACGCCACGCCAGTTCAACCGCGACACGAATCAGTGGGAAGACGGCGAGGCCCTGTTTTTGACCTGTAACTGCTGGCGTCAGATGGCGGAGAACGTCGCGGAGTCCCTCACCAAGGGTATGCGCGTTATCGTCAACGGTCGCCTGAAGCAGCGCTCCTACCAGACCCGCGAGGGCGAAAACCGCACCGTGTTTGAGGTCGAAGTTGATGAGGTAGGCCCGTCCCTGAAGTATGCCACCGCGAACGTGCAGCGCACGCCACGCGAGGGCAACTCGGGCTACGGTCGCCCACAGCAGCAACAGCAACAGCAGCAGCCTCAGAACATGGGTGGGTTTGGTCAGGCACCGCAGCAGCCTGCACAGCAACAGCAGCAGGCACAGCAGTCGCAGCCGCAAAACGATCCGTGGAATTCGGCTCCACCTGCCGGTGGATTCGGCGGGATGGACGACGAGCCCCCGTTCTAAGCATTTCCCACACATAAGCATTTTCAACTCAAGGAAGGTTAGGATTCATGAAACTGATCCTCACCGCTGCCGTTGATAACCTTGGCGAGGCAGGCGAGATCGTCGAGGTCAAGGGCGGCTATGGCCGTAACTTCCTGCTCCCACGTGGCCTGGCTATCCCAGCCACCCGCGGTGCAGAGAAGCAGATCCGTGATATTCAGCGTGTACAGAAGGAGCGCGAGGTCCGCGACTTGGACCACGCAAAGGAGCTGCGTGATCAGCTCGACCAGCTGACCGGCGTGAAGGTGCCAGTGCGTACCTCCGAGAAGGGCAAGCTGTTCGGCTCCGTCAAGCCTGGCGACATCGCAGCAGCTGTCAAGGCAGCCGGCGGTCCATCCCTGGACAAGCGCCGCATCAATGTACCGAAGGGCCTTGTTACCAAGACCGGTGGATACCAGGTCAAGGTGAACCTCCACGACAGCGTGGAAGGCAAAGTGAACTTCGAGGTCGTTAGCAAATAACGACGATTACCGATAGGTAGTCCAACGACAACAGCTTGAGAACGGGTCCCGCTTGTGAGGAGCGGGGCCCGTTTTCGTTTGCCTACCTGCGCTTGTGGATAACTCTCCACAGCGAGGCGGTGTGACCCTCATGTGACGGTGTATTTAGCGCACCGAAGGCGCCTAGTCAAACCAGCTGGTAGCGGGTTATCCACCGGGGGTACCAATGGGTACCGTCTTGAATAAAAGTGGTGTGACCTGCGAAGAGGTCGCTGTAGCGCGCGCTATCGATAGCTTTTCCACACACTCTCCACAAGTTGTGCACACCCCCTGTGGATAGATCCCAGGCACAATGGAAAACTATTCACAGCCCCTGTGGATAACTCAACTGGCGGTACGTGAATGTCTGGGGAATCCGGTACGCTGTTGTGCAACACGAAAGGGTAAAGGGTGCTGCATGGCTGAGAACTCGAGTGCCGCGAGCTTCGACGATTTTGACGACGACTACGTTCCACCACCGGAGCCTCCAGAGTCCTCGGCGCCACCGGAGCCACGCCAGTGGGACGGTGGGTCGTCGAACTTTAACCGGGGCCGCAAGGACCTGAAGGAGTACCGCCAGCCCCCGCACGACGAGCGCGCGGAGCGTTCCGTGCTTGGCGCCATGCTGCTCAACCAGGACGTCATCACTGACGTTTCGGACGCGTTGCGCCCGGAGGACTTTTACTTCCCGGCGAACCAGCTGGTGTACAAGACCATCACGGACCTGTACTCGCACGGATCCGACATTGACGCGGTGGTCGTCGCAGGCCAGCTGGACCGCAACAACGAGCTTGAGCGTGTCGGCGGCGCTCCTTACTTGCACACGCTGATCTCCGAGGTGCCGACGGCCGCCAACGCCCGCTACTACGCGGAGATTGTCGAGGAGAAGTCGATCCTCCGCCAGCTGGTCAACGCCGGTACGCACGTGGTGCAGCTCGGCTATGAGGGTGAAGACGGCATGGAGATCGACGCCGTCGTGGACCGCGCTCAGCAGGAACTCTTCCAGATCTCCCGCAAGAACGCCGGCGAGGACTACAAGGTGCTCGGCGACCTGCTGCAGGACACCGTCGACGAGCTCGCGGCCATCGCGCAGGGCGGTGGCCTGGAGCAGGGCGTGCCCACCGGCTTTATTGACCTGGACAAGCTCACCAACGGTCTGCACGCAGGCCAGATGATCATCATCGCGGCGCGCCCGGGCGTCGGTAAGTCGACGCTGGCGCTCGACTTCATGCGCTCCTGCTCGATCCAGCAGGGCAAGACCTCAGTGATTTTCTCGCTCGAAATGAGCGCGTCCGAAATCATCATGCGCATGCTTTCGGCCGAAACAGAGATCAAGCTGTCCTCGATGCGCTCGGGGCAGATGGGGGAGCAGGACTGGGAGAAGCTCACCCGTCGGCTCGAGGAGATCCAGGACGCCCCACTCTTTATCGACGACTCCCCCAACCTCACCATGATGGAGATCCGCTCTAAGGCGCGCCGGTTGAAGCAGCAGCAGGGCCTCGACCTGATCGTGCTGGACTACCTGCAGCTGATGAGCTCCGGCAAGCGTGTGGAGTCGCGTCAGCAGGAGGTCTCGGAGTTCTCTCGTAACTTGAAGCTGTTGGCGAAGGAGCTCGAGGTACCAGTGATCGCGATTTCGCAGCTCAACCGTGGCCCCGAGGCCCGCACGGACAAGAAACCGCAGCTCGCTGACCTCCGCGAATCCGGCTCCCTGGAGCAGGACGCGGATATGGTCTTCCTGCTCTACCGCCCGGACTCGCAGGACCGCGACGACGAGCGCGCCGGCGAAGCCGACATCATCGTGGCGAAGCACCGCGGTGGACCAATCGACACGATTCCGGTTGCGCACCAGCTGCACTACTCGCGCTTCGTGAACATGGCGCACGGCTAATCCTGCACCCGTCCGGGGGTGGACAGCCAAGGCTGTCCTTGCTTAGGGTTGGCTCGCCATGCATGACACGCTGCGCGTTTCTGGCTAGCATTGTGGCCTAACACAGTTACGAACGAAGGAAAAGTCACAATGTCTGTCCGAATGATGCACGACGCACCGTCCGCGTGCGCCCACACGGTGGCCCAATTAGAGGAACGTATTACCGTCGCGAAGAACCAGGATTCGACGATGCTGCTGAACCTCCCCCGCAGCATCGACGAGCTGGCCGCCACCTCCCAGCCGAGCGGTGTCCTGCACCGCCTCCGCGGCCTGTTTAGCGCGTAGCGCGGAAGCGGCGTAGCCGCAGCGAGTTCGTCACCACGAACACGGATGAAAATGCCATCGCTATGCCTGCGAGCAGGGGGTTGAGCAGCCCGATGGCTGCCACGGGGATGAGCACCACGTTGTACGCAAAGGCCCAGAACAGGTTGCCTTTGATGGTGCGCAGCGTCGCGCGCGACAGGCGGATGCCGTCGGCGGCGCTGACCAGCGAGTTATTCATCAGGGTGATGTCGGAGGCTTCGATGGCCACGTCGGTACCGGCGCCCATCGCCATGCCGAGGTCGGCCTGCGCGAGCGCTGCGGCGTCGTTCACGCCGTCACCGATCATCGCCACGCGTTTGCCCGCGTCCTGCAGGCTGCGCACCAGTTCGACTTTGTCGGCGGGGAGTACGCCGGCGGTGACGTTGGCGGCGTCGATACCCACTTCCTTCGCCACGGCGAGCGCGGTCGCGCGGTTGTCGCCCGTGAGCAGGTGCGGCTCGAGCCCCAGCTCCTTCAGCTTCTCGACGCCCACCCGGGAATCTTCCTTCACGGCGTCGCGCACCGCGATCACTCCCGTGAGCACGCCGTCGACCTCGACAGCGACTACGGTCGCGCCCGTCGCCTCCATGGACTCAAAGGTCTCCCGGAATTCGCCAAGCTCAACGGTCGGTCTGCCGACCCGGACGTGTGTACCGTCGACGGTCGCGCTGGCGCCGATGCCTGGCTCGTTGCGGAAGTCGGTGACGGCGGCGCTGGGAGCGTCCTGCACGTGGGCGGCGATGGCGCGGGCAATCGGGTGCTCCGAATGCGCCTCCACCGCGGCGGCGAGTGCGAGGGCGTCGTTGCTGCCATTCGCGTCAACCACGGTCATTTCGCCGGTGGTGACGGTGCCGGTCTTGTCCATCACGATGGTGTCCACCTGGCGGGTGGACTCCAGAATCTCCGGGCCGCGGATCAGCAGGCCCAGTTCGGCGCCGCGCCCGGTGCCCACCAGGATGGCGGTCGGGGTCGCCAGGCCGAGCGCGCACGGGCACGCGATGATGAGCACCGCCACCGCCGCCGTAAACGCAGCGGCCACGCTATAGCCCAACAGCAGGTGCGCTACCAGGGAAACCGCCGAGATAGCGATCACGGTCGGGACGAAGATCTGCGCGATCCTGTCCACCAGCCGCTCTACCGGCGCCTTGCCTGCCTGCGCGTCCTTGACCAGTTGGCCCATCTGCGCCAGCGTCGTGTCCGAACCAACGCGCGTCGCCCGTACAAGGAGGCGCCCGTGCGTGTTCAGGGTCGCGCCCGTGACGTCGTCGCCTTCCTTGACGTCGACAGGAACAGACTCGCCGGTGAGCATTGAGGCGTCGATCGCCGAGCGTCCCTCGACCACCGTGCCGTCCGTCGCGACCTTCTCGCCTGGGCGCACCACGAACGTGTCGCCGACCTTCACGTCGGCGATCGGCACGCGCGTTTCCACGCCGTCGCGCAGCACAGTCGCGTCCTTCGCGCCCATGTGCAGCAAGTTGCGTAACGCCTCGGAGCTGCGCCCCTTCGCGCGGTTCTCGAACCAGCGCCCAAGCAGCAAGAACGTGATGACGACGCACACCGTCTCCAGATAGACCTCGTCCATCCCGGCAGAGTTCGGCGTCAGGCTCATGTGCATTCTCATGCCCGGTTCGCCCGCGTTGCCGAAGAACAGTGCATAGATCGACCACCCGTAGGCGGCCGTGGTGCCCATGGAAATCAGCGTATCCATGGTCATGCTGCCGTGACGCAAGTTCAACAGGGCATTGCGGTGGAACAGCGACCCTGCCGAGAAATACACCAGGGTCGTGGCAGCAAACGCCGCCCACTGCCAGTACGTGAACTGTAACGCCGGAATCATCGACACCAGCATCACCGGCAGCGATACCGCAGCGGACCACACGATGGTCCACAGGAGGGTGTCGCGCTCGGGTTCGGAGGGGGCGTCGGCAAGCGGCTCGTCGGCGTCGGTGAATGTGAACGCATCGTAGCCCGCGTTCCGGATCGTCTTGATCAACGAATCAGGGTCAGCGAGCGCCGGATCGTACTCGACGGTGGCGGTTTCCGTCGAAAAGTTCACCGACGCCTCGACCCCCTCCATCTTGTTCAGCTTCCGCTGCACCCGCGACGAGCACGACGTACACGTCATGCCCGAAACGCCGAGTTCTATCTGTGCAGTCGACATTAGAGTAGCTTGAACCCCGCTTCCTCAACCGCCTTATCGACGTCCTCCCTGCTCACCTCTGCACCCTCAACCACAACCTCGCCGGTTGTGTGATCAGCCTTCACCGAGGTCACGCCCGGGATTTCCCCGACCTCTTCCTGGATGCTGAGCTCGCAATGCCCGCAGCTCATACCCTCAACCTGGAATGTTTGCGTTGCCATGTTATTTCCTTCCTTCCTGCGGGAATCGCCCCGCACTTGTTAGTGTTGCATTAATAGCTGCCAAACTAGCAAAAAACGAAAAGGAGCTACCTAATGGCCACAACCGACCTCACTGAGGAAACATTCCAGGAAACCGTTCTCGGAGAGGGCATTGTCATCGTCGACTGCTGGGCGTCCTGGTGCGGCCCCTGCCGCCAGTTCGCGCCTGTTTACGAAAAGGTCTCCGAGAAGCACCCGGATGTGACCTTTGCGAAGCTCAACACCGAGGAATACCAGCAAGTAGCGGTCGCCCTGGATATCCAGGCGATCCCGACGCTCATGGCGTTCCGTGACGGAATCATGGTCTACCGCGAAGCCGGCGCCCTACCGGAGTCCGCATTCAACGACCTTGTCGAGCAAGTCAAGGCACTCGACATGGACGAGGTCCGCCGCCAGGTCGAGGCCCAAAACGCGCAGGAGGGACAGTAATGGCAAACCCATTCGTGAAGGGCTGGAAGTACCTGATGCAGTCCTTCGACACCAAGATCGACGAAAACGCCGACCCGAAGGTGCAAATCCAGCAGGCCGTCGCCGCCGCCAAGAAGCAGCACCAAGAAATCACTGAGCACGCAGCCGCCATCATTGGCAACCGCAACCAGCTCAGCATGAAACTGGATCGCCTGCTGAAGTCCCAGCAGGACCTCGAGGCGAAGACTAAGACCGCCCTCCAAATGAACGACGACTCCGCCGCCGAGGTCATCGCCACCCAGCTGGTGTCCGTCGAGCAGGAACTCGAGCAAACCAAGCAGGCCTACGCCTCCGCCGAGCAAGCCGCGCAGGAAGCTCAGGCGAAGCAGAAGGAATCCGAGGCGCGCCTGCAGGAGCAGCTCGCCCAGGTCTCCCAGCTGGAATCCCAGCTTGACCAGGCGAAGATGCAAGAGCAGACCACCAAGACCATGGACTCCCTCAACCAGTTCGGCGGCGACGACAACGTCCCGACCCTCGACGGCGTCCGCGACAAGATCGAGCGCCGCTACGCCCAGGCACTCGGCGAACAGGAGCTGGCCAAGTCCTCGATGACCGACCGGATGACCGAAATCGAGTCCGCTGGCAGCGATGTTGCCGCCAGCGCCCGCCTGGATCAGATCCGTGCTGAGCTTTCCGGCGGCAAGTCCTCCTCATCCGAGGCTCCGAAGGAAATCGAGTCCAGCGAGGACTAGGAAAACCTCAGCGCCGCAAACTGTAGTAACAGGATTGTAGTATTCCCCGAAAATGCGTTCGAAATGGGGATTACTACAATCCTGTTGCTCACATTTAGAAAAACCGCAGCGCACAACGCAAAAAGAACGCCCCTGCCCGACCTGAATGTGTCGGACAGGGGCCTTGCTGTCTCGAAAGTGTGTTAGCTTTCGCGGCGAATATTGATGAGTACGCCCCGGATGCCGGAGTGGAAGCCGTCGCGAAGGTTGACGCGCTGGGTTTCCGTCAGGGTGTATTCGTGCAGGGTTTCGCAGGCGAACTGGAGCAGTGGCCTATCGATCTCCGGTGGCAGACCGCCACCGGAAAGCATGTGGGCCTTGTCGCGCTGCTCGCTGGAGGCAGCGTTCTCGAACCACCAGGCTGCGTACTGTTGTCCCACGTCGTAGGGGGTTTGGAAGCCGGAGGACGTCCAGACTTCTTCTGGCAGTGGCACGTAGCGCGAGCGGAGCTTGCGGCGCGGCGCCATCATCGACGGCTTCGGTGCCGGCTTGGGGGCCGGTACATCGTCGGTGTCCTCGTCGGAGATGGTTTCCGGCTTCGGGTCCTCGGCAGGTGTTGCAGGTTCTGTCGGCTTGGCCGGTGCCGGTGGTTCCGTGGGTACCGGGCCAGGCTTTGGGCCGGGCTTCGGCATATCGGCAGGCGATGGGGTCGCCGGGGTAACTGGGGTTTCCGCGGCCGGTGGATCGACCGGCTGGTCCGAAGCAGGCTCCTCAGCGGCAGGCTCCTCCGGCGCAGTGAGTGGATCGGGTCCCAGGCCGGGTACTTCAGTGGGGCCCTGGTTGTCTTCGACGGGTTCGGCGTCGGCGATCGGGCGCTCCCGGATGCTGGGTGGGAGGGGCCCTTCGAGGACGCGGAGCTGCATGGAGTCTGCGAAGTCTTCGCGTGGGTCGAGGATGGTGGTGGTGTCGCAGGCGTGGCGGAGGGCGGAGGACATGGAGTCCCAGCCGAATCCGTAGAGGTGGACGCGGACGCCGTTGTTGGTGGCTTCTTCGACGCCGGGGATCATGTCGGCGTCGCCGGAGACCAGGACGAAGTCGCTGAATTGGCCACGCGTAGCGTTGATCACCAGGTCTGCGACGAGTCGGGTGTCGACGCCTTTCTGTGTGCGTCGTTCACCCCATTCGATGAGTTGCCCGGTGCGGAGTTGGACCCCGTCGCAGGAGCGCAGGGCGCGCTGGTAGCGGTGGGGTCCGGAGTCGGGGATGCCGTCGTACCACATTTGACGGTGGATGGGTTGGTGGAGTTGGTGGCTGATCATGACTCCGAGGTTGGCGACTACCTCGGGTAAGTCGATTTCTAATTGTGCTCGCGCGCCGATTTCCCATGAGTTGTAAAAGCTCGCCAGTAGGTAAGAAGTGTCGACGAACACCAGTGTGCGTTCAAGCATGGCTCCTAAATTCCGATTCTTTATTGTCGTTAAATTCTTTTCATCACAAGGCTACATATGTTTGTGTGCCTACTCATGCTAGTAGTTCAAGAAATTTCGTAGGGGTCCTTGCGAGCTACCTGACCACAGTTCTATAGTTAGTTAGTGCAGTAACTAACCAACGAGCTCGAAGGGAGGAATGGTGGTTGGAGATTCAGAGCCACTCTTCGTGCAGATCGCGAAGTTGGTGGAGGACCTCATCGTCGACGGGACACTGAAGTCGGGCGAGCGGGCACCGTCGACAAACGAGCTCGCAGCCTTCCACAACATCAACCCCGCGACAGCGCGCAAGGGCCTCGGTTTACTTGTCGACGCCCAGGTCCTCGAGAAGCGCCGCGGCCTCGGGATGTTCGTCACCCCGGACGCGCGCGAACGGATCCTGGAAACCCGCCGGGAAGCGTTCCCGGGTACGTTCGTCGCCCCTCTTATCGACGAAGCCGTCCGCGTCGGCCTGAGCCGCGACGACTTGATCGACCTTGTACATCGAGTAGCAGAAAGTAGAGGAATGTATCAATGAACGCCATGATTATCCGCGCCGATGGGCTAGAGAAGCACTTTGGTAAGAAGCACGTCCTCAACGGGGTGTCCTTCGACCTGCCGTCTGGCGGCATCCACGGGCTGTTGGGGCGAAATGGCGTCGGTAAGTCGACGTTGTTGCAGATTGTCGCCGGCCAACTGAAATCCTCCGGCGGCGCCGTCGAGGTGTTCGGCCTGGCTCCGTTCGATAACGCAGCGGTGATGGACCGCGTCGCGCTCACCGGCGTCGACGTCGGCTACCCGGCGAGCTGGAGCGGCAAGGACATTCTCAAGGGCGCGCAGCTGCGGTACCCGAACTGGGACGATGGGCTCGCGCGCCGCCTCATCGACGACTTCGACCTCGACGAGGCGCTCGGCACCACGTACAGCAAGATGTCGCGCGGCCAGCGCGCGATGGTCGGCAACATTGTCGGCATCGCCTCTGGCGCCGAGCTCACGCTTCTCGACGAACCCTACGTCGGCCTCGACGTCCACAACACCAACGTGTTCTATCGCCACCTCCTCGACGTGGCCGAGGACGGACGCACGTTCGTGATGGCCACGCACCATATCGAAGAGGCGTCGAAAATTCTGAGCAGCGCCCTGGTGCTGGGCCGCGACGGCAAGGTCAGCGCGCACGTGACCGCCGATGATGCCGACGCCCACGCCGAGCGCCTCGGCCTGCACAATCCCCTGCGACCTGTCGACTTTGGCGATGTCATCGAGCACCTCCTGGAGGTGAGCTAAATGCAGACCTTTGTTCGCCCCGGTTTCTTCCGCGCGCAAATACTCGCGGGCTCGAAATGGCGCTTCCTGCTAACGCTCTTCGGCCTGTTCATGGGCGCTGCCACCATCTTTGCCGACTGGCTGGGCAGTATTCCGCTGGTCATCACAGCCGCGACGATGTCCTCGCTCCTCCTCTATATGACCCTTATCCCCGAATCGAACGTTTTTCGCTCCTACGGGATGAACCGCAAGCGCGCCCTCGCGTACAAGCGCCGCGCCGCCCTCGCGGTCTGGGTCGTTCTTTGCGTGCCGACGCTGATCGTGAGTCCTTCGCTGTACGGGTTACTCGCCATCGCGCTGGTCACCGGGTGGCTCGCCCTATACGCAAGTAACGACGCCACCACCGGCGAAGAACTCAACTCTCCCGAGAGGGGATCGGCCATCATGGGGCTGCGCTTGGACCAGCCGCTGACGTTCCAGCTCTTTTGGAAGCAACCGCTCCTCCTGGCCGCCGCCTTTGGCCTCGGCTCGGTCGCCGTGCAGCTCGCGGTGCAATCGTTCATCGACAAAGAGTGGGGCCCGTTTATCGCAACCATCCCTGACCTGTTCCTTTTTGGCTCCTTCGCAGCAATCTACTCGTGGGGCGCAAGTTCGCCGACGACCGCACGCGCGTACGGAATCCCCCGGCGCACGTGGGGTTTGCATGGGCTGGGTGCAGTGGTGGTGTCCGCCGGGATCTACGTAGCGCTGCGTTCCCTTCCCACACTTTTCGACGCCCACACCCTCACCACCGCACCTGTCTGGGCGACGTTCATCTTGGTCCTCACCGGACTTGCGATGCCGTTGGCATGGGGGCGCAACCAGCTAGTGACGTTCATGGCCGTCATGATCCTCTGGCAGTTCATCCGCGACCCAGAGCCCTTGGCCTGGACGCTGCCAGTAGTTGGATGCGCATTGCTGGTGGCACTCGCGACGCTCACGCTGTACGTCGCGGGACGTGTAAACGGAGCCCAAAAGAACCCTGATATGAAGTTGTGAAAATGCTGTCTGAACTGGCGATTTGTGTTGTTGTTGGTGTGTGTGTAACTTTATGTGAGTCAGCGAGACCGACAACGCCCCGCCAGACAGACTCTTGAGAGGGTTGGATGGTGAGATGGCGGTTAGGAAAACTACCGCTGGCCGACATAATGAAATAGGTTCTGTGATGCGGCGCGTGTTTGCGTTGTTGAGAATGTTTTGTTAGTGTCAATCTTCGTCGCTTTGAATGCGCCACTGTGTTTTGTGGTGTGTTTGGGTGTGCGGTTGTTGTTTGAGAACTCGATAGTGTGCCAATGTACTTTTTATTTTTTTGATTGCATTGACTTTTGGTTGCGTGCTGTGTGCCATGTCTTGGTGTGTGCCGGCGGTGATGCTTGAACCTATGATTGGGTGTCACTGGTGTGGTGCAGATGCATGGTCGCGTTGACTTTATTGGTTGATGTGGTTGTGACTGGTCCTGTTTTGCCCCGTCGGGTTGGGACCAGTTTTGTTTGTACTTTACAGTTTTTGTAATTTTAGGATTTTGCCAGACACTGACTGTTGTTGGTGGTTGGTTTGTTTTTGGTTAGGTTTTGGGCTTTTCACGGCCTTGTTTCTTTCTGAAATAGTTTTTGTGGAGAGTTTGATCCTGGCTCAGGATGAACGCTGGCGGCGTGCTTAACACATGCAAGTCGAACGGAAAGGCCAGTGCTTGCACTGGTACTCGAGTGGCGAACGGGTGAGTAACACGTGGGTGATCTGCCCTGTACTTCGGGATAAGCTTGGGAAACTGGGTCTAATACCGGATAGGACAACTTTTTGGATATTGTTGTGGAAAGCTTTTGCGGTATGGGATGAGCTCGCGGCCTATCAGCTTGTTGGTGGGGTAATGGCCTACCAAGGCGTCGACGGGTAGCCGGCCTGAGAGGGTGTACGGCCACATTGGGACTGAGATACGGCCCAGACTCCTACGGGAGGCAGCAGTGGGGAATATTGCACAATGGGCGCAAGCCTGATGCAGCGACGCCGCGTGGGGGATGAAGGCCTTCGGGTTGTAAACTCCTTTCGCTAGGGACGAAGCTTTTTTGTGACGGTACCTGGAGAAGAAGCACCGGCTAACTACGTGCCAGCAGCCGCGGTAATACGTAGGGTGCGAGCGTTGTCCGGAATTACTGGGCGTAAAGAGCTCGTAGGTGGTTTGTCGCGTCGTTTGTGTAAGTCCACAGCTTAACTGTGGGACTGCAGGCGATACGGGCATAACTTGAGTGCTGTAGGGGAGACTGGAATTCCTGGTGTAGCGGTGAAATGCGCAGATATCAGGAGGAACACCGATGGCGAAGGCAGGTCTCTGGGCAGTAACTGACGCTGAGGAGCGAAAGCATGGGTAGCGAACAGGATTAGATACCCTGGTAGTCCATGCCGTAAACGGTGGGCGCTAGGTGTGAGTCCCTTCCACGGGATTTGTGCCGTAGCTAACGCATTAAGCGCCCCGCCTGGGGAGTACGGCCGCAAGGCTAAAACTCAAAGGAATTGACGGGGGCCCGCACAAGCGGCGGAGCATGTGGATTAATTCGATGCAACGCGAAGAACCTTACCTGGGCTTGACATGTAGCGGATCGCCGCAGAGATGTGGTTTCCCTTGTGGTCGCTATACAGGTGGTGCATGGTTGTCGTCAGCTCGTGTCGTGAGATGTTGGGTTAAGTCCCGCAACGAGCGCAACCCTTGTCTTATGTTGCCAGCACGTAATGGTGGGGACTCATGAGAGACTGCCGGGGTTAACTCGGAGGAAGGTGGGGATGACGTCAAATCATCATGCCCCTTATGTCCAGGGCTTCACACATGCTACAATGGTCGGTACAGCGCGTTTGCTACCTTGTGAGGGGATGCTAATCGCACAAAGCCGGCCTTAGTTCGGATTGGGGTCTGCAACTCGACCCCATGAAGTCGGAGTCGCTAGTAATCGCAGATCAGCAACGCTGCGGTGAATACGTTCCCGGGCCTTGTACACACCGCCCGTCACGTCATGAAAGTTGGTAACACCCGAAGCCAGTGGCCTGTCATGGGAGCTGTCGAAGGTGGGATCGGCGATTGGGACGAAGTCGTAACAAGGTAGCCGTACCGGAAGGTGCGGCTGGATCACCTCCTTTCTAAGGAGTTTTTTATTGTGGCTCACAGTTGTGGGCTTGTTTGTTGGTTGAGTCACCGTGGGTGTGGCTGCCAATTGTTGTTTCCGGGTGGAGACACACCAGCTACAGACTGTCATGCATTCGTGTGGTGGTTGTGGTTGTGGTTGCAGTGTGGCCGGGTTTTTGTAATCAAAAGAAGTAATAATTATTGTGTGTTGGTGCACTGTTGGGTGTCTGAGGCAGCAGTTGTGTTGTCTTGAATGATTCCGCGTGTTGATCATTGACTGGTTTGGTTGGTGGTTGGTGTGTGGGGTGTGTTGTGTGAGAACTGTATAGTGGACGCGAGCATCTTTATTCTTGTGGAAGAATTTTTTGATTGTAAGTTTGCCTGACAATAGATGATCATTGTGCGCTGTTTGTGTGTGGTGGTTGTTTGTTGTTTGTTTGTTGTGTGTTTTTGTTTTGTTACAAGGGCGTACGGTGGATGCCTTGGCATGCTTAGCCGATGAAGGACGTGTGAGGCTGCGTTATGCCTCGGGGAGTTGCCAACAAAGCGTTGATCCGAGGATGTCCGAATGGGGAAACCTGGCACTTGTTATGGAGTGTTACCTGCAGATGAATGTATAGTCTGTGTGGGGGTTACGCGGGGAAGTGAAACATCTCAGTACCCGTAGGAGAAGAAAACAATTGTGATTCTGCTAGTAGTGGCGAGCGAACGTGGATGAGGCTAAACCATGCGTGTGTGATACCTGGCAGGGGTTGCGCGTGTGGTGTTGTGGGCGATGATTGTGGGTATGCTGCCATGTACCCCTATGATGCGGCGTGTTAGCGGAAGTCACCTGGGATGGTGTGCCGGAGAGGGTGAGAGCCCCTGTACGTGAAGGCGTGTCGTGTTGTGGTGATTGTTTGCCCGAGTAGCAGTGGGCTCGTGGAATCTG
The DNA here is from genome assembly GCF_024453815.1 of Corynebacterium pseudogenitalium. Taxonomy (NCBI): domain Bacteria; kingdom Bacillati; phylum Actinomycetota; class Actinomycetes; order Mycobacteriales; family Corynebacteriaceae; genus Corynebacterium; species Corynebacterium pseudogenitalium. The sequence continues at coordinate 2,201,767 of NZ_CP072934.1, read as the reverse complement.
CTGTGAATCTGCCGGGACCACCCGGTAAGCCTAAATACTAAGTGTGACCGATAGTGAATAAGTACCGTGAGGGAATGGTGAAAAGTACCCCGGGAGGGGAGTGAAAGAGTTCCTGAAACCGTGCGCTTACAATCCGTCAGAGCACCGCGTGTGTGTGATGGCGTGCCTTTTGAAGAATGAGCCTGCGAGTCAGCGGCATGTCGCGAGGTTAACCCGTGTGGGGTAGTCGTAGCGAAAGCGAATCCTAATTGGGTGTTGTAAGTGGCATGTCCTGGACCCGAAGCGGGGTGATCTACCCATGGCCAGTGTGAAGCAGCTGTAAGAGGTTGTGGAGGCGCGAACCCACTTAGGTTGAAAACTGAGGGGATGAGTTGTGGGTAGGGGTGAAAGGCCAATCAAACTCCGTGATAGCTGGTTCTCCCCGAAATGCATTTAGGTGCAGCGTTATAGTAGTTTGCCGGAGGTAGAGCTACTGGTTGGTTGAGCGGGACTATCATCTTAGCAACATCAGCCAAACTCCGAATGCCGGTTAAGTGTTCTATAGCAGTGAGACTGTGGGGGATAAGCTTCATAGTCGAGAGGGAAACAGCCCAGATCGCCGGTTAAGGCCCCTAAGGGTGTACTAAGTGGAAAAGGATGTGGGATCGCGAAGACAGCCAGGAGGTTGGCTTAGAAGCAGCCATCCTTGAAAGAGTGCGTAATAGCTCACTGGTCGAGTGGTTCTGCGCCGACAATGTAGTGGGGCTCAAGTACACCGCCGAAGCCGCGGCATAGTTTTTACTATGGGTAGGGGAGCGTCGTGCATGGGGTGAAGCCATACTGTAAGGGGTGGTGGACTGTGTGCGAGTGAGAATGCAGGCATGAGTAACGAGAGATACGTGAGAATCGTATCCGCTGGATGACTAAGGGTTCCTGGGTCAAGTTCGTCTTCCCAGGGTGAGTCGGGTCCTAAGGCGAGGCCGACAGGCGTAGTCGATGGTCAACGGGTTGATATTCCCGTACCCGTATGCATGCGACAAAGAGTGAAGCGGTGATACTAACCACCCTGAACTGGCAACATGCGCACCACTTGTGGTGTGTGGTTGTTGGTGATGCGTGGGGCCTGATCCGTGGTAGTTCAGTGATGGGGTGACGCAGTCAGGTAGCCGCGCCAAGTGTTGGATTACTTGGTGTAAGCGTGTGGCACGTCGACTTGTGAAATGCGGTCGATATTTTGTGTGAGGCGTGATGCGTAGCCCAATTGTGGGTGATGGTGGTGATCCTTTGCTGTCGAGAAAAGCCTCTAGCGATGTGTGTGTATGGCCCGTACCCGAAACCGACACAGGTGGTCAGGTAGAGAATACTAAAGCGGTCGGGTGAACTGTGGTTAAGGAATTCGGCAAATTGCCCCCGTAACTTCGGGAGAAGGGGGGCCCTTGCTGGTTGCATACCTTTTTCGGTGTGTTGCTGGTGGGGGTCGCAGAGAATAGAGGGGAGCGACTGTTTATCAAAAACACAGGTCCGTGCGAAGACGGTTAAGTTGATGTATACGGACTGACGCCTGCCCGGTGCTGGAAGGTTAAGAGGACCTGTTAGGACTCATGTCCGAAGCGGAGAATTTAAGCCCCAGTAAACGGCGGTGGTAACTATAACCATCCTAAGGTAGCGAAATTCCTTGTCGGGTAAGTTCCGACCTGCACGAATGGCGTAACGACTCCCCTGCTGTCTCAACCACAGGCCCGGTGAAATTGCAGTACGAGTAAAGATGCTCGTTTCGCGCGGCAGGACGAAAAGACCCCGGGACCTTCACTATAGCTTGGTATTGGTATTCGGTGCGGTTTGTGTAGGATAGGTGGGAGACTGTGAAGTGGTCACGCTAGTGATTGTGGAGTCGTTGTTGAAATACCACTCTGACCGTAGTGGATGTCTAACCTTGGCCCATGATCTGGGTTGGGGACAGTGCCTGGTGGGTAGTTTAACTGGGGCGGTTGCCTCCCAAAATGTAACGGAGGCGCCCAAAGGTTCCCTCAGCCTGGTTGGCAATCAGGTGGTGAGTGTAAGTGCACAAGGGAGCTTGACTGTGAGACTTACAAGTCGAGCAGGGACGAAAGTCGGGACTAGTGATCCGGCACCTACTTGTGGATGTGGTGTCGCTCAACGGATAAAAGGTACCCCGGGGATAACAGGCTGATCTTCCCCAAGAGTCCATATCGACGGGATGGTTTGGCACCTCGATGTCGGCTCGTCGCATCCTGGGGCTGGAGTAGGTCCCAAGGGTTGGGCTGTTCGCCCATTAAAGCGGCACGCGAGCTGGGTTCAGAACGTCGTGAGACAGTTCGGTCTCTATCCGCCGCGCGCGTTGAAACTTGAAGAAGGCTGTCCCTAGTACGAGAGGACCGGGACGGACGTACCTCTGGTGTGCCAGTTGTTCCGCCAGGAGCAGGGCTGGTTGGCTACGTACGGGAGGGATAACCGCTGAAAGCATCTAAGCGGGAAGCCTGTTTTGAGATGAGGTTTCGTTTGAGGTTCCCTAGAGATGATGGGGTTGATAGGCCGGATCTGGTAGCACTGTGAGGTGTGTAAGGTGACTGGTACTAATTACACCGAGACTAAAACAAAACACATGGTGTGCATTGTTTATGGTCAAGAGTTTTGAGTGTTCTTCCGCGAGAAGAAAAAGAGTGTTTGCGTCCACTGTGCAGTGTCTGGCATAACATGCCTGTGCTGATTATTTGAATATTGTCGTTGTTATCAACAGTATTGTGTTGGCACGTTGTGTAACGTGTCGGTGGTTGATGGCGGCGGGGAAACGCCCGGTCCCTTTCCGAACCCGGTTAGCTAAGCCCGCCCGCGCTGATGGTACTGCACCTGGGAGGGTGTGGGAGAGTAGGTTACCGCCGGCCTATAACTTCATTTTCTTGTGTGTGGTGAGTGTGTGTTGTTGTGGCACATACTCACCACACTTTTTTGTTTTGGTGGGGGTGTGGTGTGGCTCGGGTGTGGGGTGTGTGCACCAGATTCCTTTACGTAGGGGGCGTGAGCTGGGGAAACGTCACCGCACAGTCTCGAAGACCCGGAATGTGGTGCACAGCTGCCTCGGCTACCGTTGGAGACACACTATTGGTACTCCGAGAGGGTTTATGGCCAGGGCACCGATGGGTCGGTCGTGAAGTGGACGGCCTTGCTGGAGAGCGGGTCGGTGAAGGCAACGGAAATGCATTCCAACAGCATTGGTTTGGTGAAGTCGTCCTCCCCAAAAGGATGTGGGACGGGGTAGATAGAGTCGCCGATGATGGGCACCCCGGCATCCAACATCTGGATTCTCAGTTGGTGCGTGCGTCCACTGATCGGTTCGAGGAGATAGCGCCCGAGCGGCTCTTCCACTCCGTAGCGTTCTTGAAGCACTGATTCTTCGTTCGAAGGCAAACGGGACGCGCCAAGGAACAGCGTCTCTGAATTGGGTTCCGCGCCGCGGACAATCTTGGAAGCAATTTCGCCGTGTTCTTTGACGATGTGATGCCGCCAAGGTCCGGCAGGTAGCGAAGGATCATAAGGAGCAACCGCGGAATACAGGCGGCGGACTTCACGGCGGGCGAACATGTCCTGGTACGCCCCGCGGACGTCACGGCGCTTCGTCAGTAGCAACAAGCCACTCGTCATCCGGTCCAAGCGGTGGGCCGGTGTGAGCTCCTCGTTGCCGGTCTCGCGGCGAAGGCGGACGGTGAGGGTCTCGGTGATGTGGGCGGCTCGTGGCATCGTCGCTAAGAAGGGTGGTTTGTTGACGATGAGGACGTTGTCGTCCTCGAACACGACGGTGGGAATGAAGGGGACGGGGGTTTCGGGGGCGGGGCGTCGATAAAAGAAGACGTCCGTGCCTGGCTGCAAAATATCGTTGGGAGAGAGCGGGGTGCCGTCGCGCAGGACGACTTCGCCGACGGCGAAGCGCTGGAGGACGGCTGCGGCGTCGTCATCGGGGTGGCGGTGGCGCTGCCCCATGATGACTTCGGTGAGGAAGTCGCCGGCGGTAATGGGGGCGTCGGGGACGCGGACTCGTGACGCGCCGAGGCCATCGCGCGGAGGCAGTGGCGGGGGCGACTTCCTTCGTTTTCTACTCATGTCCTTTGCTAGATTAGTCGCTATGGATCTTGGAGCGATGTTGCAACCAGTACTGGCGTTCTTCAATGAAGGTATCGGGAAGGTGATCGCGGACGTGTTGCGAGCACTCTATGAGACGTTCTTCCCTGCGAACTCTGAGGGCGCGAAGCCCGTGGAAATTCCCAAATAAGGGCCACGATATCGATGTGGGTTTTGTCTACAATGGGGGTAGAAACTGCCTACCTTCTTGAGAAAGGGCGAAACACATGTCGAATGAAGAAATGGTCGTTGTAGCTGTGGACGGAAGCCCGGCTTCCCACAACGCGGTCCGCTGGGCGGCGAACACTGCTGCGAAGCGCGGCATCGCGCTGCAGCTGGCTGCAAGCTACACCATGCCGCAGTTCCTGTACGCGGAGGGGATGGTTCCGCCGAAGGAGCTGTTCGACGATCTGCAGAAGGAAACCATCCAGAAGGTCGAGGAGGCGCGTGACATCGCGCTTGAGGTCGCCCCAGATATCAAGATTGGGCACGCAATCGCGGAGGGATCCCCGATTGACATGCTGCTTGAGATGTCGCGTACCGCGACCATGATCGTGATGGGGTCGCGTGGCCTTGGCGGGCTTTCCGGGATGGTCCTCGGCTCTGTGTCTGGTGCGGTTGTCTCCCACGCAAGCTGCCCGGTTGTGGTGGTCCGCGAGGACAACAACGTGACGGAAGAGAATAAGTACGGCCCTGTCGTAGTCGGCGTTGATGGCTCTGAGGTTTCCCGCCACGCAACGGAGGTCGCCTTTGAGGAGGCGCACGCTCGCGGTGCGGAGTTGATTGCGGTGCACACCTGGATCGATACGCAGGTGCAAGGGCCGGGCGCTGGGTTCTCTGTCACGGACGAGCACTGGAAGGCTGTGCAGGAGGAGAAGGACGAGATCCTCAATGGCTACCTGGAGGACTCCGCCGCGAAGTACCCAGATGTGCAGATCCGCAAGGTGATTACGCGTGACCGTCCAGTCCGCGCACTGACCGAAGCCGCTGAGGGTGCACAGCTCCTGGTCACCGGTTCCCACGGTCGTGGCGGGTTCAAGGGCATGCTGCTCGGCTCGACGTCGCGTGCGCTGCTGCAGTCCGCGCCGTGCCCGATGATGGTTGTTCGTCCGAACGACTAATCTCGCGGCACGCAACCAAGTCCCAGCGGTGCCGTTCCCGGATCGTTACCTGTTGGTGTCCGAATCGTAGTGGCATTATGCCCGAATAGGAGGCACCATGGTCAGTAGACATTAAACGATCGTTATAGAAGGGAACGTAGACATGCTGGGACTTGGCTTTTTCGGCTGGATTATTATTGGTGGACTTGCAGGCTGGATTGCCTCGAAGATTAAGGGCAAGGACGCCGACATGGGCATCGGCCTGAATATTATTGTCGGCATTATCGGTGGTCTGATTGGCGGCTGGTTGCTGGCGAAGTTCGGAGTGGACGTCGACAATGGCGGACTCTGGTTTAGCTTCTTCACCTGCATCCTTGGTGCGGTGATCCTGCTGACCATTGTCAACTTTGTGAAAGGCAAACAACGCCAATAGCCAGTAGCGCGAAAAGCGCGTGATGTATGTACCGGCCGGAGGGGCACACCCCCGGCCGGTATTTTTCTTTTCAGAAACTACGGTACGCGGTATGGTGAACGTACTGGTTTGTCTACTAGAGATTTTGGAGGAGCAGTCGCGTGAGCAGCGGTACAACCAGCAAGGCAAAGAGTGCTTCCAGGAGGCGGAATCGTCCCAGCCCCCGGCAGCGGCTGCTGGACGCCGCCACGAAACTCTTCCAAGAAGAAGGCATCCGCGTCATCGGTATTGACCGTATTTTGAGGGAGGCGGACGTCGCGAAGGCGTCGTTGTACTCTCTGCTTGGGTCGAAAGACAACCTGGTCATCGCGTACATTGAGCGGCTGGACGAGGAGTACCGGCAGCGTTGGGCGGAGCGCACCGAGCATGTCTACGACGCGGACGGCAAGGTGCTGGCGTTCTTCGACATGGCGATTGAGGAGGAGCCGGACCGGGAATTCCGTGGCTCGCCGTTCCTGAACGCGGCGAACGAGTATCCGCGCCCGGACACGGAGTCGGAGGAGCGCATCGTTGCGGCGTGTAAGAAGCACCGCCAGTGGATGTACGACACGATTACGCACCTGCTCAGCGTGAAGAACGGCTACAACTCGGCCTCGCAGACAAATGAGCTTTTGATCTTCCTCGACGGCGGACTGGCGGGAGCCCGCTTCGTGCGCGATACCGCGCCGCTGGAAACCGCTCGTTCGTTGGCGAAAGCTACGCTTGGGACTCCTCCTGCTGACTATTCGATTTAGCCTCCCGCTGCACTTTCGACCGCTCTTTTTCGATGGCCTTTTTGGCGCGCTTTTCCTCGCGCTTGGCCTCGGCAAGGGCGGATTTTTCTGCGCGGATGTCGCGGCGAACCGCTGGGATGGTCGTTGGTCGCACGAGCGCGCCAGCCTTCTTGCGGCGCCAGGTCCGCTTGCGCTCCCGCTTCTCCCGCTTCTTTTCGACGTACGCTTCGCGCGCCTCGCGTACATGGTTGCGGTGAATCTCCTCGGATGGGAAACGCTTTACAAGCAACGCCCAGAGCAGAACGGTCTGTGAGGCAGTCCAGAAGTTGTTGACTACCCAGTACAGCAGTAGCGCGATCGGTACGAGGCCGAGCAGGCCCGCCGTGGTCAGGGACAGCGCAATGAAGGGGATCATCCAGTACAGGAACCGGTAGCTGCCGCGGGTGAACGCGTTTTCCCACTCGAGGGTGGTGCGGTTGCGGATCTGGGAGAGCAGCAGGTTGATGCTGGTGAAGCAGATGGCGGCGATGAGCATCGGGATGGCCAGGCCGCGAACGGCGTCGACCGTGGTGCCGAGGGAGGCAAACTGCTCGGGTGTCATGGAGACGTAGGCGGGGAGGGGGACGTCGAAAAGCGTGGTGTTGCGGAAGCTTTCGATCTCGTCTGGGGTGAGCAGGCCGATCCGGTGGGCGTCGCCGACGTCGGGGACGGCGAGCCAGTACAGCAGGCGGTACAGGCCGAAGAAAAACGGCAGCTGGATCATGGCGGGAACGCAGCCGGCGAGCGGGTTGTAGCCGTGCTCGCTGCGGAGTTTCTTGATGGCTTCGCGCTCCGCCTCGATGTCCTCGAGTGCGGTGGAGCTGCCGTAGCGGTCCGCGATGGCTTTCATGTGCGGGCGCATCATGTAGCTGGTGCGGCCTACCTTGTACGTCTTCCAGGAAAACGGTGCGATGGCGCCGCGCACTGTGATGACCAGCAGGATGATGGATGCGATCCAGGCGCCAGAGACGGGGGCGCCGAGGACGTCGGCGAGGAGCCAGTGCCAGAACTGCAGCACGGCGGATACGGGATAGACGAGGATTTCCATCATTCGCTAATGTTAGGCCATGGTTTACCAACAACCCAGACGCAAGGTGCGCGCCTCCCAGGTGTTCGGCGAGGTGCTGCTGACCATCGGGGCGTTGTTGTTGCTGTTCGCGTTTTACGAGTCCTATTGGACGAATATCGCGTCCGGCAAGATGCAGAACGAAGCGCAGGACACGTTGTCGGAGCAGTGGAAGAACCCGCGCCAGCTGCGCGCGCCACAGCTTGGCGACGCATTCGCGCGCATGTACATCCCTGCGTTCGGGTCGGACTACCAGTTCGCCATCATCGAGGGCACCGACGAGAACGAGTTGTTGGTGGGTCCGGGCCGCTACCCGGACACGCAGATGCCGGGCGAGCCGGGCAACTTCGCGGTGGCGGGCCACCGCGTGGGCAAGGGAGCGCCGTTCAACGACCTTGGGGCGCTGAACAGTTGTGACGCCATCGTGGTGGAGACACAGGATTCCTGGGTGACGTACCGCGTGCTGCCGATGGGCCTGGACCCGCAGGAGCGCCGGGACGTGGCGGCGGGCTGCGTGCCAGCCGAGATCAACGAGCCGATCGCGACGGGCGAGTACCGCAACGTGGTGGGCAGGCACATTACGCTGCCGGGAGACGTGAACGTGATCAACCCGATCCCGGAGCAGCCCTCCATTGAGGTGCGCCCGGACATGCTGGGCATGATCACGCTGACCACGTGCCACCCGCAGTTTTCGAACGCGGAGCGCATGATCATCCACGCCGTGCAGACTGAGGTGCTGGCGAAAACACCGGGCGAGCAAACGCTGCCGCAGGCGATGTCGGAGGTGAAATAGACAATGTATGGAGCACTTTGGCGGATGCTGCCGGGGCCTACGCCGGTGAAGTGGCTGCTCGCGATCGTGATCGCGGTGGCCGTGTTCTTCCTGCTGATGGAAGTGGTGTTTCCGTGGGTGTCGGCGCAGATGCCCTACAACGACGTCGCAGTGTAACGCTCTAGAGCTGCAGGTTCTTGATGGTCTCCTCGGCGACGAGCTGCGCCTTGATGGACTCGTCCTGGTTGGTGAACACGGTCACGGCCGTGTTGCCCTTGGCCACGGAGTAGGCGGCGCCGATCCGGTTGGGCACGGCGCCGCCGCCGTGGCGCCCGCCGTTCCACCCGGCTGGCTGGTTGGCGGGCTCGGTGTAGTCGATGGGTGTTGCCCAGTCGACTACGGCCATGGCGTCCTCGGGGCTGTCCATGTGCCGCACGATGACGGTCAGCTGTGGCTCGGGCGGGTAGGACCAGAACTGGCAGGCTGGGGGGTCGAAGCGGGCGTCGATACCTACGCCGGTGACGCGCTGGCCGTTGGCGTCGGCGACCCAGTCGGTGTCGAGGTATGGGCAGGGCTGCCACGCGTTGCGGTCGGTGGCGGGCAGGGCGTCGAGAGGCAGGGCGGCTTGTTGCTTCTCGACGCCCCCTTCGCCCGCGGGCGCCGGATCCGGGTCGGGGGCGGCGCACCCGGCGAGGACGCCAAATGCCATGACTGCTGCGAGGGTGGGTAGTGTCAAACGCATGGGTTCCAGATTAGCTGTGTTGTCGCCGGGCCCCGGCGAAACCACTGAGGTGCCGGTAAACCGTTCTTTGGATATCGGTATCACGGTGTTGTCGGTGTCGCTGGTGCTGGTGTCGCTGGCGGCGCTGGCGCGGATGTCGCTGGATGAGGCGCTGCTGCACATCACTCTGGTGACGACGTTTTCCTTCCTCCTGTTCTACGGGATGACCGAGATGCACTACTGGGCTACCCCGGGCCGCGTGCTGTGGCTCGTGGGGCTGACCGGCGTGTGGATGCTGGACACGACCATCTCCGTGGTTGCGATGTACTGGGTGTTCATCCTGTTCTTCGTGTACATGCGGGCGTTCAACGACTGGCGAGGTATTGCCGGGGTTGCTGCTGGGCTTGTGATCACGGTGCTGATACAGCTGCCGGATCATCTCACGCTGGGCAGCGTGTTGGGGCCGGCGCTGTCGGCGGTGGTGGTCCTGGCGATCAACTATGCCTTCACCACGATTACGAAAGTGAGCGACGAGCGCGCCGAGCTCATCAACGAGTTACTGGAGACACGCGAACAGCTAGCAACTACGGAGCGCGCAGCCGGTGTGGCGCAGGAGCGGGAACGGCTCGCGCACGAGATTCACGACACGGTGGCGCAGAACCTGTCCTCGATCCAGATGCTGCTGCACGCCGCGGAGCGCGACCTGTTGGCAACGGACCTTTCGGAGGAAGAGCTGGCGGCGCCGTTGAAGAGGATGGAGACGGCACGCAGGGCGGCGTCGAGAAACTTGGCGGAGACCCGTGCGATTATTGCGGCGCTGACGCCGGCGCCGCTGAGCACGACGTCGCTGGAGGAGGCACTGCGGCGCATCGCGGCGGACTTCGGTACGACGGGCGACATGGACATCGAGGTGGAGGTCGACGGTGAACCGCAGCAGCTGCCGATGCGGATCGAGGCCGGCCTGCTGCGTATTACGCAGGGCGCGGTGTCGAACGCGGTGAAGCACTCCGAGGCGAGCCGCATGCGCATCACGCTGACGTTTGGGGATGACGAGGTCCGCCTTGATGTGGTGGACAACGGCAAGGGCTTCGACGTAGCGAGCCAGGCCAAAAAGCCCTCAGGGTTAGGCCATTTGGGTCTCGATGCGATGCGTTCTCGGGCCGAGGAATTGGGCGGTGAGCTGGCAATTGAGTCCCAGCCCGGCGGGCCGACAGCACTTTCTGTGGCGGTACCGAGTAGTATCAAACAAAAGACTGACCAGGTGGAGAGGAAAACTTCATGATTCGTGTGTTGCTGGCTGATGACCATGAGATCGTCCGGCTGGGGCTTCGGGCCGTGCTCGAGGAGGCCGAAGACATTATGGTCGTCGGCGAAGTTGCCACAGCTGAGGGCGCGATCGCGATGGCGCAGGCCGGTGGCATCGACGTGATTTTGATGGACCTCCGCTTCGGCGCGGGCGTCGAGGGCACCCGCGTGACCACGGGCGCGCAGGCAACGGCGCAGATTATCGCCTCGATGACGAACCCGCCGAAGGTGCTCATGGTGACCAACTACGACACCGACGCCGACATCCTTGGCGCGATCGAGGCCGGAGCCGTCGGCTATCTGCTGAAGGACGCCCCGCCGGAGGAGCTCGTCGCCGCGGTGCGCTCCACCGCGCGTGGCGACGCCACAATGTCCCCGGTGGTGCGCGAGCGCCTCGAGACGCGCGACCGCACTCCGCGCTCCTCGCTCACGCCGCGTGAGCTGGAGGTGCTGCAGTTGGTGGCGGCGGGGTCGTCGAATAGGGAGATTGGCACGGAGCTCATGCTTTCTGAGGCGACCGTGAAGTCCCACCTCGTGCACATTTACGACAAGTTGGGTGTGCGTTCCCGTACTTCCGCCGTGGCGTCGGCGCGCGAGCAGGGCGTGCTCTAGTAGTAGGGGTGGGCTTCGTGGAACGCTTCCACGATGCCGAGGGGGATCTTGCCGCGGTTGGCAATGGGCAGGCCTTCGGTCTGCGCCCAACGGCGGATCTCGGCGGGGTCAAGGGCCCGATCGGTCGCGTCGCACGCCTCCCTAGCTGCTTCGACGTACGGCTTGAGCTGCGCCAGGAAGCGCTCCGCGTTCTCCGGCTTGAGGTCCAGCACGTAATTCTTCCCCTGTAACCCGAAGCGGATCACGCGAACATCCGCCTCGTGCAGGGGCGTGTGGTCCAGGTCATCGAAAAACTGGGTGATATTTTGCCGGGCCATGAAGGCTGTCCTTTCTCCGGTACTCCCAAGAACGATACTTGGGAGTAGTGTTCGCGTTTGGAGGAAGTCTAGCAAATACTTTGGCCAATAATATTAATTAAGTTTCTTCTGCACTTCCGCGGACAGTTTCTGCAGGTCTTCATCAATAGAGTTGTGTGCCAGGCGCTGCTGTACCGGGTTCATGTGCTCGGCGTTTTCCACCGCGGTCTGCAGCTCCGCGAGGCGGACCTTCGCGTCGGTGGCGAAGCCCTTCGGCAGCTCGGCGGTCTTGACCTGGCCCTCGAGGGCGTCGACGCGCGACTTCAGCTGCCCGCCGCGCTCAGAAAAGCGCGAGACCTCCTGGGAGGACAGGCCGACGCTCTGCGCGCGCTGTTGTACCTGCTTCTGCTGGTAGGACGTCCAGCCCTTGTAGAACAGCGGCAACAGCACCGGCAGGAGCAGACGGGTCGCGCCGAGCCACTGCTTGGCTTTCTTCTTCGTAATGCCGGATTCCTCAATGCGCTGCAGATGTGCCTTCGCTAGCCGCTCCTCGTGCTTGCGCTTCTGCTTCAGGCCCTGCTTCTCTGCCTTCAGCAGGCGCTTCTCGGCCTTGTCCAGCAGCTTTGCGGTGCGGAAGTCCTGCTTCGCCTCCTCCTTGGCAAGCTTGCGGGCGTGCGCCTGCGCGGCCTTAATCTCAGCCTTGGCCTTCGTGCGTGCTTTCCGGATGGATTTGAACAGTCCCATGCGAGTTAACTCCTTTACGCTTCAGCGTTCGTTTGGACACCAACCTTACCTGTTTCTCCACTGCGCCTAGTAGAATATTGCCCATTGTGAGTACGTCGAAGCAGCAGGATGGCACACGCATGCGGCCGTCGGATCTTGTGGGGTGCCGCTTCCGGTTCCGCCGGAGGTGCCAGTTCCCGGACTACCCGTCGCGCGAGGAGGCCGAGGCGCACATGCCGCAGCGCATCGCGGTGCAGGAGGCGGTACTCGCCCAGCTGCCTACCAAGCCAGCGCTTGGCGACGGCCGGCGCCGCCTCTTCACCCGCGCCGACGCCGCGGACGCCACCACCGAGGGCGTCTTCGACTTGATGCGCCGCGGCACCCACCTGATCACGCGGGCGACGCTCCATGGGGACATCGCCGGGGTGGCGGTCGAGGTGGACGTCGACATCCTGGTGCGCACCGCCGACGGGTACGTGCCAGTGATCATCTCGAACCACAGAGTCGCGCGCACGCACCCGACCTCGACGCTGCAGGCCGTGCCGGTTGGGCGCCTTGGGCTGGGGGCGCCACTGCGGGTAGCGGGCAAGTACCGCCACCACACCGTCGACGGCTACCGGCTGGCCATGGCGCACCTCCTGCTTGGGGAGCGCTCCGCGGGCCGCGGCGGCGTCATTGGGCAGGATAGGTCGCTGGCGTACGGAGTGGACGTCGAAAAGTATGTCGCGCCGCTGCTGCTCGCGCTCGCCGAGCCCACGCCCGAGCACCCAACCCGCTACAAACAGTGCGCCACCTGCAGGTTCTGGCCGCTGTGCCTGCCTGAGCTCGAGGCGCGCGACGACATCTCGCTGGTGCTGCCCGGCGGCAAGGGCGACCGCTTCCGCGCCCAGGGCATCACGACGGTCCAACAGCTTATCGACGCCCAGCTCGGCGAACCTTCCCGCATCGCCGAAGCCTGGCGCGCCGGGATCCCCCTGCTCAGGAGACCGGGGCCGATCGGTATTCGCCGCGCCGACGTCGAGATCGACATCGACATGGAGTCCTACATGGACCAAGGCGCCTACCTGTGGGGCACCTTCGACGGCGAGCGCTACCGGCCGTTCGTGACGTGGGAGGAAGTCGGCGGCGACGCGGAGGAAGCCAACTTCGGTGTGTTCTGGCGCTGGCTCCTCGACCAGCGTGCCCAAGCCCACGCGGAAGGCAAGACCTTCGCCGCCTACTGCTACGCCGCCGCCGGCGAAAACCACTGGCTGCGCATGTCCGCGCAGCGCTTCGCCAGCATCGACGCCAAGGAAGTCCAGGAGTTCATTGCCTCCGACGAATGGGTCGACGTGTTCGCGGCGGTGCGCAAGCACCTCGTCGGTACCGACGGGCTGGGGCTGAAAGTGCTCGGGCCCATCGTCGGCTTCCACTGGGAGGACGACGACATGGACGGCGAAGCCTCCATCGACCGCCGCTTCGCCGCCGTCCGCGGCGACGAGGACGCAAAGCAGACCCTACTGCAGTACAACGAAGACGACTGCCGGGCCACCCGTGCCGTCCGCGAGTTTCTCGACGCCGACGCCCCCGGGATCCCTTTGCTCTAGCTTTGGGGGTTTAGCGTCTGGTGTTTTAACGCCTGGTGTTGCGGGCCACTGCCGCGGTAATCAGCACCAGCACCACAACGAGGCAGGCCAGCACCATCGTGAACCCGGCCCACGGCAGCAGCTCGTACACCCAGCCCGACGCCGCCCCCACCATCGACGACCCCATGTAGTACCAGAACACGTACATGCTGGACGCCTCCGCCCGGTCGCGCTCCGCGATGATGCCCACCCACGCAGAGGCCGTCGAGTGCATCGCGAAGAAGCTCGCCGTAAACACCAGCAGACCGGCCAGCAAGGCCACCAGGTTCGGTATCGCTGCCAGTATCAGGCCCACCACCATGAGCGACGCGCCCCCAATCACCACGTGCCCGCGACCGTACTTGCTCACCAGCGCACCCGCACGCGACGCAGACCACGTCCCCGACAGGTACAGCAAAAACGCCAGCCCCACCAGCGACGGCGGCAGGCCAAAGTAGTCAATCGCGCGGAACCCCAGGTAGTTGTACAGGGAGACGAACACGCCCATCCCGATGAACGCCGTCGCACATAGCGCCAGAATCCGCGGGTTCCTCGCGTGCCGAACCATCGCGCGGAACTCATTGCCCGGTCGCAGCTTCGCCTTCGGCGTGAAGTTCCGCTGCGCAGGAAGCAGGATCGCCGTTGCAATCGCCAGTGCAAGTGCCGTCACGCTACTGGCTGCGAGCGCCCACCGCCACGACGTGACCGCCAGCAGCCCCGTCGGGATCAACCTGCCCGTCAGCCCGCCGATCGTGTTGCCGGCGATGTACAAGCCCATCGCGCCGGGCAGGTCCTTGGCGTCGAGCTCCTCGGAGAGCCAGGTCATCGCAACGGCCGGGGTGCCTGCAATCGCGACGCCTTGCAGGGCTCGCAGTAGCACCAGCTGTTCCATCGACTGCGCCAGCGGCAACAACAACCCAATGCCCGTTGCCACCAGCGCCGACACGATCAGTACACGCCCGCGCCCGTACTTCTCCGAAAGTATCGACGCCGGCACCACACACAGCGCCAACCCGCCCGTCGCCGCCGACACCGTCAGCGCCGTCGTGGACGGGGAAGCGTCGAACGCCTCCGCCAGGGTGGGGAGTAGCGCCTGGGTGGCGTAGAGGGCGTTAAAGATTCCGAGCCCGGCGAGCAGCATCGCAATCGTTGCGCGACGATACTCCGGGCTCCCTTTCTTCATGCTCCATATCCTGGCACTTTGTGGCGGGGACCTCAAGGAGCGTTCTAGATTGCTGCACCAAATTCCTGGTTTGCCGGGCAGATTTGTAAAAGCCCAGGTCATTTTCGGCGCGTGGTGGAATCTGGTGCGCAAGTCGACCGGAGCGAACACTGCGGCCCAAAACTGGCCCGGTTAACCCCGTCCCCTACCCCCTCTTGCGTAGCAGGTTAGCCTACCCTAATATTCCTAGTGGGTCCTGGTTCCTTCAACGGACTCGTCGTGAATACAGATAAAACCCGCCGTGTTTCATACCCCTGTATGAAACACGGCGGGTGGCCATGTAAAGCGCTCCTCGCGAGAGCGCCTTTAATCTAACAGAATTACATGGCGTTGTCTATACCGACTTACTTGGAAGCCGCTGCGAAGCGCTCGTTGACGTCGTCCCAGTTGACAACGTTCCACCAAGCCTTGACGTAATCGCCCTTGACGTTCTTGTACTGCAGGTAGAAGGCGTGCTCCCACATGTCGAGCATCAGCAGTGGGGTGAAGTCAACGGAGATGTTGCCCTGCTGGTCGGTGAGCTGCTCGATGATGAGGCGGCCGGCGATGTGGTCGTAACCCAGGACTGCCCAGCCGGAGCCGTGCAGGCTGGTTGCAACGCCGGAGAAGTGTGCCTGGAACTTCTCGAAGGAACCGAAGTCGCGGTCGATTGCCTCAGCGATTGCGCCGGTTGGTGCGCCGCCTGCGTTCGGTGCCATGTTCTTCCAGAAGATGGAGTGGTTGGTGTGGCCACCCAGGTTAAATGCCAGGTTCTTGGACAGTGCACGCAGCTTGTCCGGGTTGGCGTCGCCGTTGCGCTCTGCCTCGAGGGCCTCGAGTGCGGCGTTTGCGCCAGCGACGTAGTTCGCGTGGTGCTTGTCGTGGTGCAGCTCCATAATCTCGGCCGAGATATGTGGCTCGAGTGCGTCGTATGCGTATGGGAGCTCTGGAAGTTCGTAAACAGCCATTGTCAGTTCCTTTCGTTTGGGGTTGGTGACGTGCCCCATAATAGACAAGAATCACATTCCCGCAATGGCGTACGCTAATTTTTATGGGTTTCTTGTTTGCACCGGAGCCGAAGCTGGTTCCTGAAGATCGCACGTTGCCGGGTCGTGATGAGCCTGTGTTGGCGCAGCCACGCCCGCATGCTGTGTTGGGCACGCCGATTACTGGCCCGTGGCGCGAGGGGCAGCGCCGCTTGCTGGTGGGCATTGGGTGTTTTTGGGGTGCTGAGAAGATGTTTTGGCAGATGGAGGGGGTGGAGTCGACGTCGGTTGGGTATGGCGGGGGTTCGACGCCGAACCCGACGTACCGGGAGGTGTGCAGTGGGCAGACGAACCACGTTGAGTTGGTCGAGGTGGTCTACGACCCGGAGCGCATCTCGTTGAAGGAGTTGGTGCGCGCTGCCCTTGAGGCGCACGACCCGACGCAGGGTTTCCGCCAGGGCAATGATGTGGGTACGCAGTACCGCTCGGCGTTCTATGTGGATGGGGAGGATGAGGCGTCGATAATTGAGGGGTGGGTTGCGCACTACGGTGAGCAGCTTGTCGACGCCGGCTATGCCCCGATTACGACGGAGGTGCGATGGGGCGTCGATTATTACTTGGCGGAGGATGAGCACCAGCAGTACCTGCATAAGGTGCCGAACGGGTACTGCCCGCACCACTCGACCGGCGTGGAGTGTGGGATCTAGTGTTGCCGAAGATTGTGGCGCATCGCGGCTTTTCGGCGATGTACCCGGAGTCGACGCGCCTGGCGTTTGAGGCGGGCCTGAAGCTGCCGATCCACGGCGTGGAGTGTGACGTGCGGTTAACGCGCGACGGGCGACTGGTGGTGTTCCATGACGGATTGGTGGACCGCACTACGGACGGGATGGGGCGCGTATCCACGATGGATTTTTGCGACCTGCGCGAGCTGAACTGCGGCACGAAGGAGTGCCCGCAGCAGGTGATGCTGCTCGAGGAGCTGCTCGAGCTGCTGCAGGACTACCCGGACAAGCACCTCTATATTGAGACGAAGCACCCGACGCGCTACGGCCCCGAGGTGGACGAGGCGACGTTTCGGGCGCTGGCGTACGCGGGCATGCTGGATTCGGAACAGGTCGCGATCATTTCTTTCTCGCATAAGGCGGTGCGGTATTTCACGCGGATGACGCCGAACCTGCTCACGTATTACCTGTTCAGGGTGCGTGAGGCGAAGTGGAACCCGAAGAGTGTGATGCTGTCGAGCCCGTATGGGATTGGGCCGGGGCTGGCGCATGTGCAGCGGCGCCCGGAGCTGATCGGCAAACATGGGTGTCCGACGTACGTGTGGACGGTCAACGACCCGAAGGATATGCGGTGGTGTGCCGAACACGGCATCGCTGCGATTGCGACGGACCACCCGCAGCTGGCGCTGCAGACGTACGCAGGGCTGCTGTAGCGCCTGTACGATGTGTGTCTATGGCTAAAAAGAACCGTAGAAAGCAAGAGAATCTCCCAGAGGGAATGAGCCGCCGCCAGGCGAAACTCGCTGCCCGCGCCGCTGAGCGCGAGGCGCTGCAGAAGGACCCACGCCCGTACGAGGGCCTGGCCGCTGAGGCCGAGTTGGTGGCGCTGCAGGAGTTCGTGCCGTCCGCAACCGCGCAGGTGACCGTGAAGGACACCCCGGTGCAGCTGGTGACGGTGCTGCCAGGCGCCGTTGCGGCGATGGTGCGCGAGGGCGGCGAGCGCCTGGTCGCGCTGCAGGTTGCTGCGCACTCCCAGAACCCGGGCCGCGACCTCGCGTACGCCCTGAACTGGGTGCTGAGTGCCAAGGAGGGCGAGCAGCTCCAGTCCACCGCGGCCGACGGCCAGCAGCCGGCCCTGAAGGACATCTTCCCGGCTGACGACGCCTTGGACGTCACCTCCTACGACGACTTCTCCTGGTGGTTCCCGGAGGACGCGCAGATCCCGCCGCAGATCCAGCAGGCGATGGCGGCCGCGAACGACGCCGTCATCCCGTCCGTCGAGGTCAAGTCGGACGCGCCGGGTGCAGTGTGGTGGGTCAACCCGGGCGGCGGCAAGGCGCACATCCGCTGGGTGCGCACCGAGGATAACGAGAACCAGATGCTCTCGGCGCTGGCGCGCATCGCGGCGCGCGGTGAGCTCAACCTGGGTGAAGGCACGAAGTTCGCTGGCGCGTTCCGCACCCATGGTGTTGTGGTCCCGGTGTGGGACCTGGACCCGGCGGTGGAGCCTGCGTCCTACGCGGATGCGTTGGTGGCGCTGAACAAGGCCATCGAGGCCGAGTACGCGAACGAGGCCCAGCTCAGCGCCGACGAGCGCAAGCAGCTGGACAACATCAAGTCCCGCCAGGTCACCATCTAAACAGAGGGCGACCGGGCTACACGGGGGCTATTCGGGGGCCTACCTGAGTGACGAGAAGAGCTGCTCGGCAGCGACCTCGTCCCACAGGATCACGTTGCCGACGTCCGCGTCCATAAACCCGCCCACCGGGATGGTTTCCGTGTTCAGACCCATGCTGAACGCCAGCCCGATGCGGGCCAGGTTCCATACGTGGTCCTTGCTGCCCACGGTGAACATGGCCGGGGCAGTCCACAGCAGTGGCAGCGCCCGGAAGGGGTTGAGCAGCACGCCGGGAGAGAGGATGCGGCTGGTCAGGGCGCCGAGGAACTCGCGCTGGCGCCCGACGCGGTCCAGGTCGCCCTGGGCGGTGGCGCGGGTGCGCACGTACCCAAGGCCGGTCGCGCCGTCCATCGTTTGGCAGCCGGGCTCGACGAACAGGTTGGCCAGCGGGTCCTGGATGGGCTCCGCCACGCAGATTTCTACGCCGCCGACGGCGTCGACGATGTTTGCCAACCCACCCATGCCGATTTCCGCGTAGCGGTCCACCCGCAGGCCGGATGCCTGCTCAACGGTCTGGATGAGCAGCTGCGGGCCGCCGTAGGCGAACGCCGCGTTGATCTTTTCCTGCCCGTAGCCGGGCACGGCCACATAGGAGTCGCGCGGGATGGACACCAGCGTCGCCTTCCCGAACAGCGGCAGGTGCAGCAGCATGATCGTGTCGGTGCGGGTGGTGCCCAGGTCGCCGCCGGTGCCGAGGCGCGCCGCGTCCTCCTCGCTCAGGCCCGTGCGCGAGTCGGACCCGACGAGCAGCCAGTTCGTGCCCGAGGTGTTCGCGATGCGCTCGGCGGGCAGGGCGTCGACGCGGGAGAGTCGGGCGTCGACAAGGAAGGTGAGGGCGAGCAGCACCACGAGGAGGGCGGCGAGCAGACGGCCGCAGCCACCTTTTCGACGCCCCCTCCGCCGCTGCGTGCGCTGCCGTGGGGGTCGCTGTGGCCGCTGCGTGACCTGCATCGGGACGTGCTCGCGCTCCGGGCGCTGCTGCGGCGGCCTGTGCTGCGCTGGACGTTGCTGCGCCGGGTACTGGCGCGGCCGGTATTCGCGCGGTTCGTAGTCGCGCGGGTTGTACTGTCGTGTTTCCTGCGGCTCGCGCCGCTCCGGCCGGATGGCTGGCCGTTCCTGCCAGGCAGGGGGCCGTTGCTGCTCCCGCTGCGGGCGACGCTTCCGGATGGGGCGTCCGTAGCGGTCCACGAGCGGTTGGCCGTCCCTGCCAAGCACGAAGTCCTCGAGGTTATCCCGGGGATCGTTGGAATGCGGCGTACTCATGGCAACAGTGTAGACGGCAGGAGTGGGTAGGCGAGAAAAGCGACGGCGTCGATAAGGAAGTGTGCGAGGATGAGTGGCCAGACTTTGCCGGTGCGGTGGTAGTAGTAGGCGAAGACGGCGCCCATCGCGAGGTTGCCGAAGCCCGCGGAAACCCCCTGGTAGAGGTGGTAGGAGCCGCGCAGGATCGCGGAGGCGGCGATCGTGGCGGGTACCGACCAGCGCATCTGCCGCAGCCGGGTGCAGAGGTACATCACCACCACGACTTCTTCGGCGAACCCGTTGGCGAACGCCCACAAGAGGGAAGTGGGGATCTGGACAGCCTCGGTGGTGGGGATGACTACCTTGGACCAGCCGAAGCGCACCGCCCCGATGTAGAGCGCCAGCCCCGGGATGCCGATAAGTGCCGCGAACCCGGCGCCGCGCAGCCAGTCGCGCCACTTCGGCGCAACCCACGCGGTGCCCAGCAGGTACCACGCCAGGCCACCCCACCCGATAAGCGAAAGGGCTGAGACCGCCTGGAGCGCCACGTCGAGCCAGCCGATGGAGCTCGCCTGGGAGTAGAGCGTCGTCGATTGCTCGTTGAGGGGCGCCTGCAACAGCGAGTCGACTAGACGCAGCGCGGCGCGCAGCCCGCTGGCGCCGAAGGTGACGGCCAGCACAAGGAGGACTTCGACGCGGTACCGAGTGTGCATGCAGGCTACAGTAGCCCCATGACAACGATTGCGTACCTCGGCCCGGCGGGAACGTTCACGGAGCAGGCCGTCTGGAACTTTGACCTGCCCGACCCGCAGCTTGTGCCTGTGGATTCCCCGGCGGAGGCGCTCAACGAGGTGCGCGCCGGGCGCGCGGACTACGCGGTGGTTGCGGTGGAGAACTCGGTTGACGGCGCGGTCACCGCGACGACGGACGCACTGACCGAGGCGCCCGGGGTGCAGATTTACGGTGAGACCGAGCTGGAGATCGCCTTCGCAATCATGACGCGCCCCGGTGCTTCACTTGTCGACGCCACCCGCTTCGCCACCCACCCCGTGGCCTACCAGCAGGTCAAGCGCTGGATGGCCGACCACGCCCCGAACGCGACCTTCCACCCGACGACATCGAACGGCGCCGCGGCGCAGCTCGTCGCTGAGGGGGAGGCGGACGTGGCCGCGGCCCCGGAGCGCGCGGCGGAGCTGCTCGGGCTCGAGGTGCACGCGCGCGGCGTGGCCGACTTGTCCACGGCGCGGACGCGCTTTGTGCTGGTTGGTCCGTCCGGGAAACCAACGCCGCGTACAGGCAACGATAGGACGTCGATCGTGTTCCAGACCCCGAACGAGCCTGGCACCCTGGTGGCGGCGCTGCAGGAGTTCGCGTTCCGCGGCGTGCACCTTTCCCGTATTGAGTCACGCCCAACACGCAAGGAGCCGAACACGTACTCCTTCCACGTGGACATCGTGGGGCATATCGACGACACCGCCGTGGCGGAGGCGCTGCGGGCTGTGTACCTGCGGTCCTCGCAGATTACGTATCTGGGGTCGTGGCCGTGCGCGCAGCAGGCCACGTGGCCCAGCGGCAACCCGCGCCTGGCGGAGGCCCAGGCATGGGTGGACGGGCTGCGCTAAGCAGGGATAGCTTCGGCTAACCCCAGCCGAGTTCGTGCAGCTCGTGCTCCTCGAGCCCGAAGTAGTGGCCGACCTCGTGGAGGACGGTCACCTTTACTTCGTGGCGCAGTTCTTCTTCGTCGCTGCACATCGCCTCGAGTGCGTCCTTGTACACGAATACCGCGTCCGGCAGGAACCCGCTGTGGTTTGAGTGCTGCTCAGTAAGGGGGATGCCCTCAAACAGTCCGAGTAGCATGGGTTCGTCCGGGTTGAAGTCGCGGGCCAGCACCACCATGTTCGTCATGTGGCGGGCGAACTCCTCGGGGATGGTGTCCAGGGCGTCGTTGATCATCTCCTCGAAGGCGTCCTGGCTGACCGGCTCCATCATGGTCGGGGCTGCTCCTCCCGAAGCGGGCGGCGCTCGGGACGCTCCGGTGGCGGGTTGCCGTCGATCTTGAGCACTTCGCGCCCGGCGGTCGCGGACCCGGTCAGGGTAGCGAACTGCCCCTCCGGATTCGAAAAGACCAGCGCGCAGTTCACGCTGTGCGAGCCACCCTCCCATGCGGACGGCTTCTGCGTGGTCCAGAACGGCTGCAGCGCGATCTGGTAGAGGTTTTCCTCCGCGCCCATGTACTTCTGGGCGGCGTCGGTGCATACGTCGCGAAGGTGGTTGTCCTGCTCCTCGATGCTCGGGGTGTGGTCGGGGAAAACCGGTGCGAGGTCCACCGTGCTGGTGATCTCCATCTGGTGTGGCTCGTTGCAATCCACGCTGCTCAGGCTGGAGGTGCCGTCGATGGCTACGCACTCCCCGGGATTAAAGGTGCGCGCCTGGTCCTGCTCGGACACGCGGCCCGTGGTCAGGATTGGGGTGCCGTCGCGGTCGGTTTCCTGCAGGCCGCACAGCATGGTGCGGTCACCCTCTTCCCACGCGGCCGCGGGTGGCAGGATCGGCGCGATGGAGTAGCGCCCGTTCGGGTCGAAGGCGCCGTTGAGGTAGCGCAGGGTTGCGCCTCCGCACAGCTCCTCGCGCAGCTGTGCCTGGCGGGTCTGGTTCGGCATCGGCGCAGACGGCCCGAACTCGGAGGTGGGATAGGTGGCCAGGTCCTCGCGCGCGGAGATTTCAAAGCGGTGCTCGAGTGCGCAGTCGGTTTGCTCGAAGGCGGTGATGTGGCCCTCGGCATCGGCTTCCCAGGTCAGGCAGGCGCCTTGGTCCGCCGTGGTGAACGGCGCTGGCTTGTTCTTGCTCTGTCGCTTCGGAGTGGACGTCGATACCCCAGATGCATCAGTGCCGCCTTGCGGCGCGGGTGAGGCGTTGTAGGTGTAGGAGCCGAAGCCGACCGCACCCGCGAGCAGCGCGACGAGAAAGCCGCGCAGCGCTGTTGTCCTGCTAGCCATGTGCATTTCCTATCCCTCGAGGTTGCGCAGTACCTGTGTGTGCAGACTATAACGATCCGTCCGGTACACACTGGCACAGTATTCCACACGTGTGCCATGGCTTTGCGCATAGCGCACGATTCGCAGCAGCGCGCGGTTCGCCGGCACCTCGAGTAACGGGGCGACGGTCGCGCCGGCATTCACGGCGGTCACGGTCTGCTCAGCTTTGGTGATGCCGAGGTTGTAACGCTTATCGAGTACCTCGTACACCGACGCCTGCAGGTCGTGTTCCAGCAGGTCGGGGACCAGCTCGCCGTTGTACCAGCCGTCGTCGACGGCGTAGGGTTGGGCGTCGCCAAGCCGGAGGCGACGCAGGTGGATGTGCTCTGTGTGCGGCGGGGTGCCGAAGTACTCAGCGACTTCTTGAGGCGCTGGCGCGCGCTCCGCCAGCAAAATACTTGACGACGCCACTACGCCCTGCGCCTGCATCTCCTCAGAAAAACTTGCCAGCTGCAGCTTGCTCACCAGCGGGCTCGGCGCCACGAACGTGCCCTTGCCCCGGACTCGGCGGAGTTTCCCCTGGGCGACGAGATCCCCGATCGCGCGACGCACCGTGATGCGGGAGACGTTATAGGTTTCTTCGAGGGCGCGTTCGCCGGGCAGCGGGTCTCCTGGAGACAGCTCATTGCGGCAGTACTCTTCGAGGATGATGCGCAGCTGCGCGTGTTTCGGGAGGGGGCCTTCCTGGATTTCGGTGGGGGGCTGCTCGGGCGTGGACATACCCCCACCATAGCGCACTGGTTATTACCAGAGCGGGGCGGCGGCGCAGGTGGCGTATGGAGGGGCGGAACCGGGTAGAGTTGTGTGCGTGATTGATCTGAAATTTCTGCGCGAGAATGCAAACGACGTCCGAGAGTCCCAAACCGCCCGTGGCGAGGATCCCTCCCTCGTCGATCAGCTGCTAGCGGCCGACGAGCAGCGCCGCGAGGCTATCCAGGCAGCAGATGAGCTGCGTGCGGAGCAGAAGGCCTTCGGCAAGAAGATTGGCCAGGCTTCCCCGGAGGAGCGCCCGGCGCTGCTCGAGGGCTCGAACGAACTCAAGGCTAAGGTGAAGGCCGCCGAGGCCAAGCAGGCTGAGGCAGAGCAGGCCGTGCAGGACTTGCAGTACAAGATCCCGAACCCGATCCAGGGCGCACCGGCTGGCGGCGAGGAGGACTTCGTGGTCCTCGAGCACGTCGGCGAGGTCCCGACCTTCGACTTTGAGGTGAAGGACCACCTCGAGCTGGGTGAGAACCTCGGGATTATTGACATGAAGCGTGGCACCAAGGTTGGCGGCGCGCGCTTCTACTACCTGGTCGGCGACGGCGCCTGGATGCAGCTGGGCATGATGATGCTCGCCGCGCAGAAAGCCCGCGAGGCCGGCTTCAAGGTCATGATCCCGCCGGTCCTGGTCCGCCCGGACGTCATGCAGGGTACTGGTTTCCTTGACGAGCATGACGAGGAGATCTACTACCTCGAGCGCGACGACCTTTACCTGGTTGGCACCTCTGAGGTGGCGCTGGCCGGCTACCACACCGACGAAATTATTGACCTCTCGGACGGCCCGCTGCTCTATGCCGGCTGGTCCAGCTGCTTCCGCCGCGAGGCCGGCTCCTATGGCAAGGACACCCGCGGTATCCTGCGCGTCCACCAGTTCGACAAGCTGGAGATGTTCGCGTACTGCAAGCCTGAGGACGCCGAAGAGATGCACCAGAAGCTGCTCGGACTCGAGCGCGAGATGCTCGCCGCAGTCGAGGTGCCGTACCGCATTATCGACGTCGCCGCTGGTGACCTCGGCTCGTCCGCTGCACGCAAGTTCGACACCGAGGCGTGGGTGCCGTCGCAAGATACGTACCGCGAGCTGACGTCGACCTCGAACTGCACCACGTTCCAGGCGCGCCGCCTGTCCATCCGCTACCGCGACGAGAACGGCAAGACCCAGACCGCCGCCACCTTGAACGGCACGCTCGCGACGACGCGCTGGCTCGTCGCCATCCTCGAGAACAACCAGCAGGCCGACGGCTCCGTGAAGGTGCCTGAGGCGCTGCGCCCGTGGGTTGGGAAGGACGTACTGGTTCCCTAATGCGCACGATTGATGGACTGTTTGAAGTAGCAGACGGCTATACCGCCCCGCGGCCGCACAGCGGTGATATGCAGAACCGCTTCTACCAGCGGATTGTGCGCGCGGCAAAGCGCTACTTCCGGTTCGCCGGGACGAAGGCGACGGTCCACGGCCTCGAGCACGTCCCGCTGGACGGCGGGGCGATGCTGGCGATCAACCACACCGGCTACCTTGACTTCATGCTGGCGGGCATTGGCCCGTACCTGCGCGGGGAGCGCCTGGTGCGGTTCATGGCGAAGAAGGAAGTCTTCGGCATTCCGGTGCTGCGGTGGCTGCTGCGCAACATGGGGCACGTCCCTGTGGACCGCTCGGCGGGCGCCGGGGCTATCGACGCCGCCGTTGCCGCCCTGCGCGAAGGGGCGATCGTCGGCATCTTCCCGGAGGGCACGATTTCGCGCTCCTTCGAGATTGCGGACTTTAAGACGGGCGCCGTGCGCATCGCTCGCCAGGCCGGAGTGCCGCTCGTGCCCTGCGTGATCTGGGGCTCCCAGCGCCTGTGGACCAAAGACCAGCCGAAACGGCTCGGACGCTCGGGCATTCCGGTCATCATCCGCTACGGGGAACCCGTTGCTGTCGACGGCACCGTTGAAGAAGCCACGGGTAGGCTCAAGGCAGCGATGGAAGCCATGCTGGAGACCACCCGCGCCGAATACGAAACGCGCTTCGGACCCTTCGAGCCCGGCGAGCCATGGATGCCGGCCTCGCTCGGAGGGAGCGCACCGACTCTTGAAGAAGCAGCCGAAATTCGCCGAAAAGAACGCGAGGCAAAGAAAGGGAAATAACATGAACGCCCCCAGCCTGATCATCAGTGACATCGATGGCACATTCCTCAACTCCTACGGACGGGTGACACCTCGTCTGCTGGAGGTCGTCGCGCGGGCTGTGCGCGGCGGAACCAAGTTCGGGCTGGCCACCGGGCGCCCCCACCGCTGGCTGCTGCCGGTGCTCGAGCAGCTGCCGTTCGAGCCGGTCTGTGTGGCCGCCAACGGCGCCGTCATCTACGACCCAGAACACGACGAAGTGGTGAAATCCTTCGCGCTGTCCCCGGAGAGTATGCAGGAGACCGTGGAGGTCGTCGAAAAGGTGATGGGGGAAGCCGACGTGACCGTGGGCTACGGGGTGGAACGGCTGAGCCAGAGCGCGCTCGACCCGGAGGAAGAGTGCTTCCTGATCACGCCGGAGTACAACCCGGACGCCTGGGACGCCCGCTTCGGCGTCGTCCACGTCGAGGAGCTGCTGGCAGAACCTGCGGCGAAGCTGCTCGTGCGCTGCCCGGACCTGATGGCAGCAGAGATGTTCGACATGATCGCCCCCGAGATCGACCAGGACATCGCGCACGTGACCTACTCCATGGAGGAGGGGCTGCTCGAGTTCTCGCGCCCCGGCGTGACCAAGGCGGCAGGTGTTTCCTACCTGGCGGCCCAATACGGGATCGACCCGTCTCAGGTGGTGGCGTTCGGCGACATGCAAAACGATGTTGAGATGCTGGCGTGGGCCGGCATGGGCGTTGCCATGGGCAACGCGACGGACGCGGTGAAGGACGCCGCTGATATTGTGACCGCATCGAATGATGAAGACGGCGTGGCACAAGTACTGGAGCACTGGTTTTAACTCATGACGTTGCTGGCGGCTATTGATCAAGGCACAACATCAACCCGGTTCGTAGTCGCCACTACGGGCGGCAAGGTGATCGCGCAGGCGCAGTTCGAGCACCGGCAGATCCTGCCGCGCGAAGGCTGGGTCGAGCACGACCCACTCGAGATCTGGCGCAACACGCGCCGCGCCATGAGCGACGCCGTGGCCAGCGCAGATATCGACGAAGCCGCCATCGCCACTTTGGGCCTGACCAACCAGCGTGAAACCGCCGTCATCTGGGAACGCGCAACCGGCATGCCCATCTACAACGCCATCGTGTGGCAGGACACCCGCACCTCCTACGACGGCGACGCCACCGAGTTCCAGGCCACCACCGGGCTGCTGCGCAACTCGTACCCGGCCGGGCCGAAGTGGGCCTGGATCCTCGACCACGTCGACGGCGCCCGCGAGCGTGCTGCCCGTGGCGAGCTGCTCGCAGGCACCATGGATACCTGGCTGATCTGGAACCTCACCGGCGGCCAGCGCGACCCTGACAACGCACTGCACGTCACCGACGTCACGAACGCCAGCCGCACCCTCCTGATGGACCTGGAAACCCTCCAGTGGGACCCCGACCTGTGCGAAGCCATCGGCGTGCCGCCCGAAATCCTGCCGGAGATCCGCCCGTCCGTCGGCGACTTCGGCCAGGTCCGCAACCGGGGTCCGCTGGCCAACGTGCCCATTTGCGGCGTGCTCGGCGACCAGCAGTCGGCGCTCTTCGGCCAAGGCGGCCTCGAAGAGGGTGCTGCGAAGATGACCTACGGCACCGGCCTGTTCATGCTGCTCAACACCGGCACCACGCCCACCTTCAGCGAGACCGGCATGCTCAGCACCGTTGCCTACCAGTGCGCCGGGCAGCCCGCCGTCTACGCCCTGGAGGGCTCCGTCGCGGTGGGCGGATCGCTCATCCAGTGGCTTCGCGACCAGCTCGGGATCCTGCGCACCGCCGCCGAATCCGAGAAACTCGCCAGCGAGGTCCAGGACAGCGGCGGTGTCGTCATCGTGCCTGCGTTCTCCGGGCTGTTCGCGCCGCGCTGGCGCCCGGACGCCCGCGGCGTCATCACCGGTCTGACCCGCTTCGTGGACCGCCGCCACATCGCGCGCGCCGCCCTCGAAGCAACATGCCTACAGACCCGCGAGGTCGTCGAAGCGATGGGCGTCGAACTGCGCGAGCTGCGCGTCGACGGCGGCATGACCTCCAACGACCTCCTCATGCAGATGCAGGCCGACATCCTGGGCACCCGCGTCGTGCGCCCCGGCAACATCGAAACCACCGTCATGGGGGCAGCGTCGGCAGCGGGGATGGGCGCCGGGCTTCTCGACGCCCCACTCTCCCTCGGCACGCCCACAACCTGGGAAGATACGGCAAACGCGGCGACTCGCGAAGTGCTTGTCGCCGCGTGGGAAGATGCGGTACGCCGTTCCTATAACCTTGCCTAGCCGCTAGCCGTTGCTAGTGCACGCCAATGTTGATGGTGTTGGTGTGCTGGTTGTACGTGATGTCGCCGCCTTGGAAGTCGACGCGGAAGAGGCCGTCGCCAATCGGGTGCTCGGAGTTGACCGGCAGGCCGAGCGGGCCGGCGTCGAGACCTTGCTGGAGCCAGGCGTTCGCGATCTTCGTGAACATCGTGAACGCTTCGCCCTTCGCGTTGCGCACGGCGATGCCGTTCTGGAAGAAGCCGAAGTCGTTGCCGCCCACGCCGCCGACGCCACCGATGACGGCGCCGAGCGTCGGCTCGAACTGCTTCCACACCGCAGCCAGGTCGTTCTGGCCAGCGAACTTCAGCATCGGCTCGATGTACGGGGCGATCTGCTGCAGCGTCAGCCCCGGAGCGATCTCCACACCTGCGAGGTTCTGGATGCCTCCCGGCAGCAGGTCGTTCGCCTTCGCGTACAGGAAGATCAGGCCAGCCAAGGTGCCGACGGCCGCTGCGATCGCCACCGCGTCACCCGAGGCAATACCTGACAGGGAAATGTTGTCGGAGGAGCCCGAGTTGGTCACCTGGGTCGTGGTGCCGTCAGGGTTCGTGACGGTGCCTGACTCCTTCTTCCCGGAGCCCAGTGCGTCGAGCAGGTCGCCGACCGTGGTGTCGGTGGCTGGACCCGTGTAATCACCCGGTGGGGTGAACTCGGAAGAGTTCTTCAGCGCGCGGTACTTCGTGTTCGCGATTGTGCGCACCGTGCCCATCTGGTTGTACAAGTTCTGACCTGGGCACTCGTTGTAGTGGAAGTCCCGGTGCGCGTTGATGTTCGGGAACATCCCGCCCTGGCCGGCGCGGTACTTGCTGCCCTTGAAATCGAAGTCAGCGTAGTGGTAGCTCGAACCCATCGGGTCGAACCCGGAGACAGCAGCCTTCCAACCGATGATGTCGCCCAGCGCCTGCAGCGACGCACGCGTCGGCACCGCAGTCTGGTAGTTGCCCAGCACGGACACGCCCCAGGTGTTCTGGTTGAAACCACCCACGTGCGCACCTTGGACCGCACGGTCGAGTCCGCCGTAGCGGCCCTCGTAGATGTTGCCGTACTTATCCACCATGGCGTTGTAGCCCACATCGCCCCAGCCCAGGGTGTAGGTGTGGTAGTTCCAGATGCCGCGGACGATGCCCGGCGCCTGCGCCTCGGTGTAGTTGTTGGAACCAGCGGTGTGGTGGACCGTCGCGGCCGTGACCGGCGCGGTGTACGTCGGGTTGCTGTTCTTGCCCGCACCCCACTGTGCGCGCGTGATCACCTTCGGCATGCCGTAGGTGTAGGAGTCCACGACTGGTTTGATGTTGCCGTTGACGGTGCCGGTGCCGCCGTCGATAAATACGGCCTGGATGTCGGTGGCCGTATTCGGTGCAGTGGAGTCCTTGCGGCCGTTCTCCAGGAGATCGACGTTGCCCGTGGAGACCTGAACACGCTTCGTCGGCTCCACGAAGATCGGCTCGGTGCCAAACGTGTCGGTGCCGGGTGCTGCATCGAGCGGATCCATCTCGAACCACTCCGTCCAGCTGCCGTCGGCACGCTGGGCACGCACGTAGGCGACGATGTCGCGGTCGCCCTTCCACGTCAGGCCAAACAGCGTGAACTCGCGGTCGCGGGTGAACTCCTTGACCACACGACGCTCCTCGGTCTCCCCGCCCTGGGTGCGCACCGCTGCGTCATCCACGGTGATATTCGCACCCTTGGCGAAGGACTCGCTGGCGTTATAGACGTCCATCTGCGCCGGTGCCGCTGACTGGACCTGGACAATGTGGTTGCCGCCGAACGCTCCGGCGACAACGAGGGCCACGGACATCACCGCAGCCATGAGAGGGCGCACCCTGCTGGGGGACCCGTTCAGGCGTTTGCGTTGTTGCACGATTCAACTCCTGTGGCTATAGGGATAAAGGTTACTCCAGTGAAGTGTAGTGCAAGTTAAAGTCTCAAGTGAATCTTGAGGCTTGGCGTGTCGTGCGGAGGGGCGTCGAAAAGAAATGTGACAAAATGGCCGTATGACTTACGACCTCATTGTTGTTGGATCCGGATTCTTCGGCCTCACCGTGGCAGAGCAAGCCGCCAGCGAGCTGGGTAAGCGGGTGCTCGTGGTGGAGAAGCGCAACCACATCGGCGGCAACGCCTACTCCGAAAAGGAGCCGGAAACCGGCATTGAGGTGCACAAGTACGGTGCGCACCTCTTCCACACCTCCAACGAGCGCGTGTGGGAGTACGTCAATCGCTTCACCTCCTTTACCGACTACCAGCACCGCGTCTTCGCGATGCACGACGGCACCGCCTACCAGTTCCCAATGGGTCTGGGCCTGATCAACCAGTTCTTCGGTAAGTACTACTCGCCGGACGAGGCCCGCAAGCTGATCGAAGAACAGCGCGAGGGTCGCGACCCCGCCGAGGCTACGAACCTCGAAGAGCGTGGCATTGCGCTGATCGGCAAGCCGCTGTACGAGGCATTTGTGAAGCACTACACCGCCAAGCAGTGGCAGACCGATCCCACCGAACTACCGCCGGAAATCATCTCCCGCCTGCCAGTTCGCTACACCTTCAACAACCGCTACTTCAACGACAAGTACGAAGGCCTGCCCGTCGACGGCTACGCCGCCTGGCTCGAGAACATGGCCGATCACGAACTTATCGACGTCCGCCTCGACACCGACTGGTTCGACATCCGCGACGAGTTCACCGGCATCCCAGTGGTCTACACCGGGCCGCTCGATCGCTACTTCGACTACGCCGAAGGCCACCTCGGTTGGCGCACCCTCGACTTCGAACAGGAAGTACTGGACACAGGCGACTTCCAGGGCACCTCGGTGATGAACTACAACGACGCTGACGTCCCCTACACCCGCATCCACGAGTTCCGCCACTTCCACCCGGAGCGCTCCGAATACCCAACGGACAAGACGGTGATCGTGAAGGAGTACTCCCGCTTCGCCACGGACGACGACGAGGTGTACTACCCAATCAACACCCCCGAAGACCGCGCCAAGCTGCTGAAATACCGCGAACTCGCCGCCGAGGAATCCCGCAAGAACGGCGTCCTGTTCGGCGGCCGCCTGGGCACCTACCAGTACCTGGACATGCACATGGCCATCGGCGCTGCCCTGTCCCTGTTCGACAACCACCTGCGCCCCCACTTCGAGGACGGCGAGCCGCTGGACCAGAAGCGCGGGCACTAGGGGTTCGCTTGGGGTTTCGGCGGGGTCTTGAGGGGTGAGTGCCAAAGGACGCACCCGTTTATATCTAGAACATTTCTTACCTGCTAGTTTGAATGTCTAGGGTAATTCGGGTTGTGCCTATTGGCACTCTTTCTCTTGTACGCGCACCAAATTCCCGCGTCGACTTCGCGCGACCTGGGGAAACGTCTCGGCGCCCAACCGAAACGCTTTATGTCAAGTGGTTGTGAACATGGTTGGGTGTTAGATCGTGATGGGTTGTGGGGGCGGGGCGGTTTGGGTAGTGGTGCGGATGATGCTGACTTCTGCCGGAATGCCTGTGCCAGCTGCGGTGTTCGGAAGTTGAGTGATGATGCCTTCGCGTAGCGCGTTTCGCATCCCCTCCTCGCGTTGGTGTTGCAGTTTGTCCCAGGTGCCGTCGAGGATTGCTTGTGGTGGGTAGTAGTTGATTCCACTGTGGGGAGTGGCGTTATAGACCGGCACCCATTCGTTGAGCCAGTTTTTGGCGTGGCCGAGTGTGGCAAACGTTTTCGGGTAGTAGGTCCTGCCTTTCATCGTGTGGAATACCGACTCGGTATGCGGATTGTCGTTGCTGGTGTGAGGCCGGTTAAATGAGCGGGCCACACCGTGTTTGGCGAAGAGTTTGCCGAGGCGTTTGCTTGTCATCGCACTGCCGTTATCAGAGTGCACGGTTTTCACGTGGGGAAAACGAGTCAGGATGTCGTCAAACATTGCTGCTGCTACGTGGCTGTTTTCGCGTTCTGCTACGACGCAGCCAACGATTGCGCGGGAGTACAGGTCAATGACCGTGTGGCATGCGAAGTTTTGTCCGACGTATTGGCCAGGCAAGAAGGTAATGTCCCAGCACAGTACCTGGCCTGGTGCTGTGGCGCGTACATGTGGCGGGGAGGCGTTTCGTTTGCGTTGAGCTTGCTTGGCTTTGGTGTTGTGTCGTTGGTAGAGCAATCGTCCATGTTTTTTGGCAACTCGGTAGAAACTGCGCAGGCTTGCCAGGTAAATCCCGTTGTTTAACGCGGCGTAAAACACCTGGTCCACCCCGGAATGTGGATTGGCGTCTAGCAATTCCAAGATGCGCTCGACAGTGGTATCGGACAGTCGGTTGATCCGTCGTTTGTCGTAGGCAATTGGATCGGCAACACGTGGGCGTGGCTTCGTTTGATAGAACACGCGGCTGCGTGAGACTCCGATGATGCGCATTGCGTGAGTTTTCGAATAGCCACAGTCAACTAACTGGTCAATCAGTGTTTCTTCTGCGTGTTGTCCTTGGTCGTAGAGGCGTTGTTGGTCTTGAGTGAGGACTCTTCCGCCACGTTTGAGTCCACGCCATGTTGCCCTGGCATGGTCGCTAAAGCTTTTCCCAACACATCAGTGGCTAGTTCAGCCCGCTCTGCTCTTTCTGTTGCCTTATCCAGGGCACGCTGCATAGCTTCCTCCCGACGCTTCGCATCGAGTTCGAGCTTGCGCTTTTGCTGCATCAACGCGGAGACTTCCTTGCGTAACTGCTGGATTTCAACGCACTCATCCATCGTCAATGTTCCAATCCTCCTTGGTGTAGTACGCGTGGTGAGATCACCATCGGCAACCATTGCTGTCCAGCGTCGCACGGTGTGGTCAGCAAGTCCATGTTCAATCAACCACGCTTCTTTCTGGCCATACGGCACCAGCTGATATTCAATGGCCATCTCACGGATGTAGTCAGGTGAATACCTTCCCCGATATGCTTCATCAACGCTGCGTTTGGCTCGTTGAATACCATCTAAACCATCAGTGGTGGACTTTGATAACTGTAATGCGCGGGCCCAGCGCTTGATATCGCAAGACTGGATTGCCTGTCGGGTGCACCATGGGCCTTTCGTGCCGTACGGCAACCGGTTATAAATCGTGATCATTTGTCGCTGCTGTGCTGGATGAAACCACCTGCCAGAGCCAGTAGTGCGGTACGGGGAGAACACGACTGCTACTGCTTGAAGTGAGGCCAACGTGTCTTCATCGAGTACTTGCCCCGCTGCCAGCACACGCGGTGGCATTGCTAGGATCTCTTTGACTTCCTCGCGTGATGTTTTAGTCTTGCCCCCGTGGGTCCTTACCGGGGTTGCAACGGTCGGTGGTGACGTCAACGCTGACGGCACCAACTCAGGCAACTGTGGGTCGGTCATGAACAAAACCTCCTATGGATTGACGTTCACAACCATCCTGACACTAAGGGAAATTCGGGGATTTGGTGCGCGCAGCTCTTGGCCCTACGCTACGGCTTCTTCCTATCGGTGATGCGTACCAGGCAGCCAGCGGCTGCGCCCACCAGCGCGGCCCACAGAATATTCGGCACAGGTCCTGCCACGATCAGTGTGATGCATGCCAGCGTCGCCGTTGCCATCAAAGTCAACCAAGTGATTCTTGCCGAAGGCATCGCGGCGCTGGGCTCTGCGCCTCAAGTGCGTCGCCTCTGCTCGGCGAACTCATTGAGCAAATCCAACACGTCGGGGGCTCGCCAGGCGCGGGTGCGTCTGTCCAGCTGTGCTCCGGTAACGATGCCGGCCTGCGCGAGTGCTTCGAGCGCATTTCCTGCTGAGGTCTGCGTCGCTCCTAATTCCTCTACCACAATCCGCGTGGTGATTACCGGCCGCTGCAACAACAACGGGAGCACTCTCCATACAAGGGCATCGGAGCGTGCGGTCAACTGTTGCTTCCACTCATCCAGCAGCGTATTCAGTTCATCTGCGATCCACGTGCCGTACTCGACGGCTTCGAGCGCACTTGCTGCGAAAAGGTTGACGATTTGGTCGGCGTCACCTTGCCGGTATGCGTCCAGTGCAGCAAAGTAGTCATCAATATGGGACAGCAAACCTGCAGAGATTGGCACCGACCCATTGACACTGATGCCGTGGGTTTTCAGCAACACATGAACGAGGGCTCTCCCTGTCCTCCCGTTTCCGTCCGCGAAGGGGTGGATGGTTTCCAACTGAGCGTGTGTAATCGCGGCCTGCGCCAACGCTGGGATGTCGCGGCGCGACATGAACCTCTCCAGATCCGCCAACAGCTCCGGTACATGATCGTGGTGCGGCGGAACGAACAATGCACCGCCCGGGTGGTGGTTGTCCGGTCCACCGATCCACACCGGCTGCTCGCGCAGTCGACCTGCGATTCTCGGTGCAGCGTCCTGCAGAAGCACACTGTGCATCGCCAACAACGTTTCAGTTGTTGCTGTATCAACTGCAATCACCCGTTGCATCTGTCGAACATTCGCCACGATCAGCTTTGCATTGGCCGACCCCGAACCAGAAAGTTCCGCTTCAAATATCTTGCGAGACGAGGAGGTAAGTTGTTCAATTCTACTCGATGCGACGGCTTCACCGCGCAGCAAAAGTGGGATAAAAGGAATGAGGTCTGTGGCGTGTGTGGCGTCGAAACGCGTCACCGCGATGGTTGCTCGATCCGCGGCTGCAAGCGTTTCAGGGCGTAGCTGCAATTCCTCGTTAGCGATGCGCGGGACTATGGCGCTCTCGTATTTTCGCGGCGTACGTAGCTGCGCCCGACGCGATATATTCTCGGTTGCAGCCTGCCACGGCAAAGTCTCATAAGTCACACTCGGCCACACCATACGTCATAAGTTAGCATGCAAAGTTGTGATGTCGTACCCAACCTATAAACTTAGACATCTATCCTTTGCTATTTGAAGCAACATCAAAGGATAGGTGGAAAGCGCACCTGCTCCCAATGATTGCCTCACCATCTGTACCGAATGGGTGAACAATTGCCAGCCTGGGCATGATGGCAGTGTCTAGAGCATCTGTCAGGGCGAAGTGGCATGGGCGCTCGGTTGAGGGCTTTGTGCTGTCGGTGGGGATGGACCTCCAAAATGACGAGTGAAACCATTTCAAAGTGCCGAACGTGCTGGTAGAAGACTATGAGCGGGTAGTGCTATCGATCTGATCGGTGCAGATCCGCCGGAAGGCACAAGCCACGCTTACACGTTTTTCCTCAGCAGCTGCGCGGGGATTCGCTGCGCGATGCTTGCTTCAGTAGATGTTCGCGGGTGCCTGCGCGGATAATCTCGAGAATGCAAGCAACCTTGACGGCAAGCTGCACCTCGTGGAGCATGTATGCCTCGACCGGGAGTACGGAATAAAACATTTGCGCAGCTTGAATAATGACCACAGCGCCAACCAGGTACTTCCAATTCATCTCATAAAACGCGAGCGTGGCCAGGGTGCAGACGGTGCCTACCAAGATTGCCTCCGGGGACGGCCACGCATGGGCAGTGAGTAGCCGCCCCGCAGTAAGAATGAGAAAAGCGGCCGTGATCGCGCCGGGCATCGATAGCCTGCTCGTGTCTTGATGAAGTACTAACACGGGATTGGCCTGCTCTATGTGGGAAATGATGAGGACGTAGATTCCTGCGAGCAGTAACCCTGCCGGAAGCGGAATCCAAACGTGTATAAACGATTCTGGGCTGGGGGCCAGGACCATGGGCACAATGATTGCGATGAGGCCCAGCAGGCCGGCTGCGCTGGCGATAATCGAAAACTTCCGGGGTAGCGGTCGCAAAAGCAGCGCGGCTATTCCAAACACCAACGCCGAATACGGTCCAAAGACGCTGATGATGCTCGCTAACGGTGACTCTGGCTCCGATGCTGCATCCGGAACTTCGAGGAAGTAATCGAGAAGGATGGCTAGTAACGGAAGGAAATGAAACATGTGGAAACACCTAGCGGCATGTAGCTACTAATAGGTATGCCATAAATGTACGGGACTGCACCTGTACGTGTAGGACGTTGCCGATAGATTCGGTGGGGCGCGGTACCTGGCACGCCACCTCGTCTCTTGGCTGGTCAGCTTGCAGGTTGCTCAGTTTCCGGCGGCTCAGGGTTATCGTCGAGCGGATACAACAACCACTGGAGGATATAGGTGGCAATGGCGGGCAAGCTAAATAGTTGCGCTACTGCATACCACCAACGGATTGTGTCTGGGCTGCGACCGTAGCGTTCTGCGAGCCCTGCACAGACCCCTGCAATGACGCGTCCGCGTGATGTCCTGTAGTAAGGCCTGCGCATGTTATTCCCTTCAGACGAAATGGCGGGTCGAAATCACTGTGTCAGAGCTTAATGGATGGGTGCCGACGACGATATGAACAACGAGCGCGCTCACTCCTGGTGACAGGGAAGCTCAGGGCCGCTTGCGTCGGACAAGCACCAAACTGGTTCCGATCAGTGCGTCCTACCCATCGCTAAAGAGAATGTATCCGCCTTTTACTTCGCCGGGTCGACGAACGTCGATACGAGGTAGCGGTTGATGATGCCCCTGCTGTCACCTGCTTTGAAGGTGGCTAGCCGACTCCAGCTACGCGGGCGCTAGGGGACTGCGCGCTTCACACTTTCTATAGGTTAGGCAAGCCTATATAATTTACGGGGTGAGTTTTAGGTCTTTTCTTGCAACCGTCGTCCGGAGTGAACGTATTGCGCCGAGTTTCCAGCGGGTGACGTTCACCGGGATCGACGCCATGGGGCCCGCCGTTCCGATCAGAGATTTGCGTATCAAGCTGCTGATCCCGCCTGCCAGCGGTCTGTTCGAGCTTCCCGAAGAGGGGTGGTGGGACACATGGCGTGCGATGCCGGAGCACACGCGCGGACACCTGCGTACCTATTCCATTCGGGAGTTCCGGCGAAGTGCTGACAGCCCTGACGAAGTGGATGTGGATTTTGTTTTGCACAGCGATAGTCCCGGTCCCGCCTCGGCGTGGGCACAAGACGCTCACCCTGGACAGCAGCTGCTGATTATTGGACCAACCCGCGACGATGATTCCGGTGTTGGTATTGAATTTAACCCCGGATCTGCTGGGATTGCCCGTCTTTACGGCGATGAAACCGCGTTGCCTGCAATGGCTCGTATCCTGGAGGATTGGCCCGAGGGGCTCGCTGGTTCGGTTGATATCGAGGTGCCCGCCGGCAATCACCTGCCCATCGACTTCCCTTCACAGGTTGATGTCCGGTGGCATTTTCGTGCAGAGGGGGACTTCGACTATGGAGGCTTGCTTCTTGCGCAGCTGAAACAGGAAGTTGGATCCCGTTGTGCCTCCGCTTCGTTGGAAAATGGAGAACCTGGTCTTGTGGATGAAGCCCAGCTCGATGAAGTCTGGGAGACACCCACGTATTCCAGCAGTGGAGAATTGATAGGTCCCACGTCGGATACTGCAGGGCACACCTATTACTGGATCGCAGGGAAGAACACGGCTGTGACGGCGATGCGGCGGCTCCTGGTGAAAGAGGCGGGTGTGCCTCGCCACCACGTGTCGTTTATGGGGTATTGGCGATAACGGGGTTACAAAGTGGATAAACGTGTAGGGCTTGTCGCTTTCCTTGCGGCTTCCACCGTGTGCGCGGCATTAGTGTCTCTTCTGTTCGGGGCGCGTGAAATGGGTTTCGGGGCGACGTTGGGCGCGGTTCGCGACGGAATTGTGTTGGCATTCTCGGGAGGAGCCGAGAGGCTTGAGGCCTCCAGCGACGAGGCGAAGATCATTGCACAGCTTCGGGTTCCGCGCACCCTGCTCGGCCTGTTGGTGGGGGCAGCGTTGGGCACAGCGGGGGCGTTGCTGCAGGGGCACACTCGAAACCCGCTCGCGGACACAAACTTGCTGGGTGTAGGCCCTGGTGCGGCGCTTGCGGTGGCTGCAGCCATTTCCTTTCATGGCTCAATGACGGTGTTGGGCACTGTTGGGGTGGGATTCCTCGGCGCAATACTTGCGGTGGCGCTCGTGTTCACACTCAGTATGAGGAGCCTGGGATCGAGCCCGATCATGGTTGTGCTCGGTGGTTCTGCGCTGGGCGCGGTTTGTAGTGCGCTCACCAGCGGCATCGTGCTGACCAATACACAAAGCCTCAACGAGATGCGGTTTTGGACGGCGGGCGCTATCGCTGGGCGCGACATGCAGGTGGTCGCGGTGCTTGCCCCGGTGATTCTCCTCGGACTAGTGGGGGCCTTCGCCATGGCAAACAGGGTGAACCTCCTGAACTTGGGAGACGATGTGGCAAGCGCACTTGGCGTGAGCGTCCCCCTCTCGCGGGCCGTGGGCATCGTCCTGGTTGCATTGCTCACGGGTGCCGCGGTGGCTGGGGCGGGCCCAATCGGGTTCGTCGGTCTGGTTGTTCCACACCTTGTGCGCGCCTTCACGGGGCCCGATTACCGCTGGGTACTACCGTGTTCCGCGTTGGCTGGGGCCACGTTGCTTTTGCTTGCCGACGTTATCGGCCGCGTCATCGCCAGGCCCGGCGAATTGCAGGTGGGCATCACGCTCGCCTTCGTTGGTGCCCCATTTGCCCTGTACCTCTTGCGCAAAGGGGCGAAACTGTGATGCGGGTTTTCGTGACGAATGGTGTCCTTGCGGTGTTGGCTT
The DNA here is from genome assembly GCF_024453815.1 of Corynebacterium pseudogenitalium. Classification (NCBI taxonomy): domain Bacteria; kingdom Bacillati; phylum Actinomycetota; class Actinomycetes; order Mycobacteriales; family Corynebacteriaceae; genus Corynebacterium; species Corynebacterium pseudogenitalium. The sequence continues at coordinate 2,163,574 of NZ_CP072934.1, read as the reverse complement.
TCGCCGCGGCCCTTGGCGGCGTTATAGTCGGGGACTTCGGGCTTACGGTGCGGGATGTCGCTTCTGCGCTCATGGGCCAATCCACAGAATTGGCTCGTACGGTGATTGTTCAGTGGCGTCTGCCGCGGGTGGTAACTGCTTTGGGAGTAGGAGCTGCGCTTGGTTTTGCGGGGGCGATCTTCCAGACCATCACGAGGAATCCATTGGCGAGCCCAGACATCTTGGGCGTCACTTCGGGTGCCTCCGCTTTCGCATTGACTGCGTTACTTGCTGGTGGAAGCTCCGGAATGCTGCTGCATCTTCTGGGGGTCCCGCTCAGTGCGTTCCTCGGTGGATTAGCAGTGTCTGCGGCAATCTGGTGGCTGAGCCGTGGCGCGGGTCTCGGGTCTTTCCAGCTTGTCTTCGCCGGGATCATTATCAATGCACTGGCGATGGCATATACCTCGTTCCTGCTCGTTCGCGCCGACTATCGTGACGTGGGCAAGGCGCAGGCGTGGGTGACCGGCTCGGTGGGTTCTGCTAGCTGGCGCGATGCACTCGCCGTACTTATTGCGCTGGCAGTCGTCGTTCCGTTCTTGCGGTGGGCAGCCTTCAATCTGCAGGCGCTCTCGCTCGGGGAGGATACGGCTGCTGGCCTCGGGGTGGAGCCCCGGCATATGCAACTCATCCTCATGCTCATGGCTGTAGTGCTGGCATCGGTGGCCGTCGCGGCGTCTGGTCCGATAGCTTTTGTGGCGTTTGTTGCGCCACAGATTGGACGCAAGATCACACAAGCAGCAACGCCACCTTTAGGAACAGCGATGCTCGCTGGCGCGGCGATTGTGTCTGGCGCAGACTTAGCAGTGCGCACCCTGGTGCCGGGGAACTTGCCGGTGGGCATAGCTACAACTGCGATTGGTGGCGCAGCACTGCTCTACACACTGCTACGCGCAACACGAAAGGTGTCCGTATGATGCTTCAGGTTCGAAATCTCAAGGTGAGTTATGGGGCTTCCGTCATCGTTGACGGCATTGATCTCGACGTGCCCCAAGGCGGTGTCACCACAATCATCGGCCCCAACGGTTGCGGCAAGTCAACGCTGTTGCGAGCTACAGCAGGGCTTATTGCGCGCGATGGCGGCACGGTAATGCTGAACGGCGTAGACACGTCGAAAATGAAGCGCCGAGAGATTGCGCGTCAGCTAGCAGTATTGCCACAGACGCCTGTCGCCCCCGAGGGACTGACGGTTCGTGACTTGGTCAGCCGCGGACGCCACCCGCATCAGTCTTGGCTACGACAGGCTTCTGCTGAGGATGCGCGTGCGGTTGATGCGGTGATGGAACTGACCAATATTGCAGAGTTTGCAGATCGTCCACTCGAACGGCTTTCTGGCGGACAGCGCCAGCGTGCCTGGATCGCGATGGTCTTGGCGCAGGACACTCCGCTCGTGTTTTTGGACGAGCCGACGACATACCTCGACCTGTCTCACTCCGTCGAGGTCTTGTCGCTCGTACGTCGACTCGCTGATCAAGAGGGGCGAACCGTGCTCATGGTGTTGCATGATTTGAACCTCGCAGCACGCTACTCGGATCAACTTATCGTGATGCAGCGTGGCGAGGTTCGTGCGGTCGGTGCGCCTGCCGAGGTGGTCACGGAGACTTTGCTGAACAGCGTTTTTGATCTGCCTGCTGTCGTGGCAACCGACCCGGTAAATGGGGGCCCACTGGTTGTCCCCCGGTAAGCACCACTTCCGCCTGGTGTTCTAGAGCGACTTTTTGATTTGCTCGATTGCGTACGGGATGGTGAGGGGGTTCGGCATGCTCATTGCATTGGCGGTATCGGTGTCTAGCCAGTAGACCCCGCCACGCTTGTTGACATCAAGGTCCATGAAATTCTCGTCGTTCTTCAGCGCATCGATTGCGCCGTAATAGTCCAGCACGAAGAGGTAGTCCACGTCGTTGAAGTCGACGTAGTTTTCAGGCGACCAGTCGAGGAAGAAGCTGGAGCCATCGCCGTTGAACTTCTCTGGGATCTTGAAACCAAGCTTTTCAATGAAGGAGCCGCGGCCGTCGCCCGAGGTGTATACGCCAAACTTTCCGTCGTAAGGCATGCCGATTACCGCTGTTTTGCCTTGCAACTCAGGGTGAGCTTCGCGGAAATCTTGGAAAGCCTGCTCGGAATCGGCGATGAGTTTTTCGCCTTCGGCTTCCTTATTCAACGCCTTGGAGATTTCCTTAATCTGCTCATCCCACGGCACTTGCCAATCTTGGTATGCATCCGAGTGGAAGGTAGTTGGCGCAATTTGCTCGAGCAGCGCCTTCTTGTCAGCTTCGAGACCACTGTTCACCGCAATGATCTTTGTCGGGTTGAGCGAGGCAACTCTTTCGGCAGTGTCGGTGCTTAACTCGGTGGTCGTATCCCGGATCGGGTTTGGGTCGACTGTGAGTTTGTCCTTGGCCCATGGTCCAAGTCCGGAAGGGTCTCCCGAACCTTCCTGTTGCCAGGTGGCGTAACCGACCGGTTGTTCACCGAGCGCAAGGACCGTATCGACGTCGCCGAGACCCATTGTCACAATGCGCTCCTCTGACCCGTTGGCATTGGAGGTTTCGGGAGCGGTTGTCGAATCGCTTGATCCGGTGGAGCAGCTGGCAAGCATGAGCGCCGCAGTGAACGTGGCTGCGATCCCCTTCAGGGCGCGAGGGGTAAAGAGTGTCAAGGTTGCACCTTTCGTAGGTGGTTAAAGAATTTCGCGTTAGGTCTCCCTGACCTAACGTGACCACTCTAAGGTATGCCTTGCCTAATGGGCAATCCTTGTCTAGGCGCTCGGGACCGGGTCGACGAACGTCGATACGAGGTAGCGGTTGATGTCGGAGCGGTTGATGGTGCCCACGACGGTGTCGTCATCCGCCACAACCAGCGCCTTCTTTAGGTGTTTATCGGCGAGGATGGAGGAGATGTGCCCGAGGTCGTTGTTGACGTTGACCGTGATGACGGACTTGGTCGCGATGGAGACGATTGGCCGGTCGAGGACTACGGCGACGTCGGTACCGAACTCCGTCGAGTCGTTGTGCGCGAGCAGCGCATACGGTGTGGTGAGCGCCGGGACGGAGTCGCCGATGACGTCGAGCACGTCGCCGTCGGAGACGAAGCCCGTGGTGGGCGTCATGACGGCCGCGCCCAGCATGTATGCCGTGGCGAGCCACTGGACAGTCGAGACGCCAATGTTGAAGTCGGCCATGATGTTGGTGAAGCCGACGTTGAGGAACGTTTCATTAAACGTAGCGATAAACGCAGCGAGCGCCGCCGCAAACATAATGGACAGCGGCCGATTTTCTGCAGCCTGAGCTGCCTAGGGTGGAGACGTAGCCATGAAGCCTCTCTCAGTCGAGCGGATAGGAATGGCTTCGGTGGCGTTAGCGGATTTACGCGCGGCTATCCCGGCAGCGGGACCGCACAACGTGTCTCGTATTCCAGGCCAGGGGCAAGGCTGTAGCAGATTTTCGGTTTTGGTAGGAGTGGATTTCAAAGTGGCGAGTAAAACCATTCTAAACTGCCGAGTAAAAGTATTTCAAAATGACGAGTGAAACCATTTCAAAGTGCGGAATAGGCAGTTCATGGCTATGATTTATCCTCATGGTGGATTCGTATATTGCCCGCATTGCGGACGCTCAATTAGAGGCAGCGCTTCGGCGGCAAGGTGGGGTGCTCATCCAGGGACCAAAAGGCTGCGGGAAAACAGAGACGGCAAGCCGACAAGCGGGAAGCATTTTGAATGTTGAAACCGATCCCAGCGTCCCATTGGCGATGGCTACCGATCCACGGTTGCTGCTCGATGGGGAGGCACCTCGCCTTGTCGACGAGTGGCAACTGCATCCTCGCCTGTGGGATTTTGCGCGACACGAAATTGATCGGCGCAAAGCGAAAGGGCAGTTCATTTTCACAGGCTCGACAGCGCCTGGGGTGAACGCGACTCGCCACTCCGGGGCAGGTAGATTTGCGCGATTGACGATGTCGACCATGACGCTATTTGAATCCGGCGAATCGGATGGCTCGGTATCTTTGCGGGATGTCGTTGCTGGTAAGTCTCCTGCTTTTGCAACTCCGCCGCTCGAATTTGCGGATTTAGCGAATCGGATGTGTCGTGGTGGCCTGCCCTACAATATGGATCTTTCTTTGGAAGATGCCATTCAAAACGTCCGCGACTACATGCAAACAGTCGCGGACGTAGACATTCACACGGTTGGGGATGTGACTCGCGACTCGGAACGGGTTCGTAGAGTTTTGCGCTCTATTGCAAGAGCCGTGGGGACAGAGCTTGGCCTACAGACGATTGCAACCGACGTCGAAGTGAGTCGCGATACGGCGCGTGACTACCTTGACGCGCTTTCTCGGATTTTCGTCTCCGTGGATCAACCAGCCTGGTCGACTCACCTGAGGACAAAAGCAACGTTGCGAAAGTCTCCCAAGCGTCACCTCGCTGACCCTTCGTTCGCCATGGCTGTCCTTGAGCGAGGCCCACATCATCTGATGCAGGATGCCCGCTATTTTGGGCAACTGTTTGAGTCGCTCGTTGTGCACGAATTACGCGCTTTGACTGGCAAGACGGTGTACCACGCAAGGCTGAATACAAAGCTCGAAGTGGATGCTGTAGTCAGCTTTGACGATGTTGATTTACTCGTCGAAGTGAAGCTTGGCTATACGCCAGAGATTCTTGACCACGCCGCAGATACGCTTAAACGGTTTGCGGATCAGCTTGAACAGGAAACAGTTTTGCTCATCGTGACCTCAGGGGGTCCGGTCCACAGGCGTGCGGACGGTGTGATTGTTGCGCCGATTGGGGCGTTGGGTCCGTAGCGGAGGGATTGACGTGCTGTTCCGCGGGTGGTGGTCACTGAAAAAGTTGGGCGGGGAACTTTTTCAAAAGGATAGGAGGGGAAACCTCTGTACCATGTGCACATGGAACCTCGAAGCATTCTCCGGACCTACGCGACGGCGATGGTTGTGTGCCTCGCGCTGGCGATCGGTACGCAGATCCTGCTCGGTAGCTCCGTGGAATTCATGACTATGACCATGGTGTGCGGCATCGTGGAGGCATCGACGGCGCTGCTTGCGCTGGGCGGCGCGGTCTGGTTCACGCAAGCTGCGTGGGGGCGCGGCTACAGAAGGGCAGTTGTGACGGCGTGGGTAGCCGCGGTGTGCCTGGTGGTCGGGTGGGGGTCGATGGCGGTGGCGCGGTGGGAAGAGTATCGGGCGGAGATGTCCCTGCCGATCATCAACCTCTTTATGTTCCTCATTCCCATCGGCCTGGTGGTGTTGTTGAGCGCGGTCCAGCTGGTGCGGCGGCGCTAGCGCTGCGCACCTTTAATAAGGAACACCACGCCCACGATCGCGCTGGCGGCCGCGATGATGGCGCCTGTCGAGCCTGAGATGAACATGGCCGCGAATGCGGAGAGCAAAATTCCTGCCCCGCCAATTAAGAAATCCATAGGTTGCAAGGCTAGTGCATGTCAGTAGACTTCGGTGACCTTGGAGGGGTCGCCGAGGCGCTCGCCGACGAACACGAGGCCGAGGAAGCAGAGTGGTACGACGTAGCCGAGCACGATCCAGAAGGTGTGCAGGCGCGGGCCGCATGCGCGCGCGATGCCGACGCCCACCAGGGTGCCCACGGTGTTCATGAGGAGGTCGTCGATATCTGAGTAGCCGAGCGAGAAGATGTATTGTCCCGTTTCGACGGCCAGGCTCAGCCCGAACCCGAACAGCACGGCCCAGCGGGCGTCGCGGAAGGCAACGTATGCGAGCACGCCGATGGGGATGAAGAAGGCGATGTTGCCGCCGTAGCCGAAGAGGGGCGCGAACCAGGATTGGGCGTCGTGAAGCTCGGCGAGGGGCTGTAGCGAGAGTCCGCGGCGGCGTTGGTTGGCTGGGTCCCAGAGGTAGCCGATGCGGAAGAACGCTTTACACATTGTTAACGCAATGACGACGCAGCAGTAGGCTGCGAGGGCTCCGAGGGCTTTGCGGTTCATGGTTGCAACCTAGCACAGTTTCACACCAGTCACAGGGGTAACGGTGGGGGCGTCGAAAAGTCGCTCTGAACTGCGTAAACGGAAAAGCGAGATAGTGGGTGAAAATAAATGCTTGACTTTCACCCACTAATTCTTTAAAGTAAACAGCAAGTTAACAAACGGGCAACAAAGTAAATGAAAACCGAAGGGAGAGTGTCATGAAGTTCCTCAAATACTTGCTCACGTACGATACGCGCACGATCCTTGAGGCGATCGACCGCGCATCGAACTAACAACTAACACAGAGCGAACGCGAACTGGCGGGCACCGACAAGGGGGTTGGTGCCCGCCAGATTTTTCATGTGCACCCACATATGAGAGCGCCGAACATGCACCGGCGCCCGCGAACGCACTACGCTTAGGACGAAACTCTAACTAGGCACCGAAAGTGAGACCTGTGGAAACCACGACTGCAGTAGAAGTCCTTCAGCGAGTGCTGATGCCGAAGAAGGGCGAACCGCACGACGTCCGCATGCTGTACCTCATCGAGGCAGAGCAGAACAAGCAGCGCCTGACGTGGGCGGACCGGACGAGCGTATCCATCCCCGCCGGGGAGGAAGTTTCCTTCGAGACGTACTTCAATGCGTTCCCGGCATCCTATTGGCGGCGCTGGTCGCAGTTGGAAAACGTTGTGCTGGCGATGGAGGTTGAGGGGCAGGCGACTGTCTCCATTTACCGCTCGAAGCACGACGGTAAGCGCATCGCTGTGCAAAACGCTGAGGCCAGCGACGGCGTGCTGGAGGTAGTGCTGCCGCTGCGCAACTTCGAGGACGGCGGCTGGCTGTGGTTCGACGTCACGGCGGAAACGGACACGACGATCCGCAACGCGGGTTGGTTCTCCGACAAGGAGCCGGAGGCCCAGACGATGCCGGACGGCACGACCACCGGCCCGGAGCCGAAGCAGGTCGCGGTGGGTATCCCGACGTTCAATAGGCCTCGCGACGCCGTCAACGCCCTGCACGCGCTGGCAGAGGACCCGTTCGTGCTCGAATCGATCTCCGATGTGCTGATGCCCGACCAGGGCGACCAGCACCCGTCGGACCTGCCGGACTTCAAGGAGGCGGAGAAGAACCTGCAGGGTAAGCTGCAGATCTTCCGCCAGGGCAACCTGGGCGGCTCGGGCGGCTACGGCCGCATCATGTACGAGGCGCTGCGCACCACGGACGCCCCATACATCCTCTATATGGACGACGATATCGCGATCGAGCCGGATTCGATCCTGCGCGCGGTGCAGGCCGCCCGCTACGCGAAGGCCCCCATCCTGGTCGGCGGACAGATGCTGAACCTGCAGGACCGGTCGCAGCTGCGGACGACGGGAGAGGCCGTCGATAAGGATGTGTTCATGTTCCGCGCCGCGGAGCACGCGGTGTACGACCATGACTTTGCCAAGTACCCGCTGGGCTACCTCGGCACTGAGGAAGAAGAGCTGGACCCTCGCAAGACGACGTCGCGTGCCCTGCACCGCCGCGTCGATGTGGACTACAACGGCTGGTGGATGAACCTCTTCCCACGCGTCGTCGCGGAGAAGCTCGGCCTTCCGATGCCGCTGTTCATCAAGTGGGACGACAACGAGTACGCCCTGCGCGCCAAGCAGGCCGGCTTCCCCACGGTCACCTGGCCGGGCGTCGCAATCTGGCACATGGCCTGGGCCGATAAGGACGACGCCATCGATTGGCAGGCGTACTTCCACATGCGTAACCGCCTCATCGTCGCCTCCCTGTACGGCCCGGATTCCCCGGACGCGATGCTGAAGAACATGCTGAAGTCCACCTACAAGCACATCATGTGCATGGAGTACTCCACCATGGCCATCCAGCTGGAGGCCATGAAGGACTTCCTCGCAGGCCCGGACCAGCTGTTCGACATCCTCGAGACCTCGCTGCCGCGCATCCAGAAGATCCGCGCAAACTACGACGACGCCAAGGTCGTCGCCTCCGCAACGGAGCTGCCAGCGCCGACGGGCGCGCCGGGCGTACCCACCAAGAACATCGGCGGGCGCCTGGCCAAGCTGAAGAAGATCCCGTGGGCAGTCAAGGCGTTGCGCCACCAGTTCACCCAGGAGAACCAGGAGCACTGGCAGGCGCCGCAGCTGAACCTCACCGCGGAGGAGGCCCGCTGGTTCACGCTGGCCCGCCTCGACTCGGCGACGGTGGCCACGGCAGGTGGCACGGGTGTGGCGTTCCGCAAGCGCAACAAGGCGCTTGCCGACGACCTGCTGCGCGACACCAAGGCGCTACAGGAAGAAATCAAGGAGCGCTGGCAGGAACTGCGCCAGCAGTACCAGAGCGCGAAACCGGCGCTGACTAGCGCAGAGAACTGGGGGAAGGTGTTCGATGAGCAAGCGTGAGGCTGATATCCTCGTCGCGATCCAGAACGCGGCGTACTCCCCGGCAGCCGTCAAGGCGGCCAGGGGCCTGAGCCACTTCGGCGAGCACGACCTTGGCTGGTTGGCCGTCGCGGGGCTCGGGGCGGGCGTCGACAAGAAGAGGCGTTCGAAGTGGCTGGCGCTGGGCGTGGGCACCTTCGTGGCGCACGCGGCGAGCGTCGTCATCAAGCGGATTGTGCGGCGCCCAAGGCCGCATGACCCCCGCGTGAACATTGGCGTGGCCACCCCCTCCAAGCTCTCGTTCCCGAGCTCGCATGCGACGAACACGGGCGCGGCCGCGGTGCACCTGATGGACATCACGGGCAAGAAGTGGCCGCTGCTGCTCGTGCCCGTGATGATGTTCTCCCGCAACCTCCTTGGCGTCCACTACCCGACGGATACTATTGTCGGTGCTTTGCTCGGCGCCGGGTGCGCCAAAGCGACGATCAAGGTGGAAAGGCAGCTGAAGTGAGCAACACGCAACCGCACGAACCCTTTTTGAAGCCAGAGCCCCACACCGAGGGCGTCGACTACCAGCAGGTACGCGTCCCGCCCAAGAACCTTCCCGACGCCATGGTGAAGGGCCTTCGCCCGAAGCAGTGGGTGAAGAACGTCCTGGTGCTGGCGGCTCCGCTGGCCGCTGGGACGGAGGCGTGGACCTCGCGCACCGCGCTGGACGTGCTGCTGGCGTTCGTGGTGTTCTGCTTCGGCGCCTCCTCGATCTACCTTGTCAACGATGCCCGCGACGTGGAGAGCGACCGCGAGCACCCGACGAAGCGCTTCCGCCCGATCGCCTCGGGCATGCTGCCGATCAACCTGGCCTACGCGATGGCGGTGGTGCTCATCGTCGCAGCGCTTGGCCTCTCTTTCTTAGCGACGGACGGCTTCGCCCTCGCCCTCGTGATTGGCATCTATATTGCGCTGCAGCTCGGCTACTGCTTCGGCTGGAAGCACATCCCGGTCATTGATATCGCGCTGGTGTCCTCCGGGTTCATGCTGCGCACCATGGCCGGTGGCGTGGCGGCGAACATTGACCTGTCGCAGTGGTTCCTGCTGGTCGCGGCGTTCGGTTCGCTGTTCATGGCGTCGGGCAAGCGCTACGCGGAGCTGCTGCTGGCACAGGAGACGGGCGCGAAGATCCGCAAGGCTCTGGAGGGCTACACGGCCACCTACCTGCGCTTCGTGTGGACCCTGTCCGCGACCGCCGTCGTGATGAGCTACGCCCTGTGGGGCTTCCAGCTCTCCAACTCGGTCGAGGGCGCGGCCGCGGTCTGGTACCAGATTTCGATGGTGCCGTTTGTGATCGCGATCCTGCGCTACGCCGCGAAGGTTGACGGTGGTCACGGCGGCGCGCCTGACGAGATTGCCCTGGAAGACCGCGTGCTGCAGATGCTGGCCGCGGCCTGGATCCTGTGCATTGTGCTGGCAGTTTACGTGGTGCCAGCGCTGGCTTAGTAACATTGGCGCAATGAAGATCAACGCCCGGGTGACGCTGCTGCTGTCGTGCGCCATTGCGGGCGTGTTCGCATTTTGGGGTGGGTGGACCAGGCGCTGGATGTCTGACGACGGCCTCATCGTCCTGCGCACCGTGCGCAACCTGCTGGCCGGCAATGGCCCAGTCTTCAATGCCGGTGAGCGCGTGGAGGCGAACACCTCCACGCTGTGGCAGTACTTGATCACCGCGTTCGCGATGGTCAGCGACGCCCGCCTGGAAACCATCGCGATGTGGCTCGCGCTGCTGTGCACGGTCGTCGCGGCGGTGCTGGCCACCTACGCTTCCGGCAAATTCTGGCGCGCCGCGCCGGTGGTGCCGCTGGGCATCCTGGTGTACTTCGCCCTGCCGCCCGCGCGCGACTTCGCCACCTCTGGCCTGGAGTGGGGCCTGTCCCTGCTGTGGCTGGCGGCGTGGTGGGCGCTACTCGTCCAGTGGGCGGGCGGCACCGCGCGCCGCGCCGCCCCCGTGGTCGGTTACTGGCTGGCCTTCTGGTGCGGACTGTCCTGGCTGGTCCGCCCCGAGCTGGCACTCTACGGCGGGCTGAGCGGCCTGGTCCTGCTGGTGTACTCGCCGCGCAAGACGCTCGGCATCCTGGCGGCGGCGCTGCCCGTGCCCGCCGCATACCAGATCTTCCGCATGGGCTACTACGGCCTGCTCACCCCGCACACCGCGGTGGCCAAGTCTGCCTCCGGCAGCGAGTGGGCCGAAGGCGCCAAGTACGCCTGGGACTTCATCGGGCCCTACGCGCTGTACCTGCCGCTCTTGCTGGTCATCGCGGTACTCCTTATTTCTTTACGACGCTTCCTCGTCACCGGACGCCGCGCCGCCATCGTGGCACTCGTCGTGGGGTGCGCGCTGATCCACATCCTGTACGTGCTGCGCGTCGGCGGCGACTTCATGCACGGACGCATGTGGCTGCTGCCGCTCTTCGCGCTGCTGCTGCCGGTGATGGCCGCCCCGCTGACGCGCCTCAACGTGGTGGTCGCGCTGGTGTTGGTGGTGTGGGCGTCGATAATTGTGGTGCGTGCTCACCCGCTCGACGACGACATTCACGAGCGATCAGCCAAAGAATTGGGCATCGTCGACGAGCGCGAATTCTGGACCATGGCCGTCAATCGCGAACCAGACAACCCGCCGCGCTACGCCGAAGACTTCCTGACCTCGAAGCTCATGACGAACTACGCGGACGTCGTCATTGAGGCACGCGACGCTGGTGCTGCGCAGATCGCACCGGGGCTTATCAGCCGCGACCCGGAGCTCTACTCCTGGTACCCGCGCCCCCGCGTCCCCGAGGCTGACAGTGACCTGCAGGCCTACCAGTTGTCGCTCTACCTGATCAACCTCGGGATGACCAGTATGAACGCGCCGCTCGACGTCCGGGTCCTCGACACCGTCGGCCTTGCGACGCCGCTCGCGGCCCGTATGCCGCGCGACCCCGAAGGGCGCGTCGGACACGACAAGCAGCTCGCCGCCGAATGGCAAGTTGCGGACACGGCCGTCGATCTCTCAAAGCTTCCCGAGTGGATCGACCAGGAGGAAGCGCGCCAAGCCCGCGCCGCACTCCGTAGCCCCGAAATAGCCGAGCTGCTCGCCACGTCCCGCGAGCCAATGAGCCGCGAACGCTTCTGGAAGAACATCAAATACTCGCTGGGTAACGGCCGAACCCTCCAGCTTTCCGACGACGCCTCCACCTACCTCAGCTACCTCACAGACGACGAACAGGCACGGCTCAGCCAAGGCGAGGATTTGGGTATCCATAGCGGTACCCGTGTAGTTTGGTAGCAAACTGCTGAGAAAGGGAAACGCTGTATGAAGAACCGCCACGGACTCATGGGCCTAGTGGTAGCGCTCCTGACCGCGCTGTCGATGATCGTCGCCGCCCCCCAAGCACAAGCCGCCAACCGTGACTGGCTGCGCCCCGACTCCACCGGCACCTGCGAGTGGGACCGCGTCGGCTACTGGGTACAACGCTGCACCGTCTGGTCGCCAGCAATGGGCCGCCACATCACCGTCCAGATCCAGCCCGCTCAGCGCGGCGGCAACGCCGGCCTCTACATGCTCGACGGCCTCCGCGCCACCGAACGCACCAACGCCTGGGTCCAAGATGTCAACGCAGCACGCACCTTCGTCAACCACAACATCACCCTCGTGATGCCGGTCGGCGGCCAGTCTTCCTTCTACACCGACTGGAACGCGCCAGCCACCTACAACTTCAACAGCCCCGTCACCTACAAGTGGGACACCTTCCTGTCCAAGGAGCTGCCCGCATACCTGCAGCGCCACTTCGGCGTATCCCCGACGAACAACTCCATCCTCGGCCTGTCCATGGGTGGCACCGCCGCGATCAACCTCGCCGCGCTGCACCCGCAGCAGTTCCGCCAGGTGTTGTCCTACTCCGGCTACCTCACCACCACCATCCCCGGCGCCCAAACCGCGCTGCGCCTCGCACTTCTCGACGGCGGCCTCTACAACCTCAACGCCATGTGGGGCTCCATCTTTGATCCCCGCCGCTACGAGAACGACCCATTCCTGAATATGGGTAACCTGCGGGGCCGCGACGTCTACGTCTCCGCCGGAAGCGGCACTCCATCCGCACGCGACGACCGCTACCTGCCACAGCACAAGGCCGCCGGTATCGCGCTCGAGATGGTCGCGAACTTCACCACACGCCTGTGGAGCGCCAAGGCCACGGCCACCGGCGTCAAGCACACCGCCGTGTTCACACCTGTTGGCCTGCACAACTGGGAACAGTTCGGCCAGCAGCTCGAGTACACGAAGCCGCGCATCCTCAACGTGATGAACGCCTGGTAGTTCCCAGCCCTTGCACTTCTTGGCTCCCGCGCACCAAATTCCTTGGTTTGGTGGGCGGGTTTTGCGTTTCCCCAGGTGGTGCGGCTCGCGGGACGGAATTTGGTGCGCTTGCTCGGGGTGTCAGTGACAAAAGACGCACCCTAATATATATAGCTCTTTATCTACCTGCAGGTTTGAATGTCCAGCACTTTTGGGGATGCGTCCTTTGTCACTTCCCCGCTCGACCCTGCACCAAATTCCAGCATTTCAGTGGGTGGGTTTTACGTTTGTCCAGGTCGCCGGACTTGCATGCGGGAATGTGGTGCGCACCCCACCTGGCCTGACACCAAATTCCTGGATTCTCGTGCGCTGATCTGCAAACGCCCAGGTCGCTGACTCTCGCCGAGGGAATTTGGTGCACACACCCCATCCACAAGCCAAATATCTTGGTGGCGCTCCGGCGTGTCTGGTGGCTAAACTCTCAAGGCATACTTAACCTTTAGAGTGATTTGTTAGCGCCGTCGCTGGTTGATTCCGGGGGAGGGGAACCCTCGGAGTTGGCTGTAGAGCACGCGGCGCTGGTTGTGCACACCCAAAAAATGGCAAAAGCCCAGAAGAAGAGTTGAGGCAGGAAATTCATGCGTGAGACCCGTTCCCCTATGAATCGGATGAAGAAGGCTGCGATTGTTGCGGCGGCGGTGCCGATGGTGGCGTCGTTAGTTCCGGTGTTGTCGACGTCGGCTGCGGCGCAGTCGTCGTTGCCGCTGTCGAGTAACCGTGGTGGGCTGTCGGATAATATTCGGCCGTCGGACCCGCCGAAGCGGACGCCGATTGAGGTTGATAAGAACCCGCAGATCCCGGGCCTGCCTGAAGGTGTGAGCGTGGACCGCATTGAGTGGTTGACGAACCGCCGCGTGGCTGTGTTTATTCGTTCGGCGGCGATGCCGGAGCAGCTGATGCAGGTGCAGATCCTGCTGGCGCGTGACTGGCACTCGAATCCGCAGGCGAAGTTCCCTGAGGTGTGGGCGCTGGATGGTCTGCGTGCTCGTGATGATGAGAATGGCTGGACCATCGAGACGAATATTGAGCAGTTCTACGCTGACAAGAACGTGAACGTGATCCTGCCGGTTGGTGGTGAGTCTTCGTTCTATTCGGATTGGCAGCGCCCGAACAACGGGAAGAATTACAAGTGGGAGACCTTCTTGACGAAGGAGCTCGTCCCGGTGCTCAATAACGAGTTCCGCTCGAATGATAGCCGTGCCGTGGTGGGTATCTCGATGGGTGGTACTGCCGCGATTAACCTGGCGGAGCGTAACCCGCACCTGTTCAAGTTCGTGGGTTCCTTCTCTGGTTACTTGGACACCACAACCACGGGTATGCCGACGGCGATTAAGGCCGCGCAGATGGATGCGGGCGGCTACGACTCGGAGGCGATGTGGGGCCCGGCTGGGTCGCAGGACTGGATTGACCACGACCCGAAGCTTGGCATTGAGGCGTTGAAGGACATGACGGTGTACGTGTCCTCGGGCTCGGGCCGCGATGACTTTGGTAACCCGGAGTCGGTGGCGAAGAGCGCTGCGAACCCGGCTGGTGTCGGGCTTGAGGTGATTTCTCGCTTGTCGACGCAGACCTTCGTCGATTACGCGTCGCGGACGCCGGTGAAGCCGGTTGTGAAGTTCCGTCCGTCGGGCGTGCACTCCTGGGAGTACTGGCAGTTTGAGATGACGCAGGCCTGGCCGTACATCGCGAATGCGTTGGCGTTGGCGGAGGCTGACCGTGGTTCGGACTGCAACCCGGTGGGCGCGATCGCTGAGGCGACGAAGTCTGGCGTGATCGGCAGCTGCGTGAACAACGAGTACGACGTCGCTGACGGCAAGGGCAAGGCCGAGGACTTCCGTGGTGGTACCGCGTTCTGGTCCCCGAAGACGGGTGCGTACCCGCTGTTCGGCGCGATCCTGGCGAAGTACAGCGGCCTAGGTGGCGCGTCGAGCTGGCTCGGCTTCCCGACCACCGGTGAGACCAAGACACCAGACGGCGTTGGCCGCTTCGTCCACTTCGAGAACGGTTCTATTTACTGGACGCCGCAGACCGGCGCGTACGCCATCCCTGGTGACATGTTCAAGGCCTGGGGCGAGAACGGCTACGAGACGGGCGACCTGAAGTACCCGGTTGCTGAGGCGAACCAGGTGGGCAAGGGCTACGTGCAGAAGTTCCAGGGCGGGTTCCTGACCCGCAACCCGGATAAGAGCCACAACATTGTCCACGGCGCGATCGCCGAGAAGTACGGCGAGCTGGGCACGGCGACGAGCGCATTGGGCTACCCGAAGAGCAACGAGATCGCGATCCGCGGAGGGTTCTTCCAGCAGTTCGAGAAGGGCAACATCTACTGGTCGCCAGAGACCGGCGCACACGTGGTGCTCTATGGCGACATCTTCGAGGAGTGGGGCAAGCGCGGCTACGAGCAGGGCGCGATGGGCTGGCCGACCTCGGACATGCGCGAAATCCCTGCCGGTGGACTGGTGATTGACTTCCAGCACGGAACGCTGGAGCAGGTCAACGGCGTGGTCCGCGAGCGGAAGTAAGGAGCGGCGATGAAGCGACTGCTGACGAGCGCAAGCCTCTGCCTCGCGTTGGGCTTGGCGGCCTGCGGTGGCACGACGGTGGAGAGCGATGACGTGACGGCGACGCAGGCCCCGCCGACGGCAACGTCGTCGGCGTCTGGCACTGCGAAGGCGACGACGTCGGAGGGAGCGAAGCCGGCGTCGAAAAACCAGGGCCCGGCGGATCAGCCGGCGCGTGAGGTGACCTCGATTCCGGAGCAGGCGCCGACGTTTAGCCCGAAAGAGCAGGCGTTCCTTGACCAGCTGCAGCAAAGCGGCGTGAATGTGAAGGGCGTCGAGGATCAGTTGACGGCGACGGGCGCGACGGTGTGCAATGGTGACTCCGTGACGCGCGATGCGGTTGCGGGGCAGCTGGTAGAGCAGCGCCGCACCGATTTGGATGCGAATGCCGTGGCGGCGCTGATTGGTGAAACCGCGCAGTCCAAGCTGTGCAAGTAAGGGAGTAATATGCGCAGAGCAGGCGTTGTAGCTGCGGTCATTGTGGTGCTCGCGGCGATTGGGCTGGGGGTATTCCAGTGGCTCAAGAACCAGGACGGGCCGAGTGTCGTTGAGCCGGGTGAGCCGGGCACGTCGACGGAGGCGCGCCAGGAGCCAGATTGGTGCCCGGCGGTGGAGTTCGTCTCGATTCCGGGCACGTGGGAATCGTCAATTGACGACGACCCCTTCGCCCCGCAGGCGAACCCGAACAGCTTTATGCTGTCGATTACGAACCCGCTGCAGGAGCGCTACTCGATTGACCAGGTGCGCGTGTTCACGGTGCCGTACACGGCACAGTTCCGGAACATCCAGACTCCGCAGGGCCGCAACGAGATGAGCTACGACGAGTCCCGCGCTGAGGGCACGGCGCGCGCGAACGGCGAGATTGCGTTCGTGGCGGAGCAGTGTCCGTCGACGAAGTTCATTGTGGCAGGGTTCTCGCAGGGCGCGGTGATTGCGGGCGATATTACGAACCAGATTGGCGCGGGGACGCACGCGTTGCCGCCGGAGCGCCTGCTGGGCTCGTTGATGATTGCGGACGGGCGTCGTGAGAACGGCGTCGGCGTGAACCCTGGTGTTGAGCTGAGCGGTGTTGGCGCTGAGATTGCGCTGCGCCCGCTGCAGATGGTTGTGAGCGCGGCGACGCCAGGCGCAACGATGACCGGTGCGCGGCAGGGTGGCTTCGGCCAGGTGGCTGACCGCGCGTATGAGATTTGTGCGCCGAATGATTCCATCTGTGACGCGCCGCAGGATATCGGAAATGCGGTGGACCGCGCGAGTGCGTTGTTGCTGGCCAACGGCAATCACGCGATGTATGCCACGAACCCGGATGTGATTCCGGGTACCACTACGCCGCAATGGGCTGTAGATTGGGCAATGTCCATAATTGATTCTTTCTAGAAACTAACTAATTCTAGGACCTGACTACAAGGAGTGCCCATGGATCTCCAAGTACTGATTCAGCGGTTTATTGATGAGACCGGCCAGATCAAACTCCCGCCGAACTTCACCATCCCGGCCCTCACCGAGATGCTCTACGGGGCAGCCGCACAGGCCGGTGCGACAGACACCGTCAACATCCGCTCGTGGGACTACTCCGCAGACCCGGACGGGGCGCTGCGCACGTTCACGCGCGCGGAAGTAAACACACGGATCAAGTCGGTGGCGGCGCGCCTGCAGCAGATCGGAAAGCCGGGGGACCGCGTGGCCATCCTGGCGGGCAACTGCCCCGAGTACATCTTCGGATTCATGGGTGCCATGTACGCTGGCCAGATCCCGGTGCCGCTCTACGACCCGACCGAGCCAGGCCACGAAGGCCACCTGCGCGCCGTCCTCGCCGACGCCGAGGCCAACGTGGTGCTCACCAACAAGCAGGGCGCGCCAGCAGTGCGCGCTTTCTTCGCGGAGCTGCCGGGCAAGGAACGCCCGCGCATCATCGCGGTCGACGCGCTGCCGGACACGCTCGCTGCCGGCTGGGTGGCCGGACAGGTGGAGGGGGACGTCGATACGTCGGACCATGTGTCCTTCCTGCAGTACACCTCCGGCTCCACCCGCAACCCGGCAGGCGTGATGCTCACCAACGAGTCCATCGTGTCTAACGTCATCCAGATCTATACGGCGGCGAAGCTGGAACAGCCGATGCGCGTGCCGTGCTGGCTGCCACTGCACCACGACATGGGCATCATCATCTCGATGATGCTGATCATCCTTGGCAGCGAGTTCGAGCTATTCACCCCGCGTGACTTCATCCAGCAGCCGATGCGCTGGGTGGAACGCCTCGGTCGCTGCGAGAGCGACCCGGAGGACATCCACGTCTTCACCGCGGCGCCCAACTTCGCGCTCGAGCTGTGCGCTCGTGCCGTCGGGCACGCGCCGCAGGACCTGGACCTGTCCGTCCTCGACGCCCTCGTCATCGGTTCTGAGCCGGTGACGAAGCCGAGCGTCGACAGCTTCATTGCGGCCTACGAGGGCTTCAACCTGGACCGCAAAGCGATGCGCCCCTCCTACGGGCTCGCGGAGGCGACCCTGCTCGTTTCCACCCCGCAGACCCCGGACCGCCCCAAGTTCGTCACCCTCGACCGTGACAAGCTCACCGAGGGGCTTGCGGTAGAGACAGATGGCGGCGTTGTGATGGCCTCCAACGGCCAGCCGGTGTCATGGATGCACTTCGCCGTCGTCGACCCGCAGACCCACGACGAGGTCGCGCCTGGCACCATCGGCGAGCTGTGGGCACACGGCCCGAACATCGCCCTCGGCTACCAGGACCGCGCGCGCGACACCGCCGACACCTTCGGCAACACCATCGGCGCCACGCTCCAGGAAGGCCTGCCGAAGGACGGCTGGCTGGCAACAGGGGACCTCGGCACGCTTCTCGACGGCCACCTCTACATCACCGGCCGCGTCAAGGACCTCATCGTGGTCGCAGGACGTAACCACTACCCGCAAGACATCGAGGCCACCGTCATGGAGGCCAGCGAACACGTGCGTAAAGATTCGGTGGCTGCGTTTGCGGTGCCGGGGGAGGACGTCGAAAAGCTGGTGCTGCTGGTAGAGCGCGCGGACACCGCCACCCCGGACGGTGATGCAGACGCCATCGCGGCGATCCGCTCCGCCGTGACCGCGAAGCACGGGCTGGCGCCGTCGGACATCCGCTTCTACGCGCCGAACGAGATCGCGCGTTCCTCCTCAGGCAAGATTGCGCGCCAGGTCAACGCGAAGAACTACCAAGGCTGATAACGAAAAGAAAGGCACGACCGATAGGGTTGGATGCTATGAGTGAGAATGCATTGATCCAGTGGCTGCAACAGTGGGTTGCGGAGACGACCGGTGTGGAAAGCGTTGACGCGACCACCCCGTTTGAGTCCTACGGGCTCTCGTCCCGCGACGCAGTGGTTCTCTCCGGGGAACTGGAGAAGCTACTGGGCCGACGCATTGACCCCACCGTGGCCTACCAGTACCCGACGATCGCTGCCTTGGCCCACGCGCTGACCGCTGACGCCCCGGCGGCGTCGAACGTCGTCGCCACCGGCCGCGACGTGGAGGCGAAGGGTCACGACATCGCCATCGTCGGCACGGCCGGGCGGTTCCCGGGCGCGAATAACGTGGACGAGTACTGGGAGCTGCTCGCCGCAGGCGAGGTCACGACCGGCCCGCTGCCGGAGGGCCGCTGGTCCGAGTACAACTCGGATCCGTTCCTGCGCACCAAGATGCGCGA
The DNA here is from genome assembly GCF_024453815.1 of Corynebacterium pseudogenitalium. Classification (NCBI taxonomy): domain Bacteria; kingdom Bacillati; phylum Actinomycetota; class Actinomycetes; order Mycobacteriales; family Corynebacteriaceae; genus Corynebacterium; species Corynebacterium pseudogenitalium. Next base: position 2,144,571 of record NZ_CP072934.1, on the reverse strand, counting down.
GGAAGCCACCGACGGCGGCTACCTCGACGACATCGCCGCCTTCGACAACGAGTTCTTTGGCCTGTCCCCGCTGGAGGCGAAGAATATCGATCCGCAGCAGCGCATCATGCTGGAGGTCGCCTGGGAGGCGCTTGAGGACGCCCACATCCCCGCCGACTCGCTGCGCGGGCAGCGCGTGGGCGTGTTTGTTGGTTCCTCCAATAACGACTACGGCATGCTCATGGGCGCTGACCCGGCGCAGGCGCACCCGTACGCGCTGACCGGCGCGTCGAGCGCGGTGATCCCGAACCGGATCTCCTACGCCTTCGATTTCCGTGGCCCGTCCATGAACGTGGACACCGCCTGCTCCTCCTCGCTGGTGTCGGTGCACCACGCGGTGCGCGCGCTACGTGAGGGCGAAGCCGACGTCGCCCTCGCCGGCGGCGTGAACATCCTGGCTAACCCGTTCGCTTCCCTGATGTTCTCGGAGCTGGGCGTGATTTCGCCCTCCGGGAAGATCCACGCATTCTCTGATGACGCGGACGGCATCGTCCGCTCGGAAGCAGCCGGGTTCATCGTGCTCAAGCGTGTGGAGGACGCCATCGCCGACGGCGACGACATCCTCGCCGTGATCAAGGGCAGCGCCACCAACTCGGACGGCCACTCCAACGGCCTGACCGCCCCGAACCCGGAGGCCCAGGTAGACGTGTTGCAGCAGGCGTACGCCGACGCGGGCGTGGACCCGCGCACCGTTGACCTCGTGGAGGCCCACGGCACCGGCACCATCCTCGGCGACCCGATCGAGGCGACCGCGCTGGGGCAGGTCTGCGGCACCGGCCGCGAGGCTGGCCAGCCGCTGCTGCTTGGGTCCGCGAAATCGAATATTGGCCACTCGGAGTCGGCCGCGGGCGTGGCGGCACTCATCAAGGTCGTCCAAGCCTTGCAGCGCGACACGATCCCTGCGATGGCGAACTTCGCCGGCCCGAACCGCTACGTCGACTTCGACGCCAACAATCTTGAGGTCGTCGAGGACCCGCGCGAGTGGCCGCAGTACTCCGGCCAGCGCGTGGCGGGTGTCTCCGGCTTCGGCTTTGGCGGCACGAACGCGCACGTCGTGGTCAAGGAGTTCGACCCCGCCGACTACGAAGCAGCACCGCAGCGCCCCGAGGCGCTCACCGGCGTATCGACGGCCGCCCTGCCCGTCAGCGGCCTGCTGACCTCGCGCCGCAAGACCGCAGCAGCCGGGCTTGCCGACGCGCTCGAGGGACGCCCCGACGCGGACCTTATTCCTTTTGCGCGGTCGTTAGCGCTGCGTAACCATGGCCGTTCCGCCGCGGTGGTTACCGCCGCAACGACCGAGGAGGCCGTCAAACGGCTGCGCCAGGTCGCCGAGGGCAAGGTCGGCCCCGGTATCGCCGTGGCGGATTCGCCGAACGCGCTCGGCCCGGTGTTTGTGTACTCCGGCTTCGGCTCCCAGCACCGCAAGATGGCGAAGCAGCTCATGGCATCTTCGCCGCTGTTTGCGCAGCGGATGCGTGAGCTGGACTCCATCGTCCAGTTCGAGGCCGGCTGGTCCATCATCGAAATCATCGAGGACGACGGGCTGACCTACGACACCGAGACCGGCCAGGTCGCGGTGACCGCCTACCAGATCGCGCTGACCGACATGCTTGACGCCGCCGGGATCCGCCCGGCAGCCGTGATGGGCATGTCCATGGGAGAGATCGCTGCGGGCTACGCCTCCGGAGGCATCAGCGCGAAGGACGCGATGGTGATCGCGTGCCACCGTGCTCGCCTGATGGGTGAGGGCGAAGCGCTCACCGCCGACACTGACGACGAGGGCGCCATGGCCGTCGTCGAATTGAGTGCTGATCAATTGGAGGGCACGGGTGTTGAAGCGGCCGTGTTCGCCGGGCCCGGCATGCTCACCGTCGGCGGTCCCGTTGGTGCCGTGAAGGGGCTCGTCGAAAAGCTGGAAGAGGAAGGCAAGTTCGCGCGACTGATGCGCGTGCGCGGCGCCGGGCACACCAGTGCGCTCGACCCGATCCTGGGCGATTTGGCCGCACAGATCGCCGGCATTGAGGCCCACCCGCTGCGGATCCCGCTGCTGAGCAGCGTCGACGAGCGCGTGGTGTACCAGCCGGGCCAGGTCGTGCACACCGACGAATACTTCCTGCGCATGACGCGCCAGCCGGTCTACATCCAGCAGGCCACCGAGACCGCTTTTGCTGAGGGCTACACCACGCTCGTGGAGGTCGCGCCGAACCCGGTGGCGATCATGGGGCTGATGAACACCGCGTTCGCTTCGGGGAAGCCGGATGCACAGCTGCTGTTTACCTGCAAGCGCAAGGTCGACGAGGTGGAGTCCATCCTGGACCTCGCCGCGAAGCTGTACGTCACCGGCACCGCTGTCGACTTCACCGCGTTCTACGGCCGCGGCCCGCGTATCGATGCCCCACTGACCCAGTTCAAGCGCTCCGAATTCTGGACCGACGCGCGCCCCGCCTCCGCGCACACCTCACTGCTCGGCGCGAAGGTGCGCCTGCCGGAGGGCCAGGTTGCGTACTCGACGGCCGCGGACACGCTGTTTAGCCCGCACCAGATTATCGACGCCGTCGCCGCCGAAGTCCTGCCCGGCTCCCGGGTGGTGGCCTACGAGGACCACGACGTACTGCCTGCAGAGGGTGACGTGACCACGATCGCGGCGACCTCGCTCGGCGGGGTGAGCGTGAAGGTCTTCCACGAGGACACCCTGCTGGCGGAGGGCTTCGCTACCGCACTCAACCTTGGCGGCGCTGTTGAGGAGGACTCAACCGCAGCTGCTCCGGCCCCGGCGGCTGAGGTTGCTGGTGACGCCGCGCCCGTCGCCGACGAGCTCGCGGACGTCGACGCCATCCGCTGGGACCCGAACTCCGGCGAGTCCGTCGCGCAGCGCCTGCGCTCCATCGTGTCCGAGTCCATGGGCTACGACGCCGAGGACCTCCCCGACGAGCTACCGCTCATCGACCTCGGCCTGGACTCGCTGATGGGCATGCGCATCAAGAACCGCGTGGAAAACGACTTCCAGATCCCGCCACTGCCAGTACAAACGCTTCGCGACGCCTCCGTCGCCGACGTCATCCGCATCGTCGAGGACGCGGTCACCGGGGTGCAGTCGGAGGCCGCTGAGGCTGCCGCCGAGCCCGCTGAGCCCGCCGATGCTGCTGCCGCCGAGCCCGCCGAGAAGCCTGAGGGCGCCCAGGGCGTCGGCGTCGCACCCCGCGACGCCTCCGAGCGCATGGTCTTCGGCGCGTGGGCCAAGTTCACCGGCACCGCCGCCGCGGGCGTGACCTCCGAGCTGCCCGCCATCGACGACGCGCAGGCCGAAGCCATCGCCAACCACCTGAGCGAGCGTTCCGGCATCACCGTGACCGCGGAGCAGGTCAAGGACGCGGAAACGCTCGAGCCGCTCGCCGACATCGTGCGCGAGGGCCTCGAAACCGAGGTCGAAGGCAACATCCGGGTGCTGCAGCAGCCAGAGCACACCACCAAGCCGCCAGTGTTCGTGTTCCACCCGGCCGGTGGGTCCAGTGCGGTGTACCAGCCGTTGGCTCGTCGATTAGCAGACGACGTCGCGGTGTACGGCGTCGAGCGCCTCGAGGGCACCCTCGAAGAGCGCGCCGCGGCCTACGTGGAAGACATCAACCGCATCGCGCCCGAGGGCAAGGTCGTGCTCGCGGGCTGGTCCTTCGGTGGCGCACTCGCCTACGAAGTGGCGCACCAGCTGGGCAACGACCGCATCGCGTACATCGCGCTGCTGGACACCACCCAGCCGTCAGAGCCCGCCCCCGACACCCCGGAGGAGGCCAAGGCGCGTTGGGAGCGCTACGCCAAGTTCGCCAAGGACACCTACGGGCTGGACTTCCCGGTGCCCTTCGACCTGCTGGAGACAGCAGGGGAGGACGCTGTCCTCAACATGCTGGCGGAATTCCTCGCCACCACCGACGCCTCCGAGCACGGGCTCGCCGCCGGGGTGCTGGAACACCAGCGCGCGTCCTTCGTCGATAATCAGATCCTCAACCGCCTCGACTTCGCCCGCTGGGCGGACGTGCAGGTGCCGGTGCTGCTGTTCCGCGCCGAGCGCATGCACGACGGCGCCATTACCCTGGAGCCGGCCTACGCCCACATTGACGAGGACGGTGGCTGGGGCGCTATCGTGAAGGATTTGACGATCGTCCATCTGCCGGGCGACCATTTGGCAGTAGTTGACGAGCCCGCGGTTGGCATCGTGGGCAAGTACATGAACGAATGGATTGATAATGGCAACTAGCGCAGAAAAGCTCGCTGACCTGCGTGCACGTCTAGAAAAAGCGCAGGACCCCGGTTCTGAGCGCTCGCGGAAGCGCCGCGACGACGCCGGAAACACCACCCCGCGCCAGCGCATCGCCGCGCTTCTCGACGAAGGCTCCTTCGTTGAGATCGGCGCCCTGGCCCGCACACCCGGCGACGAGAAAGCCGTCTACTCCGACGGCGTCGTCACCGGCTACGGACGTGTCGACGGCCGCCCCGTCGCCGTCTACGCCCACGACAAAACCGTCTACGGCGGTTCCGTCGGCGTCACCTTCGGCCGCAAGGTCGTCGAGGTCATGGAGTTCGCGATCAAGATCGGCTGCCCCGTCATCGGCATCCAGGACTCGGGCGGTGCCCGCATCCAAGACGCCGTGACGTCCCTGGCCATGTACTCCGAGATCGCCCGCCGCCAGCTCCCGCTATCCGGCCGCAGCCCGCAGATCTCCATCATGCTGGGCAAGTCCGCCGGCGGTGCCGTCTACGCGCCCGTGACCACCGACTTCGTCGTCGCCGTCGACGGCCAGTCCGAAATGTACGTCACCGGCCCCAACGTCATCCGCGAAGTCACCGGCGAAGACATCACCTCCGCCGAACTCGGTGGCGCCCGCGTGCAGGAGCAGTCCGGCAATATCCAGGCCGTCGTCGGCTCCGAGGAAGAAGCCTTCGACTACGTCCGCGACCTCCTCGCCCACCTGCCGACGTCCACCTTCGACCCAGCCCCCGTCGAATGGGCCCCCGAGGACGACGACCTCGACGACTCCGCCCTCGACACCTTCATGCCCGACGACACCAACGCCGGCTACGACATGATGGACCTCCTCGTGCAGCTCGGCGACGACGAGAACCTCGTCGAAATCCAGGCAGGATACGCCGAGAACCTCATCTGCGCCTTCGGGCGCATCGACGGCCGCACCGTCGGCTTTGTCGCCAACAACCCCATGTACCAGGCCGGGTGCATCGACGCCGACGCCGCCGACAAGGGCGCGCGCTTCATCCGCACCTGCGACGCCTACAACATCCCCCTCGTCTTCGTCGTGGACACGCCAGGCTACCTGCCCGGCGTCGACCAGGAGCGCGAAGGCCTCATCCACCGCGGCGCCAAACTAGCATTCGCCGTCGTCGAGGCCACCGTACCGAAGGTCACCCTCATCGTCCGCAAGGCGTACGGCGGCGCCTACGCCGTCATGGGTTCCAAGAACCTCACCGGCGACATCAACCTCGCCTGGCCGACCGCGCAAATCGCCGTCATGGGCTCCTCTGCTGCCGTGGTGATGATCCAGGGCAAGCAGCTCGCCGCCATCGAGGATCCCGTCCAGCGTGAGGCGATGAAGAAGATGTTCATGGACTTCTACGACGAAACCATGACCTCCCCATACGTCGCCGCCGAGCGCGGGTTCATCGACTCAATGATCGAGCCGTCCCAAACCCGCATCTCGTTACGACGCGCCCTTCGACAACTTGCCACCAAACAAGAGCAAGACCTGCCGAAGAAGCACACCATCAGCCCGCTCTAACACTCAAAGGAGAAGAATTTCATGCTTTCCTCTGCACTCGACATCGCCGGTGACATCATCAACCACCTCGTGTGGATGATCTACGCCCTCCAAGGCGGCGACTTCCTGGCCAACATGGGTTGGCTGTCGAGCTAACGCCGCTTCAGGATCAGTTTCGCTGCTCCGCGCCATCCCAGCATGAGCAGCGCCGACATGCTGCTCGCCACGATGACGAACGAGTAGTGCGGCAGCTTGTGGCGGTAGAAGCCCCAAATGATCAGGCCCACCACGATCGTGATGAGCCAAATCAGCCACCCCTTGTCCTTGCGGGTGGCCAGCCACGCCAACCCCAGCCCGACCGCGAACGGCAGGAAGGTTTCCAGCCAGCCGAAGAAGTTCAGCGGCATCTCTTCGGTCTGGTGCGCGATGCGCGCGAGCAGCGCGAACGCGGCGATGGCAACGTAGTCAGCAGCAATTGCGTACGGTTTTTTAATCATGTCAGACAGTCTAACCCGGTGCCTGGTTGCGTCGGTAGGTCGCTGGTAGGTGCCACAAAACCCGCTTAGTGAATTTGTGAACAGATTTGCGGTTGTGGCCGGACGGCGCGGCCTAATCTGCAAAGTGTAGCAATAGGATTGTAGTAATCCTCGAAAATATATACGAAAAGGGGAATACTACAATCCTGTTACTCCCATTTAGGTTTCGGCGGCGATGGGACCAACCTCACGCCTTGCCCAGCATGTAGCCGCGCCCGGCGTACTCCGCCGTGTGGACGACCCAGCCGATGGCGGTGATGAGGGCGAAGGAGATGAGTCGGTAGAGGACGGTGACGGCGGTGGCGTCGACAAGAGTGAGGCCGACGGTGACCAGGGAGCCGGCGAGGATGGCCTCCACGGTGCCCACGCCGCCGGGCGTGACCTGGGCGGCGCCGGCGAGTTTGGTCATGATGAACGCGAGGGTGATGCCCATCGCGGAGGTTTGGTTGAGGCCGGGGTTGAAACCTGGGGCGGCGCCCAGGACGGACCAAGCGCAGAAGTAGAGCACGGCCAGGTCGAGGACCTGGTTGAGCAGGGAGAAGACGGCGGCGGCGGTGAAGCGGCGGCGCGACATTTGGATGGCGGCGACCTGGTCGACAACGCCGCTGGCTTTGGTGGCGACGCGGGCGGGCAGGAAGCGCAGCCAGCGTTTCAGCACTGTCGGGTTGCGGGTTGCCCAGTAGAGGCCGCCGACGACGGCCGCGGTCCCCGCGAGCGACCCGGCCAGGGCCCACACAGACAGTTTCGCGCCCATGAAGACGACGGCGCTGATGCCGATGAGCGCCATCCACACAGTGGACAACGCCCCGGAGACGACGAAGAACCAGGCGCACAGTCCGGTGGAGGCGCCCCAGGACTGGTGGACGCGGAAGGTCAGCCACGCGGAGAGCGCCGGGCCGCCGGGGACGGTGGTGGACCAGGCGTTGGAGGCGAGCGTGATGTTGATGCAATTGCGCAGGTTGGTGATGTGCCCTTCGATGTTGAGGAGTACCAGCATCACAGCAGCCATGGCGGCGATGGCGCCAAAGGCGGTGGCGACGGCCCCGATCAGCGGCAGCGGGTGGACGCGGCGCAGCGTGGTCCAGGCTTCGCCGAGGAAGGGGAGGCGGTCGCGAAACAGCACCAGGCCGACAATCAGGATGACGACGGGTGCTGTCCAGCGCAGCCACTTAGCGTTCAAGTTCACGCTTCTTGAGCTGCTCGAGGGCCCGGCGGGCTTCGAGTTCCTGCATCAGTTCCGTGAAGGGGACCAGGTCAGCGTTTTCGTTGACGGTCCTGCCTGCGCGGGCGGGGGAGGGGTCGAGGGCGATCGCTTCGTCGACGGGGGTGTGGGTGGGGTCGGAGGGGGCGTCGACAAGCGGGACGGAGCTGGAGCCTTCGCCGAGGCTGCGGTAGGCGCGCTTGACCCAGCGTGGTGCCCACCAGTTGTCCTCGCGCAACAGGTGCATGACGGAGGGCACGATGAGCAGGCGGATGATGGTGGCGTCGAGGGCCAGGGAGACGATCATGCCGAATGCGATGTACTTCATCATGACGATGTCGCTCATGGCGAAGGCGGCGGCGACCACGATCATGATTGCGGCGGCCGCGGTGATGATGCCGCCGGTGTGCGCCGTGCCGTACTTGATGGACTGGTCGGTGGTGGCGCGGTTGTGGCGGGCCTCGACCATGCGGGAGACCAGGAAGACTTCGTAGTCGGTGGACAGGCCGTAGAGGATCGCGATGATGAGCACCAGCACCGGGCTCATCAGTGGGCCTGGGGTGAAGTTGAGCAGGCCGGAGCCGACGCCGTCAACGAAGACGAGGGTGAGGAACCCGAGGGTGGCGCCGATGCCGAGCACGTTCATGATGACGGCCTTCGCCGGCAGGATCAGCGAGCCGAAGAGCAGCGCCATCAGCAGGAACGTGGCCAGCACCATGTAGAGCGCCATCCACGGCAGCCGCTCGAGTAGCGCCTCGATGGATTCGACTTCCATGGCCGGGGTGCCCGCGATGTAGACGCCGACGCCCTCTGGCGCCTCGATGGCGCGCAGCTGGTCCACGACTGCTTGGCCGCCGTTGCGGTCCGCCAGCGGCGCGGAGAGCACCGTGGTGCCGTCCTTCGTCGCCTGGGATGGGGACAGTGGCTTGGCCAGGCCGGTGACTTCGCGGGACTGCAGGACCACGTCCACGAGCTGCTCGTTGGTGGCGTTGGTGACTACGAGCTTGATCGGGTCGGTGCGAAACGCCGGGAACTCCTCGTTGAAGGCGTCCTGCGCCTGCCGCGTCTCCTGGTTGGGCGGCAGGTAGCTTTCGTTGATGCCGCCGAAGGTGATGCCGACCATCGGCACGGTGAGCAGCAGCAGCGCGCCGGTCGCGCCGACGACGACTTTCTTCGAGTTGCGCATCGCCCACGCCGGAAGGCGGTACCACACGGTGTCTTCTATTCGACGCCCCCTTCGCGACGTGCGCCGCACCGACCACTTATCGATGTTGGGTCCCAGCATGCCGAACAGCGCCGGCAGCATGGTCACGGAGATGACCGCGGCGAGCATCACGGCGCTAATTGCGCCGTAGGCCACGGATTTGAGGAAGGCCTGCGGGAACATGAGCAGGCCGGAGAGCGCCACCCCGACCATCAGCGCGGAGAAGAACACGGTCTTGCCGGCGGTGGTTGTGGTGGCGGCGACGGCCTCTTCGGTGCTGACGCCGCGGTCGAGTTCTTCGCGGAAGCGGGAGACCATGAACAGGCCGTAGTCGATGGCCAGGCCCAGGCCGAGCAGCGTAATAATCGACTGGGAGAAGATGTTGACCTGTTGGAACTGCGCCAGGATGGACAGCAGTGACAGGGAGCCGATGATGGACAGGATGCCGACGATCAGCGGCATTGCCGCGGCGACCACGCCACCGAAGACGAACAGCAGGATGATGGCTACGAACACCAGGCCGACTTTTTCGGCGCGGGCGATGTCGTTGGCCATGCCGGTGTCCAGCGCGTCGGCGACGGCGGTGGCGCCGGCGATCTGCACGGTGGCGTCGCCGGGCAACGTGATGTCGTTGAGCGCGGGTTGGATGGTGCGGAAGTCTTTCAGCGTCTGTTCGCCGTCGCCGGCCAGGCCGATCGCGGCGAAGGCGGCGGTGCCGTCCTCGGTGATCTGCTGCTGGTTCGGCGCGGAGAAGTAGCTGGTGATGTGGTCGATCTGGTCCGGGAACTGGGTTTTTAAGGCCTCGATTTGCCGGTTGGCCTCGTTGAATACGGCGGGGTCGGCTACGCCTTGTGGGGCGCGGACGAGCAGGATGACATCACCGGCGTTGTCGCGACCGAAGGTGTCGTTCTCGATGGTGGCAGCTGTGGTGGAGTCCGCGCGCGGGTCCTCCCAGCCTTCCTGCGAGAGGCGCTCGCCCAACTTGGAGCCGAAGAGCACCTGCAGCACCACGATTACCGCGATGACCACAATCGGCAGTACTTTGCGCTGCCGGTACGCGAAATGTCCCCACCTGTAAAACACGGCCAGCTCCTACTTTTCCTTGGTGTTGTGCAGCAACGAGGTCAGCGGGCGGAACGGCTGCAGCCATGCGCCGCCGTCCGGCAGGGATTCCAGGTTGATGCGCGGCAGCGGCTCCAGGAATACGTTCGGGATGTCCTCGAGGTCCACGAAGCGCAGCAGCGGGGAGTCGACGGCCCACGCGGCGTGCTCGTGGAACCCGATGACGGTCACGGGCAGGCCGTCTTCCGCGAGCTGCTCGAGCGGCTCCTGGAAGTTCTGGCCGTCGGCAGACGCGACGACGACGCCGCGCAACACGCCCTCGTCGAGGCGGCGGCGGATGTGAGTGAGCATGTCCTGATCGACGTCCGAGTCCTCAGCAGTCTTCGGCTTTGCAAAGACCGCGAAACCCACGTTGCGCAGCGCGTCCACCCACGGGCGGACCGATTCGGCGTTGTGGGAGGCGACGTTGGTAAACACGGTGGCTTCCGGCTCGATGGTGGAGCCGGTCTCCTGCGAGGCCTTCGCCGCGAGCCCGATGAGCCAGTGGCCGAGGGCGTCGAAACGCGGCCGCTGCGCCCCGGAGGGCCTCCCGCCGAGGATCGCGCCGAGCCCCATGTCAAGGTTCGGTGCGTCCCAGACGAGCAGGTAGGTTTCTGGGCCGGGTTCGGCCCCTGGCGTGTAGGGGTGCGTCTTGTCCTGCAGGTCCTGCATGGTTTACTTCTTCTCCCAGAGGTATTCGCGGATCGTGTGGTCTTTTTCCAACCCTTTCCCCTCGAATTTAGTGATGACCTGACGGTCTGTCAGCAACGGCGCCTCCGGCCACGGCCAACCCTTGTATTCCAGCATGGGTTCCACGTTCACGAGCTCGTCGATCCACTCGGCGTAGTCGGCGTGGTCGGTGGCGACGTGCAGCACGCCGCCTTTCTTCAGGCGCGTCGCGATGAGGTTCAGCGTGCCCGACTGGATAATGCGTCGCTTGTGGTGGCGGGCCTTTGGCCACGGGTCTGGGAAGAAGATGCGCACGCCGTCGAGGCTTTCCTCGCCGAACATGCGGGCCAGTACCTCGACGCCGTCGCCGCGCACCATGCGGATGTTCTCGATCTCGCCACGCACCACGGATCCGAGCAGCTTCGCCAGGCCCGGCTTGTACAGCTCGACGGCAATCACGTTGGTGTCCGCCTCCAGCGGTGCCATCGCGGCGGTGGAGGTGCCGGTGCCTGAGCCGATTTCGAGGATCGTCGGGTGGCCCGTGCGACCGAACCACTCGTCGACGTCGATGGGGGTGTCGCTGAGCATCTGCCCCAGGCGCGGCCAGTGCTCCTCGAAGAGCGCCTCCTGGTTGTCCGTCAGCGTGCCGCGGCGGAACGTCACCGAGCCGAGGCGCGGGTAGTCCAGGCCGGTATCAAATTCAGTTTGTGGGGGCCGCCCGTGGGGCAGTTCGCCCATGCCGGGGCGTGGATTCTCAGACATGTTCATCGTGTTCATTGTCCACACGGTGTGGTGAAATGCAATTCCCCCATTTACCCCCAAAATAGGGTGAATGTGGGTCCGGTCACGTTTGTTTTCGGGTTTGCGCGGTGAAAGAATGTTGTTTTTGCTGCGTACGGCCCATATTTATTGACGTCTCACCGTTCGGGCACACCCCTTTTCGGGGCACATTTACATGCTCACTCTTGGTCGTATCTATGAAGTATGTCACTGGTTATGACCGGGGTGGGCGTCGAAAAGCTGGAGGCAGACCAGCGTAACCGTGATTTCGATAGGCTTAGGACCTAGAGGTTTGTCTATTTTGACCAGGAGAGATTATGACCACTGCCGTGAAGCGCATCGAAGGCAACGTACCAACCGACAATGAGCAGCTCATTGCTTGGATCAACGACGCTGTCGACCTCTTTGACCCGGACAAGGTGGTTTTCGCGGACGGATCCCAGGAAGAGTGGGACCGCCTCGCAGCCGAGCTGGTGGAGAAGGGCACGCTCATCAAGCTCAACGAGGAGAAGCGCCCGAACTCCTTCCTTGCACGTTCGAACCCTTCCGACGTCGCACGTGTTGAGTCTCGCACCTTCATCGCCACCGAAGACGAAGACGGCGCAGGCCCAACCAACAACTGGCGCGACCCAGCCGAGCTCAAGGCTGAAATGCGCGAGCACTTCAGCGGCTCCATGAAGGGGCGCACCATGTACGTTGTGCCGTTCTGCATGGGCCCAATCAGCGACCCGGACCCGAAGCTGGGCGTCCAGCTCACCGACTCCGCATACGTGGTCATGTCCATGCGTGTGATGACCCGCATGGGCCAGGAAGCACTGGACAAGATTGAGGGCGACAAGTTCGTACCGTGCCTCCACTCCGTCGGCGCGCCGCTCGAGCCAGGTCAGGAAGACGTCGCGTGGCCGTGCAATGAGACGAAGTACATCTCGCAGTTCCCAGAGACCAAGGAAATCTGGTCCTACGGCTCCGGCTACGGCGGCAACGCAATCCTGGCGAAGAAGTGCTTCGCCCTGCGTATCGCCTCCGTCATGGCGAAGGAAGAGGGCTGGATGGCTGAGCACATGCTCATCCTGAAGCTCACCTCCCCAGAGGGCAAGGTCTACCACATCACCGGCGCATTCCCGTCCGCATGTGGCAAGACCAACCTGGCAATGCTCACCCCGTCGCTCGAGGGCTGGACCGCCGAGGTTGTCGGCGACGACATCGCCTGGATGCACCTGCGTGAGGACGGCCTCTACGCCGTCAACCCAGAAAACGGCTTCTTCGGCGTTGCACCTGGTACGAACTACAAGTCCAACCCGATCGCCATGAAGACCATGGAGCCAGGCAACACCCTGTTCACCAACGTCGGCCTCACCGACGACGGCGACGTCTGGTGGGAAGGCATGGACGGCGACGCCCCAGCACACCTCGTGGACTGGCACGGCAACGACTGGACCCCGGAGTCCGGCGAGAAGGCCGCCCACCCGAACTCCCGCTACTGCACCCCAATCGCACAGTGCCCAACCGCCGCACCGGAGTACGACGACTGGAAGGGCGTCAAGGTCGACGCCATCCTCTTCGGCGGACGCCGCCCAGACACCGTGCCACTGGTCACCCAGGCGCACGACTGGGAGCACGGCACCATGATCGGCGCGATGCTGTCCTCCGGCCAGACCGCAGCCTCCGCAGAGGCGAAGGTCGGCTCCCTGCGCCACGACCCAATGGCCATGCTGCCGTTCATCGGCTACAACGTCGGTGACTACTTCCAGCACTGGATCGACATGGGCCGCGAAGGCGGCGACCGCATGCCGGCGATCTTCCTGGTGAACTGGTTCCGCCGCGGCGAGGACGGCCGCTACCTGTGGCCAGGCTTCGGCGAGAACTCCCGCGTATTGAAGTGGATCGTGGACCGCATCGAAGGCCGCGTCGGCGCAGACGAGACCGTGGTCGGCTACACCGCCCGCGCGGAAGACCTGGACCTGGAGGGCCTCGACGAGCCAATCGAGGACGTCAAGGAAGCCCTCTACCCAGATCCGAAGCTGTGGGAGGGCGACGTCGCAGATGCCCGCGAGTACTTCGCTGGACTCGGCGACCGCGTTCCGAAGGAAATCTTCGAGCAGCTGGACAAGCTCGAGGAGCGCGTCAACGCCGCGAAGTAAATCGCACTAAGCCTCTAAGGTAAAAGGCCCGCCGTGTGGCGGGCCTTTGCTTATGCGAACTTAGCGGACAGTGATTTTGATAACCTGCGGCTTCTCAAAGCTGCTGACCACCGCGTGGCCCTCCAGCCGTGTCTTTCCGGAGGACAGCGCCGCGACACTCGGGCAGGACGCGTCGATGCGTTCTTCCCCGGGTTCGAGTTTCCAGTAGTAGACGGAGTTCTTGTCGGTGTAGTGCACCTTTTCCTGACGCAGACCACCGAGTGCACATACGCCCGCTGACTTGCCATCTTCGGTAACTACCTGGATGACTGACTGCTCGCCACGAGGCTGCACGACGGGCGCTTTCGAACTGGTTTCGCCCATCACGACGGCCACCACGATGGAGAGTACCGCCAGCACAGCTGCGAAAATGGACGGGGCTTGGAATTGGATCGGGAATTTCATAGTTGCCGATCCTACCCGCGCAGCACGACCACCAGGTTGGAAACCGCAAACTCGCGAAGCAGGGGCACCCGCGTGAGCCACCAAGCCCAGCGCGGGTGGTAGCGCGGGAACGCAGTGAGTAGCCTGCCGGTCGACTCCGCCCACGCCAAACCCTCCTTGGCAGAGACGGCGAAGAGGGACTCGCCCCACTTGTTCTTCGGCTCGTGGCCGTGGGCGGCCACGTAGCAACGCCTGGCGAACTCGCCGCCCACGTAGTGCTCCCACAGGCCGGTCTCGTGCCCTCCGAAGGGGCCCAGCCACACCGTGTAACTCAGCACCACCAGGCCGCCGGGCTTGGCGACACGCAACATCTCCTCGGCCATCTTCTGCCAATCCGGGATGTGTTCGGCAACGTTGGAGGAGTACACCACGTCGAAGGAGTCGGTGGCGAAGGGGAGGGCGGTGCCGTCGCCACGAACGGAGCCGTAGCCACTGATGCCGGCGGCGGACAGCTCGGAGACGCTCGGCTCCACGCCCACGTAGAACGTGTCCGCGAAGGCCTTGGCGAAATAGCCCGGCCCACCGCCCACATCTAACACCGACTTGCCCCGCAGTGGGGTGGAGGTGAGGTCGGCGGAGAGGGCGTCGAGAAGCTGGTAGGTGTCGCGGGCCAACCCCTCGTAAAAGATGCGGGGGCGGAACTGCTCATAGCGAAACGAGCGCAACAAGCGCAACGAACGTGCCAACGTGGCCAGGCGGCGGGTACGGTACATGACAATGAAGATACTGCTGATGTGTTGGCGCGACTCCACCCACCCACAAGGTGGCGGCTCCGAGGCGTACCTGGAACGCGTCGGCGAAGCGCTCGCGGCCGCCGGCCACCAGGTGATCTATCGCACGGCGAAACACACCGATGCACCGCGCGTCTCTCGGCGCAACGGCATCCGCTTCGAGCGCGCCGGCGGCAAATACAGCGTCTACTTGCTCGCGCCGTTCGCCGCGTGGCGGCACCGGCCCGACGTCATCGTGGACACCCAAAACGGCATCCCCTTCTTCGCACGCCTCTACTCGCGGGCCACGACCGTGCTGCTCACCCACCACTGCCACAAGGAACAGTGGCCGGTGGCTGGGCCGATCATCGGGCGGTTCGGGTGGTGGCTGGAATCCAAGGTGGCGCCGCGGGTGTACCGGGGGGCGCCGTACGTGACGGTCTCGCAGGCATCGAAACGCGATTTGGAGGCGCTCGGGGTGGGCCCGGCGGCGATCCGCATCATCGAAAACGGAGTGGACCCAGTGCCCGACGAACTGCCCACCCTCGCCGACGACGGCCACCCCCACGTGGTCACCCTGTCCCGGCTCGTGCCACACAAGCAGATCGAGCACGCCATCGACGCCGTCGCTGCCCTCGACAACGTGGTGCTCGACGTGATCGGCTCCGGCTGGTGGGAAGACCAACTCCGCGACTACGCCGGTGACCTTGCAGGCGAGCGCGTCATCTTCCACGGCCACGTCGCCGACGACCACAAACACGCCCTGCTCGCCCGCGCGCAACTCCACCTCATGCCCAGCGCCAAAGAAGGCTGGGGCATCGCCGTCATCGAAGCCGCCCAACACGCCGTCCCCACCATCGGCTACGCGGGGGCAGGTGGCCTCGCCGACTCAGTGCAGCACGGGGAAACAGGCATGCTCGTGGAAACGCGCGCCGAGTTCGTCACCGAAGTCGCCCACCTTCTTGACGACGCCCCCCTCCGCCACACCCTCGGCACCCAGGCGCAACAGCGCGCCGGGACCTACTCGTGGGCGGAAACTGGGCGCAAGTTCACCCAGTTCATCGACTCTCTCGCGCGCCCTTAGAGCAGTTCCGTCGACCAGTTCAGCTGCTGAATCTTCGTATCCAGCTCCCGGTACTCCTTCGCCGCCTTATCCGCCATCGCGTGCAACTGGCCCACATCCACCGTGGACACATACCGCACCTCGGAGGCCGAATACCGATCCGCGCGTGCCGACGCCGCATCCGCCACCGCGCTATAAAACCTCCGGGCGCGCAAAAACGCATCCCGGCGTGCAATCGCATCCGTCAACGTCGCGTCCCCCTCAAACGGCGTCGACGCATTCGTGTGGTTAATCCGGCGGACCAGCGTCTCAATGCTCTGCAGCACCGACGCCGACTCCTTCAACAACGCCTCCGAATCCTCCACCGGGGTATCCCCCTCCTGGATCCGCGCATTCCGCGTCAAACGACGCTCCAACTCATTCAGCCGATCCTGTGCCTGCGCCCGCTTCGCCAGCGCCTCTGCCAACAACATCGCATCCTCCTTCAAAAAAATAGGCGGCCACCCCCAGCACCGTGGTAGTTCCCAATTCTCATGTGCACTGTACCCGTGTACCTTGTGCAGGCTTAGGGATCAATCACAGGGACCCGGAAAGCCACCGGGTTACAGGTTTGGGTGGTTTCCAATTGCGCCCGAGGAAACCGGTCGGGCTGGTGCTCGCTGAGTGGCCTGTGCACCACGATAGCAGGTTGGTGGCGTTGGGGGTGGTGCCGGTTTCGGGACTGGTTTTGTTCTGGTTTCGTTCCGGTCGAGGTGCTCAAGGAGTGCGCCGCTGGTCGCCCAAAATCGGTCGGGCCAGGTGAAAATGCGCGACCTGCAAGGGGACAGTGTCGGGCCAAAGGGGCCTATTGCGATTCCAGACGAAAATATCCGGCGCGTCGGCCAGGTATGTGTTGAGGCGGCTCGGGTGGAGATCCATCGGGTTTGAGTCTGGCGTCTCGTAGTGGAATAAGCGCGGGGTGACCTTTTGCTTTGAAAAGCTCACGATGACGCAGAAGACATGAGCTTGGTCACTTGCTTCGTTCGCCCAACGGAAGGTGTCGTGCGCGAAGTCAATGTGGAAGCCCAATTGGGTGATTGGGTACCAAATGTTTGCTACCTGTTCGCCTTGGACAACCGAGTTGGTCGATACGAATGCCGTGCGTACGGTGTGGTCGCCCATGTACTCTGCGGCCTTGATGAACCAACCCGCTACGTAGTCGATGTTGCCGACATTCTTCGTTCCCTTTGGAAAGACTGAAGTGCCCCAGGTTTTGTTCCGTCTGAGCAGATGGGAAAATCTGGGGCACTTCAATTGACTTCCTTCACCCCGTTCACTAGGTGTGAGGAAGTTGAAGGTTGGTGACCGAAGCAATCTTAGATCGCCGAAATTCGGCCTGCGCGATAGCTCGGTAGAAGTTATCATTATTAGCACCACTGCCAATATCTACGGAGGATCTGGAGCACCACATCGTGAAAGAAAAGCTCACAACAGCCCTAGAACCAATCGTCGGTACGTCCTACTCGCTGATGATCGCAGACGTTATTGCTTGGCTGGCCCTATAAAAACATGGACAATATCGAGCATCGCATTTCCCAATTAGAACTTAACCAAGGACGGCTCGCAATCCTACTCAACTCAGCCCCCGAAGAGCATAAAGCGTGGGATAAAGCGTGCCTACGCCATGACCTCACCTTCGAACAAGAATACAGGGCTCGACAAGAAATCCTAGATTTCCTCAACTCAGAAGCGACTGATAGTAACGAACTACTATCAAAAGTAAGCCACATCGTAGGACATCCCGCAGTAGCTCGCGACCTCGTAAGCGCATTTAAACAACGTGGCACGGCAGCTCAACGATGGAAAGAAATAGACTCGGAAAACCTACTCTGACCATTCAGCTCACTGACTGAATGTTTCACAGAAAGAGCATCAAGTGTTGAACTAGTACTCAACGTTTGATGCTTTTGTCTTTCTGTTTTCCCATATGAGGGCGCTCCACTGGTGAGTGCATCGCTGGAGGGCCTGAAACGTGGTATTACGAACCTGATCAGCCCTTCTATTTGGCAGATTCAACAGCAGAATCATGTATTAGGATGGAGATTTCCATTTTGCAGGGTGGAAAGTGCGGAATCCGCTTTTACCCTAGCCATTGGCCTCAACAAGATGGTGGTGAAGTGCCCCGGTTTTTGTTCCTAGGCATGTGCCTTGTTTTCCATTATCCCGTGGTCCTGGGAACTTTCTTTGTGGTCAGTCGTCGCGACCTGGGGAAACACTACGTCGGTCGACTGTTTAGAAGACTGAAATGGTAGCGGCGTGGTGAGTATCCGGTAGCACCTGAGTGAGTACCCGGTAGCGCAGGGATCACCCAGGGGCCACGGAGACGTTGGAGGGTTACTCGTTGGCTTCTAAGCGCATATTCGGTCCTTCCAGCGTGATGATCTCAGCACCAACGACAAGCCGGTTGAGAATCGACTCTGCAATGACCGCGTCAGGAATCGACGCATACCAGTCTTTCGGGGTGAACTGGGAGGTCACAATCGTCGAGCCGGTATGTTCGCGCGCGGCGAGGATATTAAATATCTGATGCGCCGTGGCAGCATCAATCGGCGTGGTTAAAAAGTCATCCAGGACAAGTACGTCCACGTTGTGGAGTTGCTCAATGAACTTCAACCGGGTGGGGTTATCGGGCTGTAAGACTGCAAGTTGTGCTGCAAGCATGTCCGTGCGGTAGAAACTCGCGGAGTAATCGTTGCGGCATGCCGCGTTGATTAATGCTTGGGCCAGGTAGGTCTTGCCGACTTCAGGATTTGCCCAGGATGACAATGTTTTGTCCCAAATGGCACCATTGACCATGAGCGAGTCGGCTGATTTGCTCCGGGTTGATGTTGAGGGCAGGTGTGCACACCACGTTTTCAAGACAAGCATCAAGGTTTGGCGATCGGGATGCTTTCAAAAGTTTGTTGATGCGTCGTTCACGCCTGGCCGCGACTTCCTTATCTAGTGCGTAGAGCACCTTTTGTGAAAACGTCCACGTGTCGAATGCTGGGTCATTAGCAATGTCGATCACGGTTTTACCGAACGCGGTCATACGCAACGCTGTGAAGTCAGCAAGGACAGATTCATCAAGAAATCGATCCATTGGCGGGGTTGAGTTTGTCATGTGTTTCGGGTTCCTTTCTTCATAAGGTTGTCCATGCTGAACTGGTCTGCGCCGCCAAGTAGTGCCCCAGTGGTATCGCGATGTTCAATCACAGCCGAATCAGGCAAGATTGGTGTAGTAGTGCGTTGTGCTTGGTCGAACCCGCGGGGTCGGGTGGTGTGCTCTTTGCGTACCGCGGCCATCATGTTTTTTACTGCGGTATAGGACACGGCACGTCGGCTGCCATCATTGGCTGTCAGGCGCAGGCAGGCCTCTTCCAAAATGGGTTTGTTGGCGTGTTTGCCCATCGACAACACGTTGCGACACGACTGATAAGCCTGGGCCGGGATTGCTTTTGCTGCGATGAGCTCTTCGATGACTTTGCGTGTTGCCGGCCCAACTTTGCTGGCTTCACGGTAGAAGTACTCACTCGTCCACAACCCGCGTGTGGTATCCATGCCTGAGGGAATGTGGTCACAGTCAGTGACATAGGCCCCGCGTGTATGTGAAACCCGGTGGGTTGCAACGGTTTGACCTGCATCAAAGACTGTCAGTACCTGGCCGGTGATACGCACATCGACGGTGCGCCCAACGAGTTGATGCGGTACCGAGTAGCGCACCGTGGCAACAATGATGTGGAAATCTGGTGCGGCTTTCGCGCGTTTCCATTCGGTGTGCTGCCATGGTGTTTGCGGCAGATCGGCAAGAAGATGCTGCTCATAGGTTTCAAACAGGTCCCGGCGGCTTGATTGCTGACTCCGAAACGGCGTGGCATCGTTCATTGCATCGACAAGGCTGACAATCTTGTCATTGAGCTCGTCAAGATCAACACACTGGTGACCATCGAGTGCATGGATGATCTTGTGTGTGACGATTTTGACTGCGGCTTCCACATTCGCTTTATCTTTCGGTCGACGCGGGCGGGCAGGAAGAGCTGCAGTGTTGTAGTGCTCCAAGAACTGTTCGTAGGTGTCATTGACCTTCCGGTTTCTATCTGACGTACTGATTGCGTTCGACGCAGTCGACGCGTTATCAGGCACGACGACTTGGCAGACACCACCGAAGTATTCGAATGCACACCGGTGAGCATCAAGTCAGGCCTGTTGGCGTTGGTCAGCACATGCACAGGCAAACAGCATCCCTGAATATGGCAGAGAGGCGACAAAGATACTGACTTTTGCACCCGGTTTCCCGGTTGGGTCAAACAGTCGCATCTTGGTGCCTGCCCAGTCGACTTGCATGGTGTGTCCTGGTGCGTGTGTGATGCGTGCTGAAAGCCCGGTCGCGTCGACATGTGCTGCGACAAGTTGGCGGAACCTGTCGTAGCTGTAGTGACGCTGCCCCGGACCGGCTGGGGTGGTGGTGTAGCGTGCCCATAAGACTTGCAGGGTCTGCTTTGTACGTCCTGTGCGGGCTTTGACGACTTTTTCGAAGTCAATCGGGACGAATTCACCTTGCCCGGTACTTCGTTTGTCAACGAACAACTCGTCTAGCTCGTTGTCTGTCAGCGCTGCGACTTGTTCAACGGTGCTAAATCCACAGGTTCGCAGTGTGTGGTTCGCGCGTGCGATTGCACGGTGCGAGCACCCGAGTTGTTGTTCTATTTGGCGATAAGAACGCTGTTTGATCAGCAACGTCATTATCGCGCGGTAATCCGTCATGAGCGGACTCCTTCCGGTTGATGCCACACCCGTGTGGTGTGGCTACCGGAAGTATGAACGTGAGGAGATGTGCAGCGCTACCAGATACTCACTGTCGTGCTACCGGATAGTCACGACACTGCTACCAAATAGCCGGTCGCAACAGTCGACTAGAGCAGCTGCAAAACGCAAAATGGTTCCCGAGCTTGGGAACTATTTCAGCGGGCTCGAGCGAGCGAACGACGTGACCTGGGGAAACGCGTTCGGAGGTGAGCTCCGAAACCCCCGAAAACGCGAAAAAGTTCCCAGACGCAGGGCGCGGGAACTTTTTGCAGATGGAAGGGAGGGGGATGGGGGCAGGCAGAGCGCGTTGAGTATGAGTGAACCGGAGTTTAGGCGGCTGCGAGGAGGCTGCCTGCGCGCAGGCGGTTGAGCATCTCGGCTTCGACGAGGACGGGGATGAAGTCTTCGACGGTTGCGGTGCTGCAGTGCTCGGCGAGGACGGTGTCGAAGGCGTTGTTGATTTCGGCTTCGCTGAACTGTGGAGTCCACGCCTCGAGGAGGTCGTGGCGGATGTTGCGAAGTACGCGCTTCTGGATGGTGTTGAACTGAATCTGCATGGTTACGCTCCTTGTTAAACTCTTGTTTACCTGGAGTTCACTTTAACCTACGCGCAAGAATACTGCAAATGCTCCAATAATGGGAGTTCCCCAACTGCTTAAAGCGCCTGGTCAGCAGCGCAATCAGGGGCGATGTGCACCACAGTCCGAACAGTCCGAGGCCAAGCGGCGGCAGGCCGACGGGCGCGGCCCCCGTGTTTACCGAGCGGCCATCTGGGTACACCACCACGCCGACGCCCATCGAGGCGGCAAGCCCCACATCCGCGTTAAGGGCGGACCAGCGCGGGGACGGCGGGTCGACTTCCACGTCGCCAACGCGCAGCGCGCCGGACTCGACGACGTTCATGATTTTGGGGGCGGGGTCGACGATGGTGGCGCCGTCGGCGCGTCGGGTGAGGGTGGGGCGGTCGACGAAGAAGACGTCGCGGCCCTGGTCGTCGACGTGCGGGATCGGGAGGGAAGACGCTGGAACTGGGGTGAGGGCGGAGAGGGCGAAGGGGGCGTCGAGAAGCTGGAGGAGGGCGAAACTGCCCGCGAGTTGGGCGCGAAGCCCCGGGAGGTTGCCGGCGGCGGTGACGTAGGCGGGGATGGCGAGGATGAGGAGTTTGTGGGCGTCGCGAAGGAGGCCGCCGCCGGGAACGTACTGGATAATGGGGGTGAGTAGGCCCGCCCACGACGCGAGCGCCAGCGCGAACCCGAGGCCCGCCAGCGCGAGGAGGCGGCGCGGGACGTGGCGCCACGCCAGGCACAGCACGGCAAAAAGCAACACGCCGAAGACGGCGAAGCCGGAGGCGCGGGAGGCGGGCACGGCGTGGGCGTTCCAGATCCCGCCCAAGCCAAGCAGCGCGCCGAGGGTGCCGACGCCCGCCTCCGCACGCGGGGCGAACATGGCGGCGGCCTGCGCCGAGGATGTCCCCTCACCGCCGCCAAAGGCGGCGAGCGCACCGGCGACCACCCAGGGCGCGCAGGTCAGGGCGCTGAACAGCCAGCGTCGCGAGTGGAGGGCGGCCGCGATGGCGCCGGTGGGGGTGAGCGAGCATATCCACTGGGCGGCGATGCTGCCGCGCGCGCCAAGCGCCACTAGCGGCAGCAGCCAGGCGGCCACCGCCACCGACCACTGCCCCTGCAACAGGCGCTCGACGACGAACGGGTTCCACACCGCGACCGTGATCGCCGCGAACCGGCCCCAGCCGTTACGCCCGATCCGCCAGCCCGCCGAAGCGGCAGCGGAGGCGGCGCCGACCACGAGCGCGCGCACCGTCAGGACCGGGAAGGGGAGGACGGCGAGCAGTGCGTCCTGGGGGACGTTGCGGGCCGGCAAGTCCCCGAAGCCGAGCGCGGCGCGGGTCAGCGCCATGTTCGGCAGGACGAGCATGTCCCGGTACGCGAGTGCCTCGCCCGGCGCGAGGAACGGCCAGGTCACGCCGAGGATCAGGGCCACCGCGTAGGCAACCAGCAGCCAGGAGAGCAGACGCCCCTTAATCACGGCGGCGCCGCACCAGCAGGACGAAGGCGTAGAAGAGCGCGAGCGCGCTGACCAAGCGAGTTACGAACGCCATGACCTGGAGGGATTTGAGGATGTGGACGTCGTGAAGTGCGGCGGAGGCCGCGGTGGCCTTGTTCTCTTCGCTGAGTGTGTAGAGGCCCTTGAGGGGGCCGCGCGTGATGGTCCACGACTCGTCGAGGAGGCGGCCGGTGCGGCGCTCGACGTCGATGGTGCGCTCGGCGTGGTATTCGGGCACGTCGATGGTGGCGGTGTACTTGTAAGTTTCCAGGTCGGCGACCCAGCCGGCGCCGAGGTAGTCCAGGGGGACGACGAGGTCCGCAAGCGGGTCGTAGAACGGGTAGGAGCGGCGCTCCGGGTTGTACGGCAGGACGTAGCCTAAGCCCTGGCGTCCGCTGGTGGGGTAGGCGGAGGCCGGGTTGACCTCGAAGGAGTCCTCGGCGATGACGGTGCCCTCGTTGCGGACGGTGGCGGACATGGTCAGCGCCTTCTTCTTCGGGTGCTCCTCCGAGGGACCCTCCGTGATGAGGAGGGTGCGGGTGAGGGCGGAGGGGCCGTCGAAAAGGAGGGTGCTTTCGGTGGGGGCGAGCACCCGCTGGTGGTTGATGATGAGCGGGGACAGGAAGTTCAGCGCCACGCACACCGCGATGATGGCGGCGCAGATGCCCAGGCGCCGTTTGCTTACAATGTCCACATCAGAAACATTAACGTACTCCCGGAACTGGCGGGCCTGCGCGGTATCGCGGCGCTCGGCATTGTGGTGACGCACGTGGCGTTCCAGACGGCCACTGACTCGCCGGTGCTCGCGCGCTTCGACTACTTCGTGGCCGTCTTCTTCGCGCTGTCGGCGTTTTTGCTGGCGCGCGGCGAGCCCCGCCCGGCGCGCGAGTACTACTGGCGTCGCGTCGCCCGCATTGTGCCTGCGTACGTGGTGTCCGTGGCGATCATCGTGGTGACGTTGCCGCCACTGGCGGGGGTGCGCGCCGGCCCGCTTCTGGCCAACCTGACGCTTACGCAGCTCTACGTCCCCGGCGGGCTTATCGACGGCCTCACCCAGCACTGGTCCCTCTGTGTCGAGGTGGCGTTCTACCTGGTCCTGCCCGCCTACCTTGCGTGCGGGCGCCGGGGCCGCGCGGTGGTGCTGGCGGTGGCGGTGGCGGCCGCCCTGGTGTGGCCGCACCTGATCCCCAGCCCGGAGCAGACGCCGGGGGAGCTGAACCTGCAGATTTGGTCGATCTCCTTTGCGCCGTGGTTCGCGGTGGGCTTGCTGTGTGCGGAGGTGGAGCGCGCCGGGCACACGTGGCGGCTGCGGGTGCCGGCGCTGCGCTGGGTGTTCCCGGCGTTGTCGCTACCGGTCGCGTGGGCGGGCGGGGTGCTTGGCCCTGCGGGGCTGGAGCACCCGAGCGCCGCCGAGTTCAACGTCCGGGTGCTGCTCGGCGCGCTGTTCGCGGCGCTTTGGATCGTGCCGTTCGCGCTCGCGCCGCGCCTGCACGGCACCGCGCTGTGCACGCGCTCGGCGCAGCTGCTGGGCCGGTGGTCCTACTCGCTGTTTTTGTGGCACATGGCGGTGCTCTACTTCGTGTTCCCAATCTTGGGGGTAGGGCTTTTTAGCGCCCACTTCGTCCCCGTCCTCACCCTGACGGTGCTGTTGAGCCTGGTGGTGAGCTATTTGTTCTACTCGTGGGTGGAGGTGCCCGGCGCGCGGGTGGTGCACCAGCTCCGCGCGGGGGTTGTTAGGTAAGCCTTGCCTGGTATATCGTTTGTTCGCTCTATTGGAACAATCGTAATACGGCAAGGAAACCACTGTGAACATCCTGCGTAAAGCAATGACCGGCGCCGTCGCCCTGTGCGCGGCCGCCTCACTCGCCGCGTGCTCGGGCAACAGCGCCGACACCACCCCATCCGCCGAGCCGACCCCGGCGGACAAGACGCTGACCGTCACCGACGTCACCGGCCGCGAAGTCACCTTCGACCACGCCCCAGAGCGCATCGTGCTCGGCGAGGGCCGCGGCGTCTTCGCCACCGCGTTGCTCGGCGGGGACCCCTTCGACCACGTCGTGGCCTACGGCAACGACCTGACCAAGGCCGCCCCGGCGTTCAAGGACAAGGTCTTCGAAATCAGCGAGGGCGCCATGAAGGCGCAGGAGATCGGCAACATCGGCAAGGGCGACGTCTCCCTGGAGACGCTCATGGCGCAGGACCCGGACGTCGTCGTCATGACGCTCGACCAGAAGAAAGTCGCCGAGGAATCCGGCCTGTTGGAAAAGATGGACCAGACTGGCATGAAGTACGTCTTCACCGACTTCCGCCAGTCCCCACTCGAGCACACCGTCAGCTCCGTGCAGCTGCTCGGCGACCTGATGGGCAAGTCGGAACGCGCTAAGGAATACGGCGAGTTCTACGAATCGAAGGTCGAAGAGATCAAGGGTCGGGTCGAAGAGGCCGTCGCAAAGGACGGAAAGAAAGACGGCCTGATCTGGTCCGCCGCGGGCTTCGTTGACTGCTGCAGCACCCCCGGCAAGGCGAACCTTGGCCAGCTGCTCACCGCCGCCGGCGGCAACAACCTGGGCGAACAGCTCATCACCGCCGACTCCAAGCAGTTCAGCGCTGAGAAGATGATCGAGCTGCAGCCCGAAAACCTCATCGTCACCGGCGGCGAGTGGGCACGCAAGCCCGACCAGCCGGACACCTTCAGCCACGTCGAGCTCGGCTACCAGTCCAGCCCACAGCGCGCCGCCGAAACCCTGAACAACCCGCTGGGCACCCCGGGTCTCGACCTGCTGCAGGCGCCGAAGCAGGGCAAGTACTTCGCCGTCTACCACCAGTTCTACGACAACCCGTACAACGTGTTCGCACTTGAGGCGTTCGCGAAGTGGCTGCACCCAGAATCCTTCGCTGACATGGACCCGGCGAAGGACTTCGAACAGTTCCACGCCGACTGGCTGCCATTCGACTACTCCGGCGCGTTCTTCGCCCAGACACAGCAGTAGGGGAACCATGAACCAGCAAGATCAGGCGATCCGCGCCTACCACCAGCGAGGACGACGCAAACTCATCGCGATTAGCGCGCTGCTGCTCGTCGCGTTCATCAGCTTCGTCGTTGCCACGGTGGTCGGCCCGATCAACCTCAGCGCCTCCCAGCTTCTCGACGCCCTCCTCCACCCCAACACCGCACCCGAGCAAGCCTCCGTGGTCCTGTGGGACCTGCGCCTGCCGGCCTCGGTGATGGCGCTGCTCATCGGCGCGTCCCTGGGACTTGCGGGCGGGATGATGCAAACCATCCTGGACAACCCGCTCGCGGAGCCGTTCACGCTGGGCATCTCGGCGGCGGCCGCGTTCGGCGCCGCGATGTCGATCGTGCTGGGCATCAACCTGATCGCGCACCCCCAGTTCAACCTGGCGCTCGCCGCTGCGCTGGCCGCCCTGGTGGCGGTGGCCGTCGTCGCCGCAGCAGCCGTGTGGCGCGGCGCCGCCGCCGAAACCATGATCCTGCTCGGCATCGCCCTGTCCTTCTTCTTCCAGGCGCTGCTGTCGCTCATGCAGTACGGCGCAACGCTTGAGGCGCTGCAACAGATCGTCTTCTGGACGCTCGGCTCCATGCAGCGCGCCACCTGGCTCGCCGACGGCATCATCGGCGTCCTCCTTGCCGCCGCAATCCCGTTCGTGGTGTTCAACGCCTGGCGGCTCACCGCCCTCCGACTTGGCGACGCCCGCGCCGCCTCCCTCGGCATCAACGTCTCCCGCCTGCGCGTCACCACCCTGATCGTGGCATCCCTGCTGGCAGCAGCCTCCGTGGCCTTCGCAGGCGTCATCGGCTTCATCGGACTGGTCGGCCCCCACATCGCCCGAATGCTGGTCGGGGAGGACCAGAAGTTCTACCTGCCCGCCTCCGCCGCGGCCGGCGCGCTGCTGCTCACCGCCGCGCACGCCGTCTCCATCACCGTCAAACCCGGCCTGGTGATCCCGATCGGCATCATCACCGCCATCGTCGGCGTCCCATTCTTCGTCTTCCTGATCTTCTCCCGCTACCGCAAGGCAGGCCACTAACCATGATCGTCGCCACAGACCTCAACGTTGCCTACGGACGCACCCCTATCCTCCACGACATGACCTTTCGCCTGGGCACCCCCGGCGCCGTCACCGGCCTCCTCGGCCCCAACGCCGCCGGTAAGTCCACCCTGGTCAAAACTATCGCCGGGCTCAAAACCCCCACGTCCGGCACCGTCACCACCACCTGCGAGCCCCACGACGTCGGCTACGTCCCCCAAGACCTGCTGACCAGCGCGTCGCTGACCGCGTTCGAATCCATCGTCGTCGCCGCAAAAGCCGGAGGCGCCGTCACCAACCCACTCGAGGCCACCGCCGCGATGATGGACCGCCTCGGCATCCTCCATATCTCCGACCGGATGGTCTGCCACATGTCAGGCGGCCAGCGCCAACTCGTCGGCGTCGCCCAGATGCTGGTACGCGAACCCCAACTCCTCCTTCTCGACGAACCCACCTCCGCCCTCGACCTCCACCACCAAGTCAGCCTGCTCACCATCATCCGCAACATCGTCGCCGACACCGAACGCCAAGCCGTCGTCGCAATCCACGACCTCAACCTCGCCGCCCGCTACTGCGACGAACTCCTCGTCATGAAAGCCGGCCGCGTGGTCACGCACGGCGAACCCCTCGACGTACTCACCCCCGAACTCCTCGAAGAGGTCTACGGCATCGAAGCCCGGGTCCTGTACGACCCAGTCTCCGGCGCGCCCGTCATCTGCCCTGCGTAGGGGGTGGTAGGGGGTTGATCCGTTTTGGTATGGAACTGTTCTGGGTAGGCATTCAACAAGAGTCAGCGTAGGTGGGGTGCATATGTAACTTCGATGCCAGCCCCAGAGACAGATTGTGTTGCATATCACAGTATTGAAAAAGAGTAACATGCGTGATAATATCGACACCAATGTGTTTATCTCATACGAACGCAGCCTTCATCCCTACCTCAAGGAGCTGTCATGTATCTCAACTCCCATATCAGAAAGATCTTCAACCGGGCTACAGTCCTGGCATCATCGGCTTGTCTGGCCATGGCTGTGGCGCCAGTGGCAGTCCATGCTCAGGAATCATTCATCGGAGAAGAAGCTGAAACCACGGTCGGAGTAATTAACCCGAATGATCAGTCGACTAGATCAGTTTCCTCGGAGATGACACTGGATGAGTATTGGACACTGGATCGCATGTCGAGAGCCACTCCTGTTGATGCAACCCTCGACTTGCCATTTGCGGCGGACCGAGCAACGTCAAACAGCAAAGAGGTTGTCGTTTCCCCTGAAGTGCCAGAACGTGAACAAGAAGCATCAGAACCTATTGAACCGTTCTCCTCATCTCAAACGGCCAGTGAGGCGCACTCTCGAATCGGCAATTCCGGTGCTGCGAATGGAAAAGTATTTTTCTCAAAGAAAGTCAATGGCCAATATGAAGATCACGTCTGCTCCGCATCTGCCGTAAACTCAGACAACAAAAGTACCGTAATTACTGCCGGTCACTGCGTTCATAGCGGGAGCGGAGGTGAGTTTCATAAAAACTGGGTATTCGTTCCAGAATATACGATCGGTGTTGCACCCCATGGGAGATTCAAGGCCAATTTTATGACCACAACTACTGACTGGGCCAACTATGGAGCTACACCTCGTGGGTTTGCTTCTGACTTCGGGTTTGTCACTGTCAACTCAGAAAGAGGGAAACGTCTCGTCGATGCGGTTGGAGGCCATGGACTGCGCTCCGGAAATGCAGGTTCGTTCAAAGCTGACATAATTGGATATCCCCGCAAACGTTTCCTGGGTTCCGCTATGTTTCGGTGTACGGTACCGGTGAAAAACGAAAATTGGTCGTCCTTCAATTTCTACATGTCATATGGGTGCAACTTTGGCGGTGGTGCATCCGGTGGCGCATGGCTAGAAGACTTCAACGGAACTCTGGGGCATATCCGCTCCGTGAGTTCGTTTGGTCCTGAAAACGGTGCGTCGTATCTCGGTTCGCCGATCATAACCTCCAAGATTTGGGACATGTTTGATTCAACGGCGAGTCGGCCAGTGAAGTAAGGAGTGAGAATGTCTGGCATACTATCTAAATTCGGCATAAACGCAGGTTTGAATGCGCAAACTGTACATTTGGTCGGCGTTATTTTAACTGTGTTTGCGATAGTGGGAAGTACCATAGGAATAGTCTCAGCCACACCTGTCGGCGACGAACTCAGCAGTGCAATGGGGATCGTCCACAAAACTCGACAAAAACCTTTCGACCGAGAGGCGCGCAACGATCTCAAAAATGAGCGTCAAGTCAAATGGGCAGGCTATCAAGTAATTAGTCCGACAGAAATTCGAGTGTTCTTCCCCGCCGGAACCGAAACTTGCTACGGATACCGCGCGGAGACATCGGAGACCGCGACATCAGTAAAAGTTAGAGTGTACGAAGGGAATATTCCAGGATCGCCTGATAAGTGCATCCTGATCGGTTCCACGGCCTCCATGAAGGTGACGTTGCAGTCGCCACTTGGGGCTCGCTTGCTCCAGAACTGGTAGATCACCCGCCTGTTGTGTGAGAGTTTTCCGACGTTTCTTTGGCCCGTGCCCTAATGGGAACGGGCCAATTTACGGGGTGGAGCCCAATAAATCTCAGATTCACCCCTCGTACTCCGCTATCGTCATCTAGCCTGCCTAGTCCGCGGTGGGCCCATCGCACGCTTGTAATCCCACGCTTTCAGCATCGTTGGGGCGTGATGGACTGAAGACGCGGTAAAGCTATCGCCTGCAACCCGAAGAATTCAGGCTGATTCACCCTTCTGCCAAGCAACGATTGCTTCAGAAAAAGAGAGATCTGGATTCTTCTCCCGATAGCTCTTTAACTCTGCTGCCGAAGGGATTGGCAGATCAGAAGCAATAACATCATCGAGTGCTGAGCGCCGATTATGCGACCGCAACCCCCACACGCCAATCGCCGCGACTACCGTCGCAAGCAGAAACTGGCCGGAAAGAAGCCCCAGTACCGCCGCGAATAGAGCCAAATATGATCCAATGATCGTCAGTTTCTCAGACATAACGACACCTTTCGCAATATCTCGGGCGTGCTATCTACTCAAAGCACTGGTCTTTGATTCCTGCAATTTTTGTCAGCTCTGCTGTGAGCACCGACTGCGATCATTCTAGTGATTGCTGCCGCACATCGCAGAGCGCTTGTATATGGAGTGACTTTGTCGCCTTGGGAAGTAGAAGCAGCGGGATGTCCCCGACACTGCGCTGAGGAGATGGCGCGCTGTCACTCGAATTCGTTCCGGGCGAGGTGTTAAAAGTGTGCGAGGCGAGGGGCGGCCGGGTGCGCACCAAATTCCTGCATGAGGTTTGCGCGACCTGGGGGTTTGCAAACGCACTCGCGGGAAACCCGGAATCTGGTGCGAAGAAGCAGCGGTCGTGGGAACTTTCTTCGTAGACAGACGACGCGACCTGGGGAAACGTCACGTCGGTCGACCGGAACCGGCCGAAAACCCAAAATTCCCGAGCGCGGGAACTTTTTCAGCAGGCGGCCGGGCAACCAAAATCTAGTCCGGCCAGGCGAGGCAGGCCACCGCGACGCATCCGGCCACGAGCATGAGGGCGGCGTCGCCGGCGTACCCGGCGGAAGGCCAGGGCGCGCGGGCCAGCCACAATCCCATGGCGGTGATGGCGCCGGCGGCAATGTAGCGTCTGGCCAGGAGGGTAAAGCGGCGCACCGCCCAGACTCCGATGGCGCTGACGATCCCGAGTACCGGGTTGATGCACAGCGCGGCTGCCAGCGGCAACGCTGCCACCATCCTGCCGGGGATGGGGCGGGCCGGAGTGCCAACAAACCGGCGTCGACACGCGAACCACAGCAACACCAGCGCGGTGACCAGGCTGAGCGCCGCCCCGCCGAATAGGCTGAGGCGGTAGGGGCGCTCGCCTGCGAAGGAGAACGTGAGGGTGCCACCGTGGCCTGCGGGGATGCGGAAGGCGAGCTGGCCGGCGTCGATGCGTTGGGCGGTGAGGGGTTCGCCGTCGAGGCTGGCTTGGAGCCCTGGGTTGAACGCGCGGGTGGTGATGAGCAGGCGGTCCTGGTCGGCGGGCACAACTGCGCCACCAATAACCGGCTCCCAAGAAACAGCAGGCGCAGGCCCGCGCCGCAGCGTGATCGTTTCGGCGTCCGTGACCAATTCGTGGCGCCCGGCGGGAAGGAAGACGGTGTTGGTGGCGGAGGAGCCGTCGATAAGGGCGGGGGAGGAGAGGTGCCATTCGGCGTCTTCGGCGGTGGTGAAGGCGCGCTGCAGTGTGGTGGTTTCGGGCATGAGGCGTTGGAAGAAGTAGGTGTCGGCTGTGCCGGGGACGTCGACGATGCGGTGGATGCCGGCGTCGATTTCGGTGATGCCGACGGGTTCGGTGAGCGTGAGGGTGGTTTCGCCGCGTACGCTGATGGTGCGGGGTTGGTCGGCGACGAGGCTGAGCGTGCGCTCGCCGGAAGCGTCCGTGACCTGCACTTTTGTGTTGGCGGTGGCGGTGATGGTGGCGGTGTCGGCGTTGGGGGTGAAGCGTAGCCACGGGTGGGGGTCTTGGGCGGCGGGCCACCAGGCGGTGTCGTCGAGGCCGTCGAATGCGGCGGTCAGTGACCGGGAGGCGCGGGCGCCGCCGAAGGCGGTGGCGTCGGCGGCGGAGGAAGAAGCTGAAGCGCTGCCTGCCATGGCTACGCCGACGGGTGTGCCCGCAGACGGGTAGTCTGGCACCCGGTTGCGCACGTCTTTGCCCTCCGAAGCGGTGGCCAGGTGCGCGGACTGCGCGCGCTGCACGGCGCCGTAGTTGCGCACCGCCAGCGCCGGGGTATCGGTCACGATGTCCGCATCGCCGCTGGTCAGGGTG
Source organism: Corynebacterium pseudogenitalium (assembly GCF_024453815.1). NCBI lineage: Bacteria > Bacillati > Actinomycetota > Actinomycetes > Mycobacteriales > Corynebacteriaceae > Corynebacterium > Corynebacterium pseudogenitalium. Next base: position 2,113,094 of record NZ_CP072934.1, on the reverse strand, counting down.
GCGGGGAAGTAGCCGAACTCGCGCCACAACAGGGGCAGGGCCTCGCCGCCGGCGTCGACGCGGACGGGGGTGGCGCTGGTCAGCATCATGTCGCGCGTGGGCTCCAGCGCATAGATATCGACGTCCCCGAAGCGCACGGTCGGCTCGCCAAGATTAGGCACGCTTGTCGACGCCACCGCCTCCTCCAAATCGTGCCGCACCACGACGACGCCCACCCCGATGGCGCGCAGCGCCTCCGAGTCCACGGCGCGGACCTGGCCGTCGAGGCCGCGGATCGCCTCCGGGTCGACGAGGGGGATGGCGTCGCGCACTGCGAAGCGCGCCTGACTGAGCGCCTGGATGGGTTCGTCGCGCGTCCAGCCCCAGGTCTGGCGGGCGAAAGGCGCGGCGGGGACGACGAGCGTGCGGGTGCCGGTGGCGTGTTCGTCGAGCCAGCGGGCTGCCGCGACCCAATCTTCGGATGGTTCCTGCCAGGTGCCCTGCGGGAGGAGGCGCAGCGACCACGCCGGGGATACCGCGACCGCCACCAGCGTGACGGCGCCGACCAGCTGCGGGGTTCGCGCCCGGGACACCACCCACCCGGCCCCCAACGCCAGGGGGAGGCGGACCAACGGGTCGAACTTGTGCAGGTTGCGGAAGGCGGCGAGGGGGGCGTCGAAAAGTAAGGGGTGGGCGTGCGCGAAACACAACAGGCCGACGCCCACCGCGAAGACCGCGACGAGCGGGCCGCGGGCGGGCATGTCGCGCCGGGCTAGCCCCGCGACGCCGAGCGCCGCCACACCCGCCGTGAGCAGCACGAATACGGGCTCGGTGACCAGGAGGTGCCCGGCGGCGCGCTCGGCGTCGACGAACGGGGCCCAGCTGGTGGTGCCGCGCAGAACCTCGATCGGGTTGAGCCACGCGGTGGTCACTGAGGCGGACTCAATAAAGTCGGTGAACGGTGGGGAGTAGCGGCCGAGCACCACGAGTGGGCCGAGCCACCACGCGTTGACCAGCACTGCGCCCACCGGCCACAGTGCGGCGGCGCGCCAGTGGCGCTGCGCGCACAGCACGAGCAGGGTGGGTAGGCAGGCTGCGATGGTGGCCGTCGCGTTGACCGCGCCCATGCACGCCACCGGCAGTAGCGCGGCGGCAAGGCGCGGCCCCCGGCGTTGGTCCCCCAGGAGCGGCAGCAGCGTCCACGGCACCAACGCCACCGGCCACGCCTCCGAAGAAATGGCGGTCAGCGTGGTTAGGATTCGCGGGCTGAACGCGTAGAGCGCCCCGGCCACCGCCGGGCCCGCCACCCCGCGCATGCCCAGCCGTCTGGCCAGCGCGTACGTCCCGGAGAACGCCAACCCGACCAGTAGTGTCCACCAGCAGCGCTGCAACACCCACGCGGGCAGCGGCAGCAGGAAGAACACGCCTTGGGGGAAGAGGTATCCGTACGCCTGGTTCTGCAGCTGCCCGAGCGTGAAGCGGTCCGTGTAGGCGTGCATCGCCTGCGCGAGGAACCCGGCCGGGTTGGTGGTGAGGTCGAACTTGGTGTCCGCGGCGATCTGCCCCGGCGCCTGCGCCCACACAATCAGCGCGATGATTGCCCACGCGACCAAGTGGGGAGTGAGGCTGCGGAGTTTAGCGCGCGCCATATTCCGGGCCGCCAAGCACGGCCTCGTCTGCCGGGACGGCGTTGGACACCGGCACGGAATTCTGCCCGGAGAACGCCGCTACCCCAATCACGCCCACCACGCCGAGCACAACACCGACGACGGCGCTAGCCACAACGGAAGGCAAGGTAGTACGGTTTGACATGTGCAAAAGCGTACCAGACGTGTATGGGGGTCCGCCGCGGTGACGGCGGGGCTCGTCGTCGTGCTCGCCGGGTGCGCGCCCGAGCCGGCCCCACAACCCGTGACGACGCCCGCTCCGCTCCACAACCACATCCCACTTTTGCCCACCGACACGGTGCCGATCACCGAGATCGTCCCCAAAACGCCAGCCCAGCAGCGCGTCCCGGAGGACCTGCGTGCGCGGGTGGCCTCCCTCATGGTTGTCGGGGTGAAGAACTACGACCAGGCCCGCGCGGCCCTCGATCAGGGCGTCGGCGGGCTTATCATCCCCAGCTGGGCCGACCCCAAGCTTCTCGACGACCCCGGCCACGACATCAACGCTCTCCGCGAGCAGTACCCGCGCGGGTTCACCGTCGCCATCGACTTCGAGGGCGGCCGAGTCCAACGCCACACCGACATCCTGGGGGACTTCCCCGCGCCCGGTCGCCTCGCCGCCGGCACACCCGCGGTGATCCAGGGCACCGGCTACGACATCGGCCGTTCGCTTCGCGCCCACGGCATCAACGTGGACTACGCCCCGGTCGTCGACATCGATGCCGCCGACCTGGCCATCATCGGGGACCGCGCCTTCCACCGCGACCCCGCCGAGGTCGCCCGCATCGCCGGGCTCTTCTCCCAAGGCCTTCTCGACTCCGGCGTCACCCCCACCTTCAAACACTTCCCGGGGCACGGCCGCGCCTCAGGCGACACCCACAAGAAGCTCGCCACTACGCCCCCAATCGGGGACCTGCACGCCTTCGACCTGGTCCCCTACGGCGAGCTCCTGCAGCGCTTCCCGCGCGCCAGCGTCATGGTCGGCCACATGATCGTGCCCGGCCTCGGCGCCGAGGGCGTGCCCAGCAGCCTCAACCCGGAGGCCTACCGCATCCTGCGCGAAGGCGACTACCCCGGCGGTGTCCCCTTCGAAGGCGTCGCCGTTACCGACGACCTCTCCGGCATGCGCGGCATCCTCGAATACGCCCCCACGCCGGACGCGGTCCGCCTCGCCATCAGCGCGGGTGCCGACCAAGCCCTCTGGTCCTCCGGCCACGACATCGCGCGGATCATCGATGGTGTCGTAGCGGGCGTCGAAAAGGGAGAAATCCCCGAATCCCGCATCGACGAAGCCGCGACCCGCGTGCAACAACAACTCATTGACGTTGGGTTATAGCCCAAACTCTATTACCCTGGGGCGGGTGAATAGGGCAACAAAGATCTTCATCGGCTTCTCCGTGGGCGTGCTCGCGGTGCTGCTGGCCATCTACCTCGCCGACCTGGCGCTCAACCGCGGCCACGTGCCGCGCGGCACCACCGTCGGCGGCGTCGCCATCGGCGGACTCACCCCGCAGGAAGCAGAAGCCGAGCTCAAAGCCCAGCTTGGCGACGCCCCCTCACGCCCCATCACCGTCACCTCCGGGCCCGAGCGCGCCGAAGTGGTGCCGCAGCGCGCCGGGCTCGGCATCGACTACTTGGCGACCGTGGAGGCGGCCGGGCTGCAGTCCGCAAGCCCGATTGAGCGCCTCAGCGGCCTGATCCGCGAGCACGAAGTGGCCGTCGTCCCCAGCGTCGACGACGCGAAACTCGCCCCAGAAATCACCCGCCTGCAAAAAGAACTGCACCGCGACCCCGTCAACGCCGCCATCACCCTCGAAGGCGGCACCGCCCGCGAACGCACCCCCGAGGACGGCCAGGACGTGCCCGCCGACGCGCTGCGCACCCAGCTGACCGCCCACTGGCTCAACCCAGACGGCGTCACCGTTGAGCCGCAACCAATAGCGCCGCGCATCGGCGCTCCTGCTCTCAAGGAAGCGATGGACGGCCCGGTCCACCGTGCCCTCTCCGGGCCACTCACCGTCAACGGCCGCGAAGATGTCACAGCCGTGATCCCGAAGGAACGCATCGGCGAGATCCTCCACTTCGACGAGGTCCTGAAACCCGTCGTGGACCACAAGGCAGCCGGCGCCATCCTCGGCGAGCAGCTGCACGAGTCCGAAGTCGAGGCCAAGAACGCCCGGGTACTCACCAGCGGCGGCATCGAACCCTCCGTCGACGGCATCAACGTCGACTGGGACGCCACCTTCAAAGGCTTCGACGACCGCCTCCTCCACGACGCCGACCGCACCTGGGACGCCACCTACAAAGACGTCCCCGCCGCCTTCACCACCGCCGACGCCGAACAAGCCACCTTCAACGACACCGTCGGCTCCTTCACCACCGGCGGCTTCAGTGGCGCCTCCGGCGAAAACATCCGCATCGTGGCCAACACCGTCAACGGCGCCATCGTCAACCCTGGCGAAACGTTCTCCCTCAACGGCTACACCGGTCCCCGCGGCACCGCCCAGGGCTACGTTGAATCCGGCATCATCATCAACGGTCGCGGCGGCACCGCCGTCGGCGGAGGCATCTCCCAATTCGCCACCACCCTCTACAACGCCGCCTACTTCGCCGGCATGACCGACGTCGCCTCCACCCCACACTCCTACTACATCTCCCGCTACCCAGCCGGGCGCGAAGCCACCGTCTACGAAGGCGCCATCGACCTCGCCTTCCGCAACGACAGCAACCACCCCGTCAAAATCGTCACCAACTACGGCGGCGGCAACATCACCGTCAGCCTCATGGGCGTCAAGACCGTCAACGTGCAGTCCATCAACGGCGGACGCTGGGCCTACACCCAGCCACAACCCCGCACAGTCACCGGCCCCGACTGCGCCCCGTCCGGCGGCGCCCCCGGCTTCACCACCTCCGACACCCGCGTGATCACCGACCTCGCCGGCAACGAACTCAGCCGCGAAACCACCACCACGGTCTACGACCCGCAGCCCATCGTCCGCTGCGGGTAGGTGCCTGTTCCTCGTGCGCCAAATTCCCTCCCGCGAGGCGCGCTACCTGGGCGAAATGCTGGGACGCTCGCCGAAACGCCGGAATCTGGTGCGCGTCCCGTTGCGCCAGTGACAAAAGACGCATCTCTTATTGGCTATCCATTTTGTGACCTGCAGTTATGTCGACCCTACTTTTTCGGGTTGCGTCTTTTGTCACTCGCGTCTCCGCCCACCTCAAAAACGGCAAACGTAAACACCCCTGCAAAAGGGGTGTTAGTGGAGGCTTAGACGTCGAAAATGATAAAAGCCGCATGAGTCACTAAACCCCTGTTGAGCTGGGATTTAGCTGTTTTTGAGACTGCTCGCTACTTCGCTGGAGGTTCGGCGATCCGGCAGTCATCGCTGTAACGCCCACTGGGGGTGGCGTCCGTTTGAAGCCAAGGGGATCTGCGGGTGGGCTTGCGTTAGCGGGTATCTGGTTAGGGGGTGTCATCGCTTTCAGCTAGTGGTTGGAGGGCACGGAGTGTTTCAATACCGGCTTGATTGAGCGTTTCGAGAATTAACTCTGTGAGTGTTTCGTACTCTTGAGCAGTAGATGGACTTGCTTCAGGTTCGTGTTGGACAGTCCTGAAGTGCTTGATCGGTGCGAACCCATTTCGCGGGCGCAGCAAACTTCCAGCCCAAGAGCCTTCGTTCTTACAGATGTAGAGTGGAGCGCACTCATTGACCACGCCATCGTAGACGAGGATACGATCCGGTTGGTATTCCGCACCGGTGAACAGGTAAGCATGGCCTTGAAAGGGTGATGCTCGTATCGGTTGATGTGCACGGTTAGGTACACCTCCCAGAAAGCGAGTAAGGTTAGACTTACCTAATAAGGATGGTGTTTACGTGAACGATAGTGTAACGGATCAGGTTGTTGACGGTGAGTATGGGTCCGCGAAGGAAAAATCTGTCGCTGGCCAGAACGCGATCCGTCAGCTATCGCAGCCGGTGAAAGGCAAACTGTTTATCGCGCAGGTTTTGGCTTTTCTCTCAGGCGTGTTGGCTATTGCCCCGTATGTGGCTCTGGTGGAGCTTGGCAGAGAACTTATGCAAGACCAGGTGGACCCGGCGCGGGTGAACTGGATCGTCATGCTCCTCGTCAGCGCATACATGGCCCGGTTGACCTTATATTTTGTTGCATTGGGCGTGACGCATTTTATTGACCTGTCGTTGCGTAATCAGATGCGTCGGCAAATTGCCGCCCGAATGTCGACTGCTCCGCTGTCGTGGTTTACCCGCGAGGGTGAGGGGAAGATCCGCAAGACCATTCAGGATGATACGGCCACGGTGCATACAGTGATCGCGCACGGGCCGATTGAGAAACTGAACGCGATCGTATCCCCGCTCGCCTTGTTGGTGTATGCGTTTGTGGTGGATTGGCGGCTCGCTCTGCTGTCGATTGCGACGATTCCGATTTATGTGGGCATGTATGGCATGTCGATGCGTGGGATGAATGAGAAGACCGCACAAATGGACACCAAGCTCGCTCAGGTTTCGGCAACGATGGCCGAGTTCGTTGCCGGTATCTCAGTGGTGAAAGCATTCGGCAAGGTCGGCCAAGCACATAAAGCCTATTTAGATGCGGCTAACGAGTTTTCTAAGTTCTACCGGGCGTGGTGTATGCCGCTGGTGTCGATGTCGGTCGCCTCATTTTCGTGGGTGTCGATCCCGGTGTTGTTGATCGTGAACCTTGGCGGTGGCGCGTTGATGATGAACGCCGGTTGGGTGAGCATCTACGAGGTGATAACGACGACGTTGATCGCCTTGGTGCTGCCGGGAGCGTTGATGGCAGTCGCAACCATCGCCTGGTCGTACCAGCTCGCAGGGTCTGCGGCAGTGAGGCTGGTGAACGTCATGGAGCTACCAGCGTTGAGTCAGCCCGATGCGCCACAGACACCACACGGTCATGATATCGAGATTCGGGGTGTGTCGTATGCCTATGACGACACCCAGGCATTAGACGAGGTGAGCCTGAGCATTCCGGCAGGCACGGTGACCGCGCTGGTTGGCCCGTCGGGTGCGGGGAAGTCGACGTTGGCGAGTTTAATTGCCCGCTTCGATGACCCGGACGCTGGCACGATCACTATCGGCGGGGTTGATCTAAAGAGCATTTCCCAGGATTTGTTGTATTCGACGGTCGCGTTCGTCTTGCAAGATGCACAGCTTATTCGCGACACCATCCACAACAACATTGCCCTGGGCGCGCCAGACGCAACCTTGGATCAGGTGCGACAGGCGGCGAGAGCCGCGCAGATCGACGAGTTCATCATGAGCCTGCCAGATGGTTACGACACCGTGTTGGGGGAGGACACCCACGTTTCGGGCGGGCAGGCAGCCCGTATCGCGATCGCCCGGGCGCTCATGGTTGATGCCCCAGTGTTGGTGCTGGACGAGGCGACGGCGATGGCGGACCCGGAATCGGAATCGAAAATTCAACAAGCTCTCTCGACTCTTGCCAAAGGCAGAACCGTGATTGTGATCGCCCACCGGTTGGCCTCGATCAGGGGCGCGGATCAGATTGTCGTCATGGAACGCGGGCGCATTGCTGTGGTCGGTAAACACGACGAGCTGTTGGGTAATGCGCACTATCAGGCACTTCTTGCCCAAGGTGCATGTGAGGAGATGACACGATGAATCAACTATTGCTGCCACGCTTTAAGCGTTTGATGGAACCCGCCTCGTGGCGTGACCTCTCGGTCGGTCAAGCGTGGGGTGCGGTCTCAGGACTGTGTCACGGCTTTGCCCTGCTGATTCTGCTTCCCGCAGCAAGTGCCCTAGCGACCGGAATGCCGGTGTGGGGGTTATCGTTTTGGGGCTGGCTCATCGCCTTGGCGGTGATCTCGGTAGCGGGTGTAGGCACCGAGTTTTATGGCATGCGCACCGGCTATATTGGCGCGCTCGGGTTCATTCACGACGTCCACCACGCAATAGGTAACAAAGTAGCCCGCCTACCGTTGGGAGTGTTCGATTCGGGTAGCTCTGGCCGACTGTCGCGCATGGTCACCCAGGAAATGATGAACTTGGGCGAGTCGGCGGCGCACTTCATTTTCTCCCTCGTCCAAAAACTCTCAGCCGTGCTGGTGATCACTGTGGGAACCTGGTTCTGGGATTGGCGGCTGGGACTGACCTTGACGATCGCGTTCCCGATCATGCTCGCCTTCCTCCATATCTCCCGCGTGCTTCTTGATAAAGGTAAGCAGGTTTCCGAACCAGCTGAGTCAGAATTGGCGGCTCGCATGGTCGAATTCGCCACCTGCCAAGGCGCGCTGCGCTCCTGCCATGTCGCCGACGACTACCCGGCCCTTGATCGGGCATTCAAACAGGCTGACCGCAAAAGCCGCAAAGCATTGTGGATCGAAACATTAGCGAACCTGATTAATGGAATGTTCGTCCAAGCCCTCGTCGTGATAATGATCTGGCTGACCGCCCAACTCGCCCTCGGCGGGCAAATGAATGCGCTGAACGCCGTGGTCACAATCGGCATGTGCCTGCGGTTCACCACCATGCTCCAAGACATCGGTGGCTGCATGACCGGGCTGGAAGAACGCCGCCAGCAGATGAACCACGTCGACAAGGTCATGGATGCCCCCGAACTGTCCGAACCCGATGCCTCTACACCAGTGAGGGCACCTGGTGATGTTCGTTTCGAGGACGTCACCTTCAGCTACGATCCGGACACCCCGGTGCTGCACGATATGTCCTTCCATGTCCCGCAAGGCGGCATGTGTGCCCTGGTTGGTCCATCTGGGTGCGGGAAGACGACGATCGCCCGGATGGTTGCACGTTTCTGGGATGTGCAGTCCGGCAGCGTGCGCGTTGGCGGAGTGGACGTGCGCGAGCAGACCACCGAAGATTTGATGCGCCAGATATCTCTGGTCTTCCAAGACGTCTACTTATTCAACGACACTCTCGAAGCCAACATTCGCCTTGGCAATCCCGAAGCTACTGATGAAGAAATCAGGTGGGCCGCTGAGCTGTCGGGCGTGACGGAAATTGTCAACCGCCTCCCAGACGGCTGGAATTCATTGGCGGGTGCTGGCGGGCGTGCACTGTCAGGTGGGGAACGCCAACGAGTGTCCATCGCTCGCGCCTTGGTGAAGAAAGCCCCGATCGTGCTGTTCGATGAGGCCACCAGCGCGTTGGACGCGGAAAATGAAGCCAACATTGTTGCGGCGATGAACGAGCTGCGTAAGCACTCCACACTAATTGTCATCGCCCACAAACTTGAAACCATTCGCCAAGCTGACCAAATCATTGTGCTCTCCCACGATGGGCGTATCGCCCAGCGCGGGTGCCACGACGAGCTGGTCAACCAGCCGGGTCAATACCGCGATTTCTGGCAAGAACGCATCAACGCAGCTGGATGGCAACTCGTCTAAACACAGCACGTATAAGCACATGAAAGGAAAAACTATGTCTACGCCTACATCCTCGCGCCTCAACACGCGCGACTTCATCAACATTGGCGTCTTCACCGCCTTGATGTTCGTCATCGTGTTTGCATTCGGAATGCTCGGGTTCATCCCCGCCGCCATGTATGCCGGCTTCTTGCTTTCTATTCTCGTTAACGGCATCGTCTTTGCGCTGTTCACAGCACGCACTCCGAAGATGGGGGCATTGACAATCATGCTGATTATCATCGAAATCCTCTTCTTCGTGACCGGCCACTGGGTAGGGGGAATCGCGGTGGCCGCTGTATTCGGCCTGCTCGCCGACCTAGTCATTACCAAGGGGCCGAAGAGCGTGAAGGTTCGCGTTCCGCTGGCATACGCACTGTTTATTCTGCCGATCTATGTTTCCCCGTGGATGCCGCTATTTATGGACCAAGACGCATATATGTCGCAGATCGCCGAACAAATGGGCGCCGAGTATGCCGCGAAGATGGCGCAGGTTGTCACGATTCCGATTCTGTTGGGCTTCTTCGTTGTGATGCTCATCGTGGGCTGGCTTGCTGGTCTGTTGGGAACCAGGGTGGCGCGTAAGCACTTTGAACGGGCCGGTCTTGTCTAAACTTCCCGACCCGCGCACGATTATCGTAGCGCTCGTCATCGTCTCCACCACGATCTACAGTGCCTACTCGCCGTGGTTCGTGTGTGCTCTGGGCGGATTCGCCGCCGTGATGCTGGCGAGCGCTGCGATCAACCCCAACACGCTCGTGCGCCCGAGCTGGGTGGCCGTCTACCTGGCCACGTTTGCGGTCCTCGGCGGGCTCGTCTTCGTGATACCACTGGTGTGGAAGTCAACGGTCAGCGCGTTCCTCGTGCTGTTTTTGCAGTGGATGTGGCGATTCAGTGTCAGCGCAGGAATGGGAGCCTACGCGATCGGCGTGATCCGACCCGCCACCTTGCAAAAAGCACTCGCCAGCTCACGAATCCCAACCTGTTTCACGATCCCAATCTCGGTTGCCTTACGTGTGCTGCCTGTGATCGGCCACGAGGTTAAAGCGATCTCAGATGCGATGAAACTACGCGGCATGTCCGCGCTTTCCCTGCGCGCGGCCCAGTACTTCACAATCCCGCTGCTATCGACCGTGGTACGCAGCGGGGACGAACTGGCATCGGCCGCCCTCGTGCGCGGACTGGGCGGAACCGCAAAGCCCACCTCAGTCACGGTCGTGAAATTCCGTGTGATCGACGCAGTCATTCTGCTCATCGTTATCGGTTTCGCGATATGGAGAATCGTCCTATGACAATAACCCAAGCCACCGGCGTCACCTTCACCTATCGAGGAGCAGACCACCCCTCAATCAATGACGCAACCATCACCATCACACCCGGAACCGTCACCTTGCTGTGTGGCGCATCGGGATCGGGGAAGACCACCGCGTTACGGCTGTTTAACGGGCTCATCCCACACTTTCACGACGGCGACCTTACCGGAAGCGTCACAGTCGACGACATTGACGTGGCACGAGTAGATCTATCAGAGCTTGCCCACCACTGTTCGACAGTGTTTCAAAACCCACGCACCCAGTTCTACACCACTCACGTGCGCCAAGAACTCGCCTTCGGCCCAGAAAATCTCGGCCGCGCCCCGCAGGAGATCTGTGCCCGCATTGACGAGGTTGCAGCCGAGTTAGGTATCGCCGACCTGTTGGAATCCCGCGTCACACAGCTGTCGGGCGGGCAGATGCAACGCGTGGCCTGCGCCGTCGCCATGTGCAACAACACGTCGCTGATCGTCTTTGACGAGCCGACCGCGAACCTATCAGCTGATCTTATCGGCCAACTCGCCACACTCATCGCCAGGCTCAAAGCTGATGGACACACGATCATCATTGCTGAACACCGGCTAAGTTTTCTTTCCGGGATCGCTGACCGTGTCTACTACTTCGATAAAGGCAACATCGTCCTCACCGCAACCGGCGAAGAGTTCTACGCTACCTCGGATGAGGAGCGCAAACAGCTTGGACTGCGATCCCTAGTAACTGTGCCTATGCCACAACTTCCGGAACCGGCAGGGGAGGGGCTGGAGATCAGCAACCTCACCTTTGCCTACCGCCACGGAAACACAGTCCTCAATATTAACCACGTGTTGTTTCCGGCAGGGAAAATCACAGCGCTCCTCGGCCCGTGCGGTTCAGGGAAATCAACCCTGGCACGCATTGTTTGCGGACTAGAAAAAGCCAAACACGCATCCATCACACTCAATGGACAAAAATTCCCCAGCCGTGACGCCTACCTTGTGATGCAAGACCCTACCCGACAGTTGTTCTCAGATACCGTCATCGACGAAGTCACGCTCGGCACGACCAAAGCCGAAAAGCAACACATCGATGCCCACGCGATCCTTGAAGAACTCGACCTTGCCGACCACGAGGCTGACCATCCCCAAGCACTCTCTGGCGGGCAGCGCCAACGCCTGGTTATTGCTACAGCGCTTGCTGCGAACAAGAAAGTTTACATCTTCGACGAACCCACGTCCGGTGTTGGCTACAAGCACCTTGTCGCGATTTCCCGAGTAATGCGTAAACTCGCTGACACTGGTGCCGTCGTCATTGTCATCACCCACGACGCTGAACTCGTTACCGAGGTCGCCGACCATAGCGTCCGCCTTGACCAGATCAACGCCTGCTAACGCAAACGCTCGCTCAGCCGAAAGAGAGGAAAGCGCTTCCGCAGGTCAGAGCTAATGCGCTATACACTCGCTAACGCAAGCGATTTTCTTGACCCCCTTGGGGCGTACGCGCTAACGCAAACGCCTACTTATCATTTTCGACGTCATAGTGGAGCCGGCGACGGGAATCGAACCCGCACTCTCAGCTTGGGAAGCTGATGTTCTACCACTAAACTACGCCGGCAGCGCATGTAATGCAGCAGTGGGTAATTTTAGCACCACGCTGCTGCTTTACCAAACGCTAGCGGTCGGCGCCGGCGACCTCCGGGAGCGCGCTGAGTGAGCAGGCGCGCTGGTTGGGAGTGCGGTCGTCGGCGGTGCGCTCGAGTCCCCATCTGGTGAGGGCTGCGACGGTGAGGTCGGATTGCATGTTGGGGTGCAAGACTCGGCCTGAGTTCGGGCAGGATGCTTCGATGTTGATGTTGGCGACGTCCGCTCCGTCGACGGCCTGCAGGATTGAAGTGCTGTTTGGGGTGGCGGTGGTGTCGGATGGTGAGTAGAGCGAGGTGTATACGATTCCGGCTTGGGTGTCGGGAAGCGTGTTGAGCGCTTGGATGACGGGGGAGTCGTTGAGTTGTTGGACTGCGCCTGGTCCTGCAAAGAACGCTGCGAGACGCGGGAATGCGCGGGCGATGGGGGAGAGGATTTTGCCGGTGCCGTTGAGGTCGGTGCCGTGGAAGGTGGCGCCAACGGTGACTGCGCGCCGGACGTTGTCGCCATCGCCGAGCTCGGCGATGTACTTCTTCACCAGCAGGCCGCCTTGGGAGTGTGCGACGAGGTCGACCTGGTCGGCACCGGTTGCTTCCTTGACACGTTCGACGTTGCGCGCGAGTTCGCGCGCGGAGCTGTTGATGTCGGCGTTGCCGTAGGAACCGGGGAAGAGGGAGGGCAGTCCGCTGCCACGGCCGTAGTTGAAGCCCCATACGCAGTAGCCTGCGGCTTTGAGGGCGACGGCGTTTTGGGCCCACTTTTCGGTGTTTGCGGAGGTGCCGTGTACATAGAGCACGGGTGTTGTTTTGTCGGCGGCGGGGACGCAAGAGGCGTCGTTAAAGATGTCGCTGGTGTCGGTCGTGGCGGCGGAGGCCACTGGCGCACTGGCGAGTGCGGCGGTCAGGAGAATAGTCGAGAGGATTCGGTGCATGCGTTTACTTTAGCCCCGCGTGAAAGCAGGCTAGACTTGGCGCCGTGCTTCTTTCAGACCATGACATTCGTGACGCCGTTGATTCGGGACGCCTCGGTATTGCGCCGTATGACGCTGCGTTGGTGCAGCCGTCGTCGGTGGATGTGCGTTTGGATCGGTTCT